>CAYPUG010000066.1:0-14975 GCA_964413905.1 uncultured Anaerolineae bacterium | reverse complement strand
TCTTGCGTCCCCGCGACGCACCTGGAGACCAACGGGGCTACCCTCACCGCGGAAGATTTGCTCTCCCTAAAGGATGAGCCTCGCGTGCTGGGGCTGGCGGAAATGATGAACTTCCCCGGCGTGGTCAACGGCATACCCGATGTGTTGAAAAAAATCACCGCGTTCGCGGACCGGGTCATCGACGGACATTGTCCGGGCCTCACCGGAAACGCGCTCAACGCGTACGTCGTCGCGGGTATTGCCTCCGACCACGAATGCACGACGCTGGAAGAAGCCCGGGAGAAACTCCGCCGGGGTATGTACATCTTCATCCGCGAGGCCACCAACGCCCGCAACTTGCGCCCTCTCCTCCCCTTAGTGACCCAAGAGAACGCACGACGCCTCGCATTCTGCACAGATGATCGCATTCCCGGAGACCTTATGGACGAGGGAACCATCGATATGATGGTACGTGTGGCCATTGAAGAGGGGGTGGATCCCATCACGGCCATCCGCATGGCCACCCTGAACCCTGCCGAGTACTTCCGTCTCCACGATCGAGGGGGCATCGCACCGGGGAAACGGGCCGACCTCATCGTGTTCGATGATTTGCACCATCCCGTTCCACGCCTGGTTTTCACAGAAGGTCGGTTGGTCGCCCAGGATGGTCACGTTGTGCCCGACGCGATTGCAACACGCCTACCGGCCGCTCGCCCCAGCATGAACGTCAAGTGGGAGGACGTGGACTTTCGTGTGGTCGCCCGGGGCCGACGCATCCGGGTCATCGGTCACATTCCCGACCAATTGCTCACCGAACATCTCATCGAGGACCCACGCGTGGAACACGGAGAAGTCGTGGCCGACCCCGCGCGGGATATCCTCAAGATGGCGGTGATCGACCGGCACCGAGCGTCGGGGCGTATGGGCTTGGGTTTCATTCGAGGGTTTGGGCTGCAAGCGGGTGCTATCGCGGGCACCGTGGCCCACGACCATCACAATTTAGTCATTATCGGCGCAGATGATACCTCCATGTGGACAGCCGCCCGTGCAGTAGGAGAAATGGACGGTGGATTGGTCGTGGCCCAAGGGAATCAAGTGTTGGCCCAACTCCCCCTCCCCGTCGCCGGTCTCATGTCCGACCGCCCCATCGAGGACGTGCGCCGGGGATACGATGCACTTCGGGCACAAGCGAAGCGCCTGGGATCCGAACTGCACGATCCCTTCATGGCCATGAGTTTTATGGCCTTAGAAGTCATCCCCGCGCTGAAACTCACGGATCACGGCCTCATTGACGTGGAGATGTTCCAAGTCGTGGACCTGTTCGTGGATTAAGGTAAAGAAAGAGAGCGGGATGTTCGCCGAAGGCAGCGAACATCCCGCCAATTTTTGTGCCTTACAACAGGGACTCCAACGGCGTGTACTCCAGACCGAACGCCTCGGCCACTGCGGGATATGTGATCTTGCCCTTGTACACGTTCACTCCCTTCGCCAGACCGAGATCGTCCTTCACGGCTTGAATGAATCCTTTCTGGGCCAGGGCCAAGACGTAGGGCAGAGTGGCATTGGATAGAGCAAAGGTGGAGGTGCGGGGCACCGCGCCCGGCATGTTCGCCACACCGTAGTGGAGCACACCGTCTACAAAATAGGTAGGATGGCTGTGAGATGTGGGATGGATGGTTTCCACACATCCCCCCTGGTCCACATCCACATCCACGATAACGCTGCCCTCCTTCATCTCCGACACCATTTCCCGGGTGACCAATTTGGGAGCACGGGCGCCTTTAATGAGTACTGCGCCGATGACCACGTCCGCGTACCGAACGGTTTCCGCAATGTTGTGCACATTTGACGCGAGCGTTGTCAAACTGCCATGAAGGATGTGATCAAGGTACCGAAGTCGTTCCAAATTCTTCTCTATAATAGTCACGTGCGCGCCCATACCCAACGCAATCTGCGCCGCGTTCGTCCCCACCGTTCCCCCGCCGATGATGACTACGTCCGCAGGGCGCACGCCGGGGACGCCCGCGAAGAGTTTCCCACGACCGCCCTGGGTGCGTTGGAGGTAAAAGGCCGACACCTGAACGGCCATGCGGCCGGCCACTTCACTCATGGGGATGAGAAGGGGCAAACGCCCATGTTCATCCTCGACCGTCTCATAGGCGATGGCGGTCGCTCCACTCTCCATGAGGGCTCGTGTAACCTCCTCCGACGCAGCCAAATGCAAATACGTAAAGAGGAGCAAATCTTCCCGCAGATAGGGGTATTCCGGTGGCAAAGGTTCTTTGACTTTGACGATCATCTCCGCCTGACGCCACACTTCTTCCGCGGTATCCACGACCGTAGCCCCCGCGCGACGATACTCCTCATCGCTGAAGCCACTGCCGGCCCCTGCACCGCTTTGTACAATCACCGTGTGCCCTGCTGAGGTCAGGGCACGTACACCACCCGGTGGGGTGGACACGCGAAACTCTTGGTCCTTAATCTCTTTGGGAATACCAATAATCATCGTCACCCTCCTTGGTGATATCCATCTACCACAATACCGGGGGGACTCCCTCAACGGACAGATACTGCGCCATCACAGAGAATCTTCAGCCACACGAACCCACGAGGTGTCGGCCACATTGTATGCTCGGAATTGATCCCGAATGTGAACCCGTTCCCCGATGATGGACCTTTCCACCAAGGCCGACTCCACAATCGCCCCCGCGCCGATGATGGAATCCCGGACAATGGCATCCCGAATGACCGCGTTATCCAACACCGTCGCGTAAGGTCCCACCACAGAGCCTTCGATAGTCACATTCTCTCCGAGATAACAAGGGGGGATAATAACACTGTGCGGGAACGTTCTCCCCGCGTCATTCGCTTCACCGTGCTCCAACAGGTAGCGATTGGTCTCCAACGTCGCGGGAATGGTTCCACAATCCTGCCACACATCTACCCGCTGGGTGCGAAATTCCGCACCTTGGTCGATCATGATTTGCAAAGCGTCGGCCAGATAATATTCCCCTTTCGTCTGAATGTCCTTCTCCAACAATTCCCGGATAGCATCAACCAACCGTTCGCCTTCACGAATCCAGTACAACCCGATGACGGCCAAGCGATGTTCCATGGAGTCGGGTTTCTCGATAAAACGCATCACCCGGCCTTGCCCATCCGTGACGGCCACCCCAAAGCGCCGTGGGTCGTCCACTTCCTTTACAAACGCGATGCCATCCGCGTCCGTTCGGTTCACCACCTTCAAATCCCCGTCGAAAATAGTGTCCACGAACACAATGAAGAGGGGACCGGAGAGATACTCTCGGGCCAACCAGAGCGCGTGGGATTGTCCCTTGAGTTCCCGTTGCTCCACATAGCGTGTTATGGGGAAATGATAATGAGTATCCACGTACTCGGCTACCTGTTCGCCCAGATGCCCCACGATAAAAACGGCTTCTTCAACGTCAAAGGGCCGAAACCGATCCAAAATGTGGGCTAAAACAGGCTTGCCCGCCACATTGATGAGAGGTTTAGGCCTCACATATGTGTGAGGTCTCATGCGAGTTCCATAGCCGGCTAAAGGAATGACAAGTTTCATTAGAACCTCCACACCTTTGTGATAAGTTGGTTGCTTGCTGCCGGAACAGTATAATCCCTTTGCAAACCGTACACGCCGTCACATTCCACCGTGAAGGAGCAGGATATGCCTCAACCGGCGACAGAAGAACGCAGCGTCTCCCTCTTCCTCGTTTTGGCCGGTCCTTCCGGCGTGGGCAAAGCCACTCTGACCAAGGCGCTTTTGGAACGTCACCCGGAGATTCACCGTCTGCACACCGTTACCACACGTTCACCACGCCCCGGAGAAGTGCCCGGCGACCAGTACGTCTTTGTTGACCGAGCCACATTTCTCAAAATGCTAGAGACGGGCGAATTGATGGAGAGTAGCCCCGTCTACCAGGACGGTAACCTCTACGGTATGCCCGCCAATATTCTAAACCAAGTTCCCCCAGAAAAGGATATTGCCCTTATCGAAGTGGACATCCGCGGCAAGGAATTCCTCAAAAAACGGTACCCCGATTGCGTGACCATCCTCATTGTCGCGCCCATTGACGAACTGGAGGAACGCCTCCTCCATCGTGATCCCCACATAAGCGATGAAGAATACCGCCGCCGCTTGGAGACGGCTCTCACTTGGCTCAAGGCAGCCCCCACTTTTGATTACATCGTAGAAAACCCGCGAGACCGTATCGACGAAGCCCTCTACGTGCTGGAAGCCATCCTCACGGCAGAACTACATCGGCCACACCGATACTTACGCCATCATCCCCTGTTAGAAGGGTTCGAGCTCCCTACACCCCAGGACTCATAGCGCGTTCAGATATACCCGTGTCACCCGGGGGAGCAAGCTGGTCGTCACCTCGTAGTTAATAGTCTCTGCCCATCGGGCGACCTCTTCGGCGCGGATGGCCTCCTCGCCCTGTTGCCCAATGACAACTACCTCATCTTCCATGCGCACCTCGGGAATGTGATCCACATCAACGACGATTTGATCCATGCTCACCCGGCCCAGAATGCGGGCCCGTTGGCCATGGATGAGTACCTGCCCCCGGTTCGAGAGGATACGGTGATACCCGTCTCCGTAACCAATGGGGACCAAAGCCACGCGGGTGGGTTTTTGGAGGGTATATGTACGGCCGTACCCAATGCTGCTGCCCGCGGGTAACGTGCGCACCCGGGCCACCCGGCTCTTCAGCGTCAACACAGGGTGTAACGGCACCGGCGAGGACCATTCTGACGAGGGCTGCATCCCGTACAAAGCCAACCCCGGACGCACCGCGTCCAAGTGGGCCTCGGGGAAAGAGAGGGTAGCCGCGCTGTTACACGCGTGGCGAAGCAAAGGACGGATACCTACATTTTCCACCGCGGCCAGCACATCCCGAAAGATGCGAAATTGCTGTCGCATGTAGGACGTATCGGCCTCATCCGCGGTGGCGAAGTGGGTGTAAATCCCCTCGATGACAATGTGAGGCATTGCGTCCAACGCACGGACAAAATCCACGGCTTCCTCGGGTAACACGCCATAGCGTCCCATCCCTGTGTCCACCTTGATGTGGACGGGGATCGGTTCCCCTGAATATCCGTCCAGGGCTTGGGCAAAGGCTTTCGTGATCACGGTCGGAGTCAAACGATATTGCACCACCGTCGCCGCAGCCGCGATGGGCGCGTAGCCCAGAAGTAAAATGGGGGCCTCAATGCCCCCTTTCCGTAACTCCACACCCTCGTTGACTCGATGCACGGCCAGACGGGTTGCCCCTGCTGCCAGCGCGGCCTTGGCTACCGCCACAGCGCCATGTCCGTACGCGTTGGCCTTCACCACGGCGATAATCTCCACCGCCGGTCCGATGAACGCTTTGATGGCGCGCACATTGGCACGCAATGCGTCGAGGTCAATCTCCGCCCAGGTTATTAAGGCATCCTTGTTGAGTTGAGGTGCTGACATGGTGTCCCATCCTCTAGAAGTTCTCGGACTTTCTGCCAGATAGCATCGAACATCTCCACGGTTAAGCGTCCGGTTTGCGTGTTCTGCCGGCTGGGATGATACGAAGCAACTATCCAAGGCAGCGATTCTCCCAGCCGATAGACCGCACCATGAGCAAACACATATCGGGGGATGTCAAAACCGCGGAGTCGATACAGCCGTAACGTCCAATCGAACGCGATACGTCCCAACGCCACGATGACTCGAAGATAGGGGAGGAGGTCGATCTCCCGACCTAAGTAGGGAAGACAGGTGGCAATCTCCTTTGCCGTGGGTTTGTTTTTAGGCGGCACACAACGGACCACGGCAGAAATAAACATATCCTGCAACCGCAATCCATCTCCCCGATGGGTGCTGTGAGGCTGATTCGCAAACCCCGCCCGGTAAAGGGCCGGATAGAGAAAATCTCCGGAACCATCTCCCGTGAACATCCGCCCGGTCCGATTGGCTCCATGAGCTCCCGGCGCCAAGCCCACGACGAGAACGCGCGCGTCCGGATCGCCAAAGCCCGGCACGGGACGCCCCCAATATTCCCAATCTCGGTACGCGCGACGTTTAGTCCGGGCCACCTCCTCTCGCCAAGCGACCAGACGGGGGCATTTGCGACAGGCGATGATCTCCGCGTTTAAAGCCTCCCACGTATCCCGGTTGCTCATCCGCGCTTATCTCCACCGCAAAGTTAGCGGACGATTAACACCGGGCACTTGGCCAAGCGCACCACGCGTTCACTTACGCTGCCCAAGAGCAGACCCCGTAAAGCACCTAACCCGCGCGAGCCCAGAACGATTAAGTCGGCGCCGCGGGTTTCGGCCACGCCGAGGATGGCTTTAGGCGGAGGGCCTTCCAGCACTTCCGGTTCCGCCTTGATCCCCGCACGACGCAGGAGGTCAATGTACGGCTCAAGGAGTTCATAGCCGCGGTCCACTTCTTTGCCTGCGACCCGGTCGAACTCCTTATCGCCCAAGTATGATGGGACCGGGGGATACGCGTAGACCAAGTACACCTGAGCCCCGTATTTCTTAGCCAAATCGGCCGCGTAAGCCACGATTTTCTCAGAGATTAAGGAACCGTCCACCGCGGCCACAATGGTCTCAATCCGGACGTCCTGCGTAGAGGTAGAGCGCCCTCCTTCTGCTACCATAGTTTCCACTTCCTCCTCATCGACTGCCCGGAAGACAAACCGAGGGCACCGATTGCCCCGAATGGCGCTGGAGAGCGCGTACGGTTCGCCCAGCATACAGGTAATACCATCGAAGAAACGGCAATTCGCACAGACATGCAGGTGCCACCCACAATTAGGACATCGATCATCGGGACCGGGATTCGGATTACTGATGGGATAACCACAATGATGGCAGACATATTTAGGCATGAGGGACCTCCGCAATAAACAGAATGTCCGAGAAAAGAACGGTTGGCTTCCGGGGCATCTTCAGAAATCCTACACTTAGATTCAGCCGGGTAGGCGAAGGCCAGGCCTTCGTCTACCCGACGGCCTACTCAGAGAATATCCGACGGCTGAAGCGTCAATACACCGACTTCATGGATTGGGACATTAAAAAGCCCCGGTTGGCTTCGGCCAACACCCTCGTTGTGTTTACGAACGCATCTTCCGAAGTTTCTGGCGGGCTTCCAACGCGCGCAATTCCGCCTTCTTACGCGCGATCTGGGCCTGCACCTGTGCGTCGTTGGCCAATTTCTGCGCCTTTGCCTGAAGTTCACTTAATTCCTTTTGCACGCGTTCCAGCATCTCGTCCAACGACTCTTTACTCTCACTCAGGCGTTTCTCCACCATCGCGCTCACTTCCGCCTGCAACGCCAGAGCTTCCTCACGGGCACGCTCACTTGCTTGCTGCGCCTTCCCCAAACTCACCGTTTGCAGCTCGATGGCTTGCTCACGCAATGCTTGGGCCCGTTCCCGGACTTGTTCTCGTAGGCGTTCATCACGTTGAATGAACCAAGCGGCTATTGCCGCGCCGATGGCCATACCGATCAACACCCACCATGTCTTATTTTGCCGCTCTGCCATACTTCACCTCCTTCTCCTTCTAATTCTTAATATCGCAAGAGAGCACCGATAATGCCCTGTTTGCGGAACCACTCCTTTGTTGGGCCACGCAAGATCTCGATGGTACCGCCACTCTCCAACACCTTTTGCATGGCCAAGTCCACCACGTCTTCCACAACCTTTAAAGGCCCGCCACAGTAGGGACAGGCTTCAGGAGGGTGAGCGAGAATGTCGGCGACAAGGCCGCCACACACTTCACATTCCCAGCCGGGATGTTCCAACCCTTCGGGCACGACAAGCAAGTCCACCCGCTGTTGTTGGACGGCCAACAGGACATCTGCGTATCCTAACACCCCGTTTTGGCCCTTTTCGGCCGCGGTGATGACCCATTCCGCGCGGTCCTCTTCAACCTTTCGCTCAATTTCCTGCTCCAAGGCCATCACCTTATCGCGTATGACATTCAAATTGTCGGTGATACTGGCCGGAAGTTCACCGGCCACCCGTTCTCGCCATACCTTGGGCAGGTATTCGCGCACGCGAGCCACGTTCTCCTCTGTACCCATCAACACAATCCGTTGCCACTGATCCCGCTCCGCCAGGCGGGCAGCGATGTCCGCAACAGCCTTGAAGTGGTGCAAAGCGTGATCATCCACGTGACGCTGATACCGTGCTTGCGACCACCCACCGGCCTTATGGCGATTGGGCACGTAATCGTACAAGGAGAACGAGTACTCCGCGATCTCGCCCATGTAGAAGAGGAAGAACCGAGCCTCTTCACGGGAGGTCAACACTACCCCATACCGTTCGTACTCATCCATCACGGTCAGGAGAGGACGTAGATAGGGTCTGTCATCCCACACCAGACGCGTACGAATGTGCACAGGGATATGATACACACGCCACAGATTCGCGGGTTGGCTGGCAAAGATGACGAGGGTGCGTCCTGGCTCCTTCAGCTCATATGTCAGATAGTTTTCCACCCGCGCCAGTTCTTCTTCGAACGCGCGGCGTTCCTGCTTATCTTCGATCGTATCCAACCACGATCGAGCCATGTCCTTTAACTTCAACCGGACCTGGCCTGTGGCCACTTCCTCCGGTGAGATGTTCAGGTACGCGCTGAGAACGCCCCGAGTGGGCAGTTCCAGGGTTGTTAGGGGCTTCAAGGCTTCCGGAGTGAGAAAGTCAAACCCGCGCTCATCGTCGCCGATCAAGTCAACTTGCATTTGTTCCAGATCGATGGTCATGGCTTTGCCCCCCTTTCTCTAATTTGGATGTTACATGTTCAAGCACATCGCGTGGCGGTAAGAGACCTAGGGCAGCCCGCAGTCGATCCCGGGCTTGAGCCAAATACCGTTTCACCTGCTCCACGTCCCAACCGTACAGACGGGCGATCTCCTCCTCGGTGAGACCTTCTAAGGCATGCAGGACAAACACTTCCCGCACGCGTGGGGGCAACGAATTCAAAGCCGAGCCTAACGGCTCATCGAGTTCGACTTCCTCCAAGAACTCGTCAGGCGGTTGCGCCTTTGGATCGGGGAGTAAATCCTCCCAAGCAATAACGTCATCCGGTTCGTAAAATTCCCAAATCTCCGTATCCAGGTCTAATGTGCTCCAATCCTCTTGCGGCACCAACTCTTCTAAGGGAATATCTTCGGACGGACGTTCGCGTGCAGCTCTCAGGTATAAACGCAAACGGCGCAAGGCCAACTGGAGTAACCAAGGCCGCAACGATCCCGGCGGCCGTCGTTCCCACAAGGAGAGGGCCGACTCGATGACTTCATCCACTACGTCTTCCGCGGTCAGTTCCCCTTCGCGCAACAAGCCCAGGCTCTCGTAATACGCGATCTCCCGACGGACAAACGCGTACAAATGGGCCAAATAGGGTTGTAGTGCTTCGCGCGGCGTGGGTTCAGAGGACTTCGATATCTTGCCCACGTCCGTCATCGGTCTATCCCTCCTTTATCTTCAAGTCATTGACCACCTTCCGCACGCCCGGCACACGGGAAGCGATTTCCTCTGCCTTCTGGCGTTCGACGTTCGACGTTACTTCTCCCCACAAAGTCACAATCCCGGCCAACACGTCCACGTGGATGCCCGGGAAATCGTCTTCTAAAGCCGGTTCCTGTTCCAGCGCCAAGGCCACGGCACGCTCTAATTCGTCATCCACAAACAGATTGTTCTCTACATCTTTGACGCCCGGCACTTCTTGCGTCAAAAGCGTGGCTACATGCTTCATGGCCGGTGTACGCACCCACCCCTCTAACGTGATAGTTCCACCGTCCACTTTGACCTCAATAGGCAAGAGCAATTCACGGAACGGTGGGTACTCATGATTTAAGACTTGATACACCCGTTCCCGTAGTTCCTCGCCGCTGAGTTCGATCACCGTTTGATCGGTCATGGGTAGCCTCCTAGCTAATGTGGTTCAATTGCCGCGCTGTTCTCCTAACGGAGAGTAAGGCCGGCCGTATCAGTAACGCATCCGATCGTAATCGTATACAAAGTAATAGCGGGCTCGTTTCTCACGCAGAATTGGCCCCAAGATCATGCCGGTGACAAACCCACCTACATGAGCCCACCAGGCCACTCCTCCCCCAAGTATAGCTCCGGTCGCCAGAGCAAAGAGCCCGTTGAGGTATTGACTGATGAACCAGTACCCTAATACCACAATGGCCGGTAACTCAAATACATACATGAACAGGAAGAGTGGGATACCTAACACCACACGAGCCGTGGGGAAGAACAACATATACGCACCCAACACGCCGGAAATCGCCCCGCTGGCCCCGATACTTGGGATGGTGGAACCGGGCGTCATCATGGCCTGAACCAATGCCGCGATCACACCGGATAGTAAGTAGAAGAACAGGTACTTCCCATGGCCCAACTGGTCCTCAACGTTGTCTCCAAAAATCCACAGGTAAATCATGTTTCCGATGATGTGATACCACCCACCATGCAGGAACTGACTGGTGATCAAAGTAAGCAGAATCCATGGGTGTTCATGCCACTGAAAGAGCAGCTTGGGTACAACACCGTACCGACGAAACAGAACTTGAACGCGCGGGCCATAACTCAACTCTATGAAAAAGATGACCACATTGATGGCAATCAACGAATACGTCACCCATGGGAACCGACGACGTGGTACAGAATCCCCCAGCGGTATCATGCGTTGCCTCCTCGTCGCGAAGCCCCAGGACCCCGGGAATCATAAGGAACCGGAATATACTGCACCGATGGACGGCGCTGTCCGGGCTGTGGGTACAGGGCCATTAATTGATACACCTCTTTCGGCATATCCGTGGAGACGTTCAGGCCCAACGCCTTGGCCTCGGACACAGAAATGGGATAATCATGGGTCCAAATACCGGTTGTTAACGTGTCGGCCAACTTGCGGGCTAACTCCTCCGAGCCGCCACGGCCGGTGACAATGCCGTACACTGTATCCCATACCTGTTTCAAGGCCTTCTTGGCCATGTCGGCCATAATAAGGGTAGTGTCGTCTATTTCATTGATATCCTTCTGCTCAAGTACTTTAACAATGGAAGCCGCGGGATATTGCCCCAATTGAGGATCCACGGGACCCAAGACCGCGTTTTCATCCATCACGATCTCATCCGCGGCCAGGGCGATCAATGTGCCACCGGACATGGCATAATGGGGAACGAAGACCGTTACCTTGCCGGGATGCCGCACCAACGCCTCCGCGATCTGCTCCGCGGCGAGCACCAAGCCGCCCGGCGTGTGAAGGATAAAATCGATAGGCATGTCATCCGGGGTCAGACGAATGGCCCGCAACACCTGCTCACTATCCTCGATGTCAATGAAGCGCGAGATGGGGATGCCCAGGAAAGACATGGTTTCTTGGCGGTGAAGCATGGTGATGACACGGGATTTGCGCTTCCGCTCCAATTGGGCCATGACCCGACGACGGGCCGCTTCTAACCACCGTTGCTGTAACATCGGCTGAAGGGCGGATAACAGGAAGATAAGCCAGAAGAGAGAGAAAATGACGTTGTCCATGAGACCCTCCGTTTCTCCGTTTTCCTGTTGGTATCTTATCACGAAGATGGACGTTTTTCAAGGGGTACGGTATCACATCAGCGCCAATTCGCGTCTTCCGCCAACAGTCGTCGCAGGCGCATGATTTCCGCGGAGAGTTCTTGCTCCCGACGCCACATCTCCTCTTCTAAGCGCGCAATCTCTTCCTGGAGGGCAATCACCTGTTCATAGAGGTGCAAGGCCACCTCCACCCCCGCAGTGTTCAATCCCAAAAGATCCTTCCACTCCCGCACCCGGCGCAGAAGCATCACATCACGAATCGAATATCCCCGGCCGCCACCCCGCATGGGTTTAGGCCGAATCCACCCCTGGGATTCTAAGGTGCGCACCAACACGGGCGAAACGCCCGCCAGGTGAGCGGCCACGCGTAAGGTAAAACGCGGGACTTCATCAAAAGGCGCGTCTTCTTCGGTCACACGTACTCGTCTTCGCACATCCATGTACCGCACCATAGCCCTTTCCTCTGCTTACGCTGTTCGTTGACGAAGTGACCGCAGTTGTTCGTACAGACGCCGCTCCTCTTCGCTCAATTGCGTTGGAATGCGAACCTCCACTTCCGCGTACAAGTCACCGCGTTCATCCGGGTTGTGCAATTTGGGCATCCCCAACCCCCTCAGACGGAACACTTTACCGTTCTGCGTGCCGGGCGGGATCTTCAACATCACCCGCTTCCCGTCAATGGTGGGAACGGGCACCTCACCGCCCAGCACCGCGGTGTACACGTCCACAGGCACTTTCACGTACAAATCGTCGCCCCGACGCTCGAACATCGGATGAGGTAATACCTCCACCTTCAGGTACAGGTCACCGGGTTCACCACCTGCTTCGCCGGGCATCCCCTTGCCGCGGACGCGGATGCGTTTACCCGTATCAATGCCTCGCGGAATGCGAACCTCAATGGTGGTGCCATCCTCCCAGCGCAATCGCCGGGTGCCACCGTGGAAGGCTTCCTCCAAGGTGATTTGCAACGATTGTTCCACATCCCTACCTTTACGCGGGCGCGGTTGGCGCCGCGTGCGACCACGAGGGCCACCGCCAAAGAACATCTCGAAAAAGTCAGAAAAGCCTCCCAAGCCGCCCAAGTCACCGAAAATGTCCTGGAAATGCCCCAAATCTTCCGGCGACACGTATTCCACGTGGACACCGCCGGGGCCGTAACCTCCCGTGCCACCGGTTGCCCAGCGACCCCAGTCAAACGTACCCCCGGGACGTCCGGCGCGCTGCCAGGCTTCGTACTGTTGGCGCATCTGGTCATACTTGCGCCGTTTTTCCGGATCCGAGAGGACTTCGTATGCCTCGTTAATCTCCTTGAAGCGCTCTTCGGCTTTGGGATCGTTAGGATTAACGTCCGGATGATATTTACGCGCCAGACGCCGGAATGCGCTCTTTATTTCCTTTTCTGATGCATCCGGTTTGACACCTAGGATCTTGTAATAGTCCTTGAACTCCATAGGTTACTCCTCTTTCCGTGCCACGCGGACTCGCGCGGGACGTAGGAGGTTCCCCTTATAGGTGTAGCCTTTTTGAACTTCGTCTACCACCGTCTCTTCCGGATGTGCCTCACTTTCGACAACCTCAACCGCTTCATGGACAAAGGGGTCGAACTTCTTCCCCACGCTGGGAATAGGCTTGACCCCCTCCTGCTCCAGGGTCCGCATGAACTCCTGCAAGATCATCTGAACACCCTCGCGGAGCACGCTCGGATCGCTCTTGCTGTGCTTGACCACCATTTCCAGGTTATCCACCAAGGGTAAAATCGCCCGCAAAAACCGGCGTTTCTCCTGTTCGGCTTCTTCGGCAAAACGCTTTTCCAAGCGTTTGCGCAGGTTATCCATTTCCGCTACCGCACGCAGATAGCGGTCCTTGTATTCCTCTGCTTCAGCGCGTGTTTTCTCCAATTCTGCTCGCAACCTGTTCATCTCCTCAAGCAAGTGTTCTGTATCCACTACTTCAGTCTCTTCGAAAGGTGTACTCTCAGCACCGCTTTCGCCTTGGGACGGTTCCATCCCCGTGGTTTCCCTTTGCTCCTTTTCTTCTCCTTGCGCCTCTGTGGGTTCGACGACATCCTCTTCGGTGCGCACCGGCACTTTAACTCGCTTCTTCGCCATGCGCCATCCCTCCCCGTGGTTTCTTGGTTCCGCCCCTGATTGACTGCCAGAACTTCGCATATGGGCGTTAGATTAAAAAGGGTAGGAAAATTTGTGTGATTTCCACCTCCTTTCACGGCGAAAATCACACAAATTCTCACGCTTCCCTATGCTAAAGTACAGTACAATATATCTAGTTGAGCGTTCTTATTCTTTGCTATTGAATTCTCGTTCGTTCATGCAAGATGAGCGTATGTGCTCTGTTAGTCTTATGTTAGACCACACAGGGTTCCGGGGCCGTACGCGCCCCCAACGAAGAGATCCCTTATGGACGGCTCTGAGCGCGTTCCAGCATTTCCCTGGCAATAGCATTGTGTCGACGAATAATAGGTTCCGGATCGAAGTGGGTGAATTCGCCGTTCTCCACGATGACCTTACCGTTAATCACGCTGAGATCCACATACTGAGGCGTGCAGAACACGAGAGCGGCCACCGGATCGTGGAGGGCTCCCGCGTAGTCCAAACGCTCCAAGCGGAAACCGATGAAATCCGCGGCCATGTTCGGTGCGAGACGTCCAATGTCATCGCGTCCCAAAATACGCGCTCCCCCTACGGTCGCCAGTTCCAAGGCCTCCCACGCGGTGAGCCCGGCAGGATTCCCCTGGACACGCTGCAAAAGTAGCGCTTGACGCGCTTCGGCCAACATGTGAGAACTATCATTGCTCGCAGAACCATCCACACCTAAGCCCACACGCACGCCCGCGTCCAAGTACTTACGCACCGGTGCGATGCCGGACGCAAGACGCATGTTGGAATTAGGACAATGGGCCACACCGGTCCCTGTGCGGGCCAACAAAGCGATTTCCTGATCGTTCACATGGACACCGTGAGCAAACCACACGTCCTCGCCAACCCACCCCAATTCCTCCGCATATTCGATGGGCCGCTTGCCGAATTTTTCCAAGCAGAATTGCTCTTCGTCTAGAGTCTCGGCCAGGTGGGTATGGCAGTACACCCCGTACGAACGGGCCAACTCGCACGATTCGCGCATCAGATCCGGGGTCACCGAGAAAGGCGAGCAAGGAGCGACGACAATACGCACCATTGCGAAGCGGCTCGAATCGTGGTAAGCTTCGATTACCCGTTGAGTATCCTTGAGAATCTCCTTCTCATCCTCTACCACTCTATCCGGAGGGAGTCCGCCCTTAGATTCTCCCAAGGACATGCTGCCACGGCTGGCGTGGAAGCGCATTCCGATTTCCCGCGCCGCGTAGATAGTGTGATCCAGTTTGACATCGTTGGGGTATAGGTAAAG
>CAYPUG010000065.1:0-15004 GCA_964413905.1 uncultured Anaerolineae bacterium | reverse complement strand
CTCAGAGAGGAGAAACCGAGATGGCCCGACAGTGGTTTCTGCGGTTCCTTGAATGGACGTACGCGCGCACTTGGACGGTCCTCTCACGATTACGCCCCTGGTTAAAACCTCGCACACGCGTGGCACGTGTTCTTGCTCTCCTGGAGAAAGGAGCCAAAACGCTTTTGTTTCACTGCCAAATGTGCGGGGATTGCGTGCTTCACAACACCGGTATGATCTGTCCCATGACCTGTCCCAAAAACTTGCGCAACGGTCCGTGTGGAGGTGTGCGGCCCGATGGCACCTGCGAAGTGGATCCCCAACGCCCGTGTGTGTGGGTACAAGCCTACAGAAATGCCCGACAGATGCGCACAGGTATCCGAGAAATGCAGACCATTCTCCCCCCGCACAACTGGTCCCTTCATGGGACTTCCGCGTGGGTCAACGCGGTGAACGGCCTTGCCCCGACCTACCCGAAAAACTGGCGAACATCGTCGCGCACCGAGCCCCCCGTTCCTGCCACGTCGCGGTTCGGGGGCGTGAGTCGATTTGAACGGGTGCTGCGAAGTGGACGCTTTGCCGTCACCGCGGAGTTAGGAGCACCGGATAGTGCCAATCCGGAGGATGTGTACCGCGCCGCGCTCCCGTTGGCACAAGTCTGTGATGCCATTAACGTGGTAGATGCCTCGGGAGCGAACGTGCACATTGCCAGCATGGCCGTGTGCGCTCTTCTCGCCCGCGCGGGTTACGAACCCATCCTCCAGATTTCTGCCCGGGACCGCAATCGCATCGCCATCCAAGGGGATTTGTTGGGAGCAGCCGCGTTAGGCATTCGCAATGTCCTCTTTATCACCGGCGATCACGTCTCTCGGGGAGACCACCCGGAAGCCAAGCCGGTATTTGACATGGATTCCATGCAGATGATACAGACGGCCCGCATTATGCGCGATGATGGCCATTTTCTCAGTGGCCGCCCACTTGCTACCCCGCCTCGTTTTTTCCTTGGTGCCGTGATCAACCCGTTTGTTCCCCCGTACGACTTCCGGGTAGAACGCCTGGCTAAAAAAGTGGCCGCCGGCGCCCAGTTCATTCAAACCCAATATTGCTTTGATGTCCCTCGCCTTCGAGAGTTTATGGCCCGTGTCCGTGACCGTGGTCTACACCAACGCGTCTACATTTTGGTCGGTGTAGGCCCTTTACGCTCCGCGCGGGCCGCCGAGTACATGCGGACTCACATTCCCGGCGTGGTCATCCCCGATGCCATTGTGGACCGGCTGCGGAAAACTCCGAAACACAAACAACGGGAGGAGGGGAAACGGATTGCCGTTGAAATTGTGCAGCAGGTGAGAGAAATAGAAGGTGTGGCGGGTGTTCACATTATGGCCTTCCGCCAGGAGGAGTTCATTGCCGAAATCGTGGAGGAAGCCGGATTATTACCGCGACAACCAAAACAGCGCCGTTTGGCCGCCTGAGGAGATTCTAAACGAGGCTTTACACATCCGGGCCGGGATCTCCTGACGATCTTTTGACGCTTTTCGTGTACTTTAAATGTGCAAGGGCCAACACTGTCAGACGCCTTTCCCCTTTGTGCCCCCACAGGTCATACCTGTGGGGTCTTTTTTTAGCCACACCTCTTCCCTTAGCTTCCTTGGTTTCGCAGATCCATACACGTACAGTGTACGGATACACCCAATACAATTTGTCACACGCCCGCAGACGCGAGTAAGATATACAAACGGTCAGAGGACAACCTGAACAACCTATTTTTTTCAACCCATGGAGTCCTGTCCATCAACCGAGGAAGGCTCCCCGAAGTATTTTGGACGAGAGAGGATGCACCATGCCCGTGCCAAAACACATACCACCGGATCACACCGACACCTTCCGCACACCGGACCACTTGAACCTCTACATGGCCCACTGGCGGGCCACAGCGCCTCCACGTGGGGTCATTGCTCTGGTTCACGGTTTTGGTGAACATTGTGGACGTTACGGAAACCTCATTGCCCCCCTCCTCTCTCAGGGATTTGAGGTATACGGATTTGACCTGCGAGGGCATGGACGTTCTCCCGGCCCCCGAGGCCACATTGATTCGTGGGCACAGTTCCGGGAAGATGTACGGGCCTACTTGGAAGCAATCCGCCAGGAAGGCTCGGATTTGCCCTTGTTTCTCTACGGACACAGCATGGGCGGACTCATTGTCCTTGACTATGCCTTGCACTTTCCCGAAGGCCTCGCGGGGGTTATCGCCTCCGGCCCGGTGCTGGCCCAGCCCGGCGTCTCTCCCGTCCTCTTGTTCATCAGCCGAGTGATCTCCCGCATTCGACCGTCGTTCACCGTGGACACCCATCTGGATGCAAACGCGCTCTCCCGAGACCCGGATGTGGTCCGCGCGTACCTTCAAGATCCCCTGGTTCACAGCAAGGCGTCGGCCCGGCTGGGCACCGAACTGAACGCAACTGTGGAATGGGTGCAAAATCACACCTCGGAATGGCGCTTACCCTTGCTCATCCTGCACGGCGAAGCGGACCGGTTGTCGCCACCGGAAGGAAGCCGACGCTTCATCGAACGCGTCTCCTGGCCCGACAAAATGCTGCACTTGTATCCCGGGGGGTATCACGAACCCCATAACGACCTGCAGAAAGAGCAGGTTTTCGCAGATCTCATCCACTGGCTGGATGCACACCTGTCCAAAGCACCATGAAACCTCAGGATAGGCGTAAACACTTCCTTCCCTGCCGATGGGGCATAGTGCTCAGCGCGGGGGCAGCCTTCTTCTTATATGTGTGGACATTGGCGCCCTCTGTGGCCACTCTGTTCGACGACTCGCTAGAATTCCAGGTGGTCATTCCCCTTCTCGGCGTGCCCCACCCACCGGGATATCCTCTGTACACGTTGCTGGGTAAACTTTGGACATTGCTGATTCCACTCCGAGACGCGGCGTGGCGTCTCAATCTCTTTTCAGCCCTGTGGGCCGCTCTCAGTGTCGCGGGACTCTACGCACTCACCACCCGATGGGTATCTCGCCTTTCCTTTGTGGCCTTGGCCCTAACGTTGTTCATCCTGGCGCCTACGCTCTGGCACGTTTCGACCATTGCTGAAGTGTACACGTTGCACCTATTTTTTATGACCACCCTTTTGCTCCTCACGGCTACTTTACTCTCCCGCCCTCACGATGCAGCCCGCCTCATCCTTTGGATTGCTTTTGTGACGGGTCTCTCCTTGACTCATCACCGAATGACCACACTTCTTCTTCCCGGTATTTTGTACGCGTTGTGGGTGGTCCGACGCGACGTCCCACGTACTTGGACGTACTGGCTACAAAGTGCCCTCCTCTTAGGGCTCCCGTTACTCCTGTACGGATACATCCCTTTGGTCGGTGCACGCGTGGGTTCGCTGGATGGAACATACCATAACACATGGCCGGGATTTTGGAATTGGATACTGGCCCGTGATTACCGCGTGTTTCTGACAGAGAACCCTTTCCACATCCACCGCACATGGGTCGATTTGTTTCATGTATTCCAAGCGAATTTGGGTTGGGCAGGCCTTCTCCTGGCACTCATAGGACTTCTAGCGCGGTCGTACTGGCCTCCCGGCCTTTGGACGCTGTGGGTACTGACAATCGTCACACATGCCGCGTTCGTGTGGTACTACAAAGTCCCCGATATTGATGTGTTTTGTCTGCCCCTCTTGCTCCTACTTATCCCCCCTATCGCGGTGGGCAGCGAACGAGCAACCCATGGGATATCCCTGCTCATAAAGCGGGGCTCCGGTCGTACACTCTCCCACGTGGCTATCGGCTTTATAGCTGTGATACTCATTAGCCTCTCCCTGGGCGAGGCGCTCCATCGCACACACCGGACGTGGGCTGAGGTGAACCGCGCGGATGATTGGGAGGTGTACGACTGGGGCGCGGATATCATGGCCCAACCGCTCCCAAGAGGAAGCGTCATTGTCGGCATCCTGGGGGAAACCACCCTCGTACGGTACTTTCGCGATGTGTTAGGGCAACGGCCCGACATCCGGGTTCATCCCGCGGATCGGGAGGAAGATCGGCTGAAGGCTATTGCCGAACACATCCAACAGGGAGAAACGGTCTACATCACCCGCCCTTTAAATCACGTGGGGGAATACTACGCGCTGGACGCGGTAGGACCTCTCATCCACGTGCATTCCAGACCAGAGGATGACCGCCCGCTTCCTTCACACGCGCTTCGTCAGATTTTTACTCCGGCCATTGTACTGGCCGGATACGACAAGGTCGTTCGCACCACGCATCGTGGCCCAATTGTCCGGGTGACTCTGTACTGGGATGTCGTGGCTCGACCCCGGGATAATTACAAAGTATCCGCCCGCCTTGTGGACTCAAACGGGCAAGTGCTTCGTGCAGTAGACGATGTACCCGTTCATAACACGTATCCCACCCAGCAGTGGACCCCGGGGGAACGCGTTGTGGATGTGTACGACATCCCCCAACCGGACACACGGGCGCAAAACGTACTCATCATTCTGTACCGAGCGCAAGACGGCCGCGAGGTGGGACGCATTACTCTGCCTTAAAGGGGCCAATTGCTTCGGCTGTTTTAAGGCAGGGGCATGTGCACGCGTAACGTTAGGCTTCACCTTGCGTATTTTATTGTGGGCGATTAGCACCCCAAGAGGCCGAGTAAAGAACGATCTAGGTCCATATCCGGCGCGGTATCTCAAAGGACATGGCGGGTAATCACATGATAGGGCAAAAACCCGAACCTGGGCCGCACACCCTATCCGAAGACGTGCTCATCGCCCAGGCTTTACAGGGACAACATGACGCGGTGGGCGAACTCATCCGACGTTATCAGAACGCGGTCTTCAATCTGTGCTATCGGATGTTAGGAGATTACGACGAGGCGGAAAACGCGGCTCAAGAGGTATTCATCAAAATGTATCGCCGCCTCCACACATACAAACCGACCTACCGCTTCAGCACATGGGTGTTGAGCATCGCATCCCACCACTGCATTGACCATCTCAGAAAACGCCGGATAGTACGCGTTCCTTTGGACACTCCCGAAATCCAGCAATACGCACACGCGCATTCGGTAGACCCAGAAAAACAGGCACTTCTCCATGAAGATGCAGAAACTCTCCAAAGGTACCTCAACCTCCTTCCCGAAGAGCAGCGGCTGGTTCTCATACTTCACTACTGGTACGATCTTTCTTATCGGGAAATAGCAAACATATTGCATACCACAGAGGGAGCCGTGAAAACCAAAGCGCACCGTGCGCGCCGACGTCTCGGGAAAATGTTAAAGCAGCACGAAAGTCTATAGGAGCATTACCATGAGAACTCTTGAACATCTGACGCCGGAAGATTTTGAAAATATGCTGAACGGCCGGGCAGAACCTCACGTGTGGGCGCACATCCAGACCTGTGCCGAGTGTCGTCTGACCTGGGAGGAAATCCAGATCGCGCACCAGATGCTCAAAAAAGCGCCCGAGATCACGGCCCCGGCCCATTTTCTAGAACGGGTGATGGGGAACATTCACGCCCTATCTCATCCCCTTCCCTTTCGACGGCGCGTGAGAAAGCTGTTGGGTATTACACTCGGGTTGGGGCTGTATGGGTGGTTGAGTCTCTGGAGCGTTATCGTGAGCTATGCCGTAGTGCACTACCTTGCCGCCCGACCTACGTACGTCGGGTTTCGGGCCGTTCTCGCCCTCCTAAACAGCTTTGGGTGGAACTGGGCCCACGTGCTGTCCGTGTTTCTGCGGGTGATGACGGCACGCCCATGGGCCCTATATACACTTCTGTCCCTTGCGCTTTCCCTGGGCATCTCTATCGGGGTCACACGTTACTACTACCGACGTCTGTTCGTATATATTGGCGAATAAGAGGCGGATTGGCCGACATCTCTTGTTCCTCCTTCTTTTAAGGCAACACACGCGCGTGGAGATTTGTCGGTTAATCAACGTATCACCCATGTAGCGAGGGAGGGAGAGGATGAAGAAAGCTCAACATTGGATCCTGGTGGGTATTCTTATGGGGGTGGCGCTGATTACCGTGACGGCTTTTAGCGCCAGCACAGTAAGGGCAGAAGACCCGGCTATTCTACCGACGGATGCAGGCATTGTCGGCGAAGATTGGCGTTTGCCCGAAGGGGCAACATATGAGGGCGACGTGGCCGTTCTCGGAGGAAATGCGTATGTGGAAAAAGGCGGGGGACTTTACGGGGATTTGGGCGTGGGGGGGGGCAACGGTGTCAGCCGTGGCAAGGGCAACGGAGAGGTCAGGGTAATTGGTGGTAATCTGGAAGTACGCGGGAACGGCGCCATTCATGGGGATGTGGGGGTAACCGGGGGACGCATACTCCGTGATCCCACGGCTGTGATCACCGGGCACACCGAGGAAACCGGCGTGTTCAACGCACCGGAGTTGCTCCCGCCTTCCTTCTGGAAAAGCTTGAGCCACCTGGGAGACACAAGGGCTGTGGTAAGTGTACCCCCTCCCGGCTCACCGGAATGGGTCATCTACTATCTCTGGCGACTCATCACGGGCGTCCTGGGTGTGCTGCTCACCGCGTTGGTCTTTGGAGCCATTGCTGCCATTATCGAGAGTGTATGGCCTCAACCCACCACCAATGTGGTCCATACCTTAATCCACGCGCCGGTCGCCAACTTCCTTATTGGATTGTCCGTCTTGATCGCGGTACTTATCATCAGCGTCCTTCTCATTATCACCTTATGCCTCAGCCCCTTCGGTGCGTTACTTCTCCTGGGTCTGCTGGCTGCGTGGCTATTGGGATGGACGGCTATGGGACGCATTGTGGGACGACGTGTGTGGAACGCGTTGAACCTGAAAAATGACGTCACGGTATTACCAACCGCGGTAGGTGCCTTTCTGCTGGCGTTGCTGGCCGGCATTCCCTGCATAGGACACCTGTTTGGGCTTATCATCGGTTCCATAGGGCTGGGAGCGGTCGTCCTTTCTTCCTTTGGCACCCAACGGCCCGAGAATGTCCGGGCAAACGAACCCTCGGTTCTGCCACCCACCGAATGAGCGCCATCCGATAGGAACGGAGTTGTCATTTGGTGAGTTTTCTCGCCCCGAATACAATAGAGCACGAGTTCGGTCCTCGGTCGGGATAGCAAAATCATCATCCCGACCGACTTTATTCAACTCTGCTGTTGAGGGATACAGACTATTTCCATGTCACCACACGAAGAGGATATGACACCTTCACCATTATTGCGAATACACCTGCGAACCGCTTCCATCCCCTGGCGACTCACATACGCATGGGTCGCATGCATCGGTGCAGTGTATGCCCTTGGTGTTTCCCACCTCTGGGATTATCGATTCCAACTTTTAGGCCTGGTAGGCCTCAGTGACGTCGTTTGGGGGACATGGGGATGGCTCGCGACGGCACGGACCGCCACATCCATCGCCCCACCCGCCATTCGATGGCCGTACGCGCGTGCACACGCTCCATGGACACGTGTGCGCACATGGCTGCCTCCAGGCGCGATTTCCACCGGAGTGGGCACCTTGATATTGGCCGTGTTTATTATCTCTAGCCTGGGAACCCACACAGCCTGGCTTACCGCGCTTGCCCTGGGGGGAAGTATTGGGCTATGGGCGTGGTCACACATTTCACCCACGGGGGTCTCTTGGGGACTGCCCCTCTATGGGTGGGGACTCCCCCTCTGGGCAGGGGGATATATATTTGGTCACGGAGATGGGCGCCTCGCAGCAGCCGCGGCGACCCTGGTAGTGTCTTATTGGGCTCTCCGCTGCCGGGCGTGGAAACGGGCCCTCCTTGGAGGACTGGCACTGACCTTGTGGCTGGGCATCTCCATGAGACACCTCCCGGACAGCGTCATGGGCCTGACAACGCTCATGTGGCTTATCTCGCTTTTTGCGCAACGGCCTTCGGTAGGCGTGGAAGTGCTCTGGGGACTCACATTGAGTTTGTTTGCCCTGAGCACCACATGGTGAGTGATGCAAACCATTTCCTTCCGTACGTAATGAACCAGATGGACCGACATACTGTGTTTAAGCAAAAAGGAGGAACGATGAACGCGAAACACATTACCGATTTTATCTCCATCGCCGACATACCCACCGACATCCTCTGGGAATGGCTCCGCGTCGCGAAGGCACTTAAAGAAGAATGGCGGGCCGGAGGAAACAAGCCCGTACTCAAAGGCAAGGTTTTGGGCATGATATTTCAAAAACCCTCCCTGCGCACACGGGTCTCATTCGATGTGGCCATGCGCCATCTGGGAGGTGAGGCCTTGTATCTTTCGCCCCAAGAAATCCGGTTGGGAGAGCGAGAAACGATTCCCGACGCCGCCCGTGTGCTCTCCGGTTACGTGGATGGAATCATGGCTCGTGTCTTTGCCCACGACCACATCCTCCAACTGGCCCAATACGCGTCCGTCCCCGTCATCAACGGATTATCCGATTTCAATCACCCCGCGCAGGCGTTTTCCGACCTATTCACCCTGTACGAACACTGGCATTGGCAAGATCTGGCCGGCCGGCGTTTGGTATTCGTGGGAGATGGAAACAACGTGGCTCACTCCCTCTTATATGCGTGTTCCAAAGTCGGAATGGCCATTACCGTGTGTACACCTCCCGGGTACGAGCCCCAGGCCCACGTTGTCGAACAAGCGCGGGAATTCGCAACCCAAAGTGGCGGAGAAGTGCAATTAAGCCACGATCCCTTTGAAGCCGTGCGCGGGGCAGATGTCATTTACACCGATGTATGGGCCAGCATGGGCCAGGAAGCAGAAGCGGAAGAACGGCGTCGGGTCTTCCGGCCATATCAAGTCAACCAAACACTGGTCGAAGCCAGCAACAATCCGGATGTGTTAATTATGCACTGTCTTCCCGCCCATCGGGGCGAAGAAATTACCGACGAGGTGATAGACGGCCCCCACAGCATTGTATTCCGGCAAGCCCATAACCGGCTACACGGACAGAAAGCCATTCTGGTCGGCCTACTGGGGTAGTGTTCACGCTTCTACACCCAACGGCATAGCAAGCCATCAGGACATCTGGCGTGGCCTGCTATGCCGCCCTGCGCTATAATGTCCATGCTTTACCTTCAAGGATAGGTTCACATGCGCAGCCCGTAGTTTCCAACGGCCGGGCTGCCGGGGAAGTGCCGAACGATCCAACGTTTGGCCTGCAACAGAATCGGCAAAATCGTAGGTTGCCATTTGAGAAGAGGCTGAACTGTGACCTGGCAGGATGTTTTTACACTATTTCGCCATCTGAACGCGCTCGCCATCCTGGATATTTTGCTGGTGACCCTTATCTTCTACACCGTCTTGCGCCTTTTTAAAGGCACGCAAGCCATGCAATTGGTGCGAGGGCTTCTCCTCATCATTGTTATTATCTTCATTGTCACGAACTTCGTTCAACAGTTGACCGCGTTTAGGTGGCTGGTACGGAGCACATTACCCGCCATTTTAGTTGCCCTGCCGGTCATTTTCCAACCAGAACTTCGTCGTGTACTCGAGCGTTTGGGCCGCACGACCCCCTTTTTGGGGCGAAGTCTGCACATTGAAGCAGTCAACGAACTCATCGACACCTTGGTTTCGGCCACCATGCGTTTATCCGCCCACCGCTTTGGGGCCATCATCGTGCTCGAAGGAAACACCGGTTTACAAGAATACATGGAATCGGGCGTGCTTATTGACGGGTTAATCAGCGAACGCCTGTTACTGGCCATTTTCTACCCCAAAGCCGCGTTGCACGACGGCGCCGTGATTATTCGGGGCAACCGGATCGCGGCCGCGGCGTGTGTTCTTCCGCTCTCGCCGCGGCCGTTAGAAGCACAATTGGGAACTCGCCATCGCGCCGGACTGGGTATCACTGAACACGGGGACGCCTTGGCCATTATCGTATCCGAGGAAACAGGCACTATTTCCGTGGCACGGTATGGCCGTCTCATCCGGCGGTTGGACGACAAGCGACTGCGCCGTGTGTTGCAAAACTTTTACGCACCCTACGAAAAACACCGACGGCAGATCTTATGAGACTCTTACGACTGTGGCTTCGGGATATTATCAATAACTGGGATTCTTTTCTCATGGCGTTCTTCCTGGCTTTAATCGTGTGGGTCATTGCTGTGGAACAGGAAGATCCCATCATCGTGGCCGACGTTCCCACACCCATCCCGGTCCGATATCTCCACCTGAACTCGGACTTAACCATCCTTGGCGATCCGGTGGACAGTGTGCGCCTACGTGTCCGTGCCCAACGGAGCATTGTACAAGCCTTGGATGCCAGCGCGTTCCAAGCGTATGTGGACCTGGCAGGAAAAGGGCCCGGAGTGCACACCATTCCCATCCAAGTCGAAGGTCCTCGAGAAGTAAAAATCCTCAGCGTACAACCGCCGAAAGCGGTAATTCACATCGAACGCCTGGCGGCGAAAGCGGTCGCGGTGCGCGTCGAAATCATGGACTACCCTCCCTTAGGATACATGGTCCGACAGGATGGTATTACCGTGGAGCCGATGACCGTCACGGTGAAAGGGCCGGAAAGCGAAGTGAACAAGGTGGTGGTCGCGGTAGCCGAAGTGTACGTCCAAGGAGAACGGTCCACCATCCAGAATACCGTGGCCCTGAGCCCTCGTGATAAGGAGAACTTGCCCGTTTTTGACTGCACCATAGACCCGCCGGTTGCCCATGTCGTGGTCCCCATTGAGCCCCAACCGGGCTTCGCGGAAGTGCCGGTGGTTCCACGCACCATTGGGCGCCCGGCAGACGGATACCGTGTGAGCAGTATTAGCGTCGATCCGCCCACCGTCACCTTGCGTGGCAACCCCCAGGCCTTACAAAAACTGCCCGGATATATCGAAACCGAGCCCTTAGATATCAGTGGTGCCACCCAAGATATTGTCGAACGATTGCCCCTTCGGGTACCGGAAAACGTCTCCATTCTGGGCAGCAAGACGGCAGTGGTCACCGTACGCATCGTACCGCTAGAGGGCGGGAAAACGGTGGTGCGTCCCCTGAAGGTCCAGGGAATGCCCGAAGGCGTGGTCGTTAATGTGCCCATCCGTAGCGTTCAGATCATCCTAGCCGGCCCCTTGCCTAAACTCAACAACTTGGGACCCGATGACGTGCAGGCCGTTCTCGACCTTTCCACCATCAACGGGGAAGGGGTATTTACTCTCAAACCGCAGATTCTAACCCCATCGGACATCCGTGTGGAAGCGGTCATCCCTGAGGAGATACAAATTGAGGTACGGGCCCCTACGCCTACGCCCACGCCCACCCCCTCCGGCACCGAAACACCGTCCACACTGACGCCCATCCCGCACATCTACCAACCCACTCCCACAGCAACGCCGTGACCTTAAGGAGATGATACTTGGCGGAGTACTACCTTCGCTGCTCGAGTGAGGAGTCGTGGGCCGGTGAATCAGAGAAGGTCCATTCAATATTCCCTGGGAAATAGGAGCGAGCCTGATCAAAGGCGCGTTTTACCTCTTCCCGACGTTTCATCCCCACATTGTGCGCCGCGCGCATGGTGTCCAAATAGACAAACCACCACGCCGCGCTGTGAGGCTCAGGAGCCCGATGTAACCAAAAGAGGGCCTGTTGCACATCTTCCGCCGTAGGGGACGCATTTCGATCCAACCATAAGGAGGCCATTTGCCATGCAGTGCGTTCACGAGGACAAAGTGGCCATGCCCGTTGTCCCAGTGAGATGGCCAATGCGTGATGTCCGCCGCGGTTCAAACTCGTAGCCCAGCCCAGCACGACATCTCCCGTGAAGAAAAGACCGACGAGTACCGTCACAGCCAGAGCGTACATGGCCCTTCTAAACCGCGCTTCGCCCCACCCGAACCTCACAAGGCTCAGACTCTCCAGGGCCCACAAGATACCCAAACCGAACCCGGTGTACATGACCGGGGTACCGTAGCCCCACATCACCATCGGGATCCCCATCCATAGACATGCCAACACCCCTATCCCCAAGCCATATCCGAAGAACAACGGTCCACGTGGCAGACGTTCAAGGGCCGGCCGCGGCGACCGCGTGCTCTCTGCAGCCAACAAGCCGGCCATCAACAACGTGGTCGGTGTGGGAAAATGGACCAACCACGTGCCTAGAAGAGTCACCCAGCCGGCCAGAGCACCCCACACGCGCGCGTCCCGTTGAGATAGGTGCAACCATCGGTAGACCACCCATCCCGCCCCGATGCAGCCGATGAGAAGACCTACTCCCCCGAATTGAACCCATATATCCAACAGGATGTTATGAGCTCGGTCAAACACATGTGCTCGACCATCAGACTCGTATTGCATTAACACCGTGGGGTACACTTCAGGAAAGTAGAGACCTAGCGTATCGGCTCCGAAACCTACCAGGGCACGCCACGGATGTCGCAGCAACAAACGGAGGGTCGCTTGCCATACGATCCACCGCTGTGGCAACGTTCCATTCCGATAGATGAACTCCCACCCGGATGAATGTGGGTGAGCCATGCCCCACAGGATGCCCCCCACGGCCATGCCACCGGTACCTACCCACCACGCGTACCGACGGCTTCCGGACCACACCAGCCCTCCCACTACGATCAACGCGATCCCAATGCCCAACCATCCCCCTCGGCTGTGAGACAAGAAAAGTCCCACCAAAGCCAAAAGGGCATAAAAGCCCCACCAAAGTCCCTGACGCCACATCCGTCGATGAAACGCGTGGATCGCAAACCCGGCCCAGTACATGACCAAGGGAGCAAGCGCCGTCCCCAAAAACGCGCGATTTCCCAAAAGTCCCCCTTCGGCAAAAGCCGGATGCCATAACGCCAGATCTCCTATAAAAAAAGCCGGGAAAACGCGAGCCAAAATGAGAATCGACAAAGACAACGTGGCGACAGACGTCAAGAGGAGGGCCAAGCTTTCTGAGGGTTCTCCAGAGGTAGACCAAGCCCACGTCAACACACCGGCAGCCATCCACGCCAACATACCCATCCACCGGTAGTCGTTACCCCACAACGCAACACGCCACGCCGGATAAGCAACGGTCAAGGAAAGGGCCAGCACCGCGAGCAGAAGGCCCCTCCCTCGACGGGGAAGCCACGGAATCACATAGAGCGCGGGAAGAACCAGGGCTACAGATTTCTCCGCCTGAAACGGAGAGGTGCTCCACGGGACCATCCATATCCAAGTGAACACCAGGGCAAAGAGCACAGGCAAGGACAGGTGTTTATTCAGAGCCATGGTGGGCTTCCAGGAGTTCCAACACCTTTACATCCGCTCTCGAAAGGGGATATTGACGGATTTCTTCTAAACGCACCCATCGCCAATCCGCCACGCCAATGGCCTTAGGAGAACCGGCTTTTAACCGGCAGTGAAACGCGTGTAAAGTAATGCGGAAGTGGGAATACGCGTGCTCCACGGTCCCGACCAGCCTGCCCACCTCCACCTCGATGTCCAATTCTTCCTTCAACTCGCGGCGCAAACACGCTTCCAACGTTTCCCCGGGTTCCACCTTGCCACCGGGGAATTCCCACAGGCCGCCTAACAGACCCTTGAGGGGACGCTGCGCCAACAAAATCCGTCCTTCTGCATTCCAAACCACGCCTGCAGTGACCACGTAATGAGGTGTAGCTCGCTTACGGGTACGAACGGGGAGTGACGCTTCCAACCCTTTGCCATGCGCCACACACATATCTGCCAAAGGGCAAAGGTGACATTTGGGCGAACGTGGAATACATACCTCTCGCCCCAAGTCCATTAACGCTTCATTGATGGCACGAGCTTGCCCGGGGATGATGAGCGAACGGGCCAATGCCCACAGCCGACGTTCCACCGGTGCCCGTCGAGGATCCTCCTCGATGCCGAACACGCGACACAACACACGCCGCACATTGCCGTCGAGCACAGGTTCATCTTGCCCATAAGCCAGGCTCAAAATGGCACCCGCGGTATAGGGTCCGATACCCGGAAGGGACAAGAGCGCCTCCCGATCCGCCGGAATACGTCCACCGTAACGCTCCACAATTATCTGGGCTGCCCGGTGCAAATGACGAGCGCGCGCGTAATATCCCAATCCCTCCCAATATTTGAGTACCTCTTCCAGCCGCGCTTGGGCTAGCGCGTGAACGTTGGGAAACCGCTCCAACCACCGTTCCAAGTAGGGGATAACCGTGGCTATCTGCGTCTGCTGCAACATCGTCTCGGAAACCCACACCACGTAAGGGTCCCGATTGCCGCGCCAAGGGAAAGAACGAGTTTGGGACGTATGCCAATGGAGCAACGCGCGCGCCAACGCGTCCGGTGCGGGAACATCCGAATGTTCGTTTTGATTCATGGCCACATCGAACTCATCAGGGGAAGGACAAAGAAGTTCAGCACGAAGAGAAAGACGAGCACCATCCACACCCACACGGGCAGTCCCAGCCACATCTTCGGTGGCTGCTTCCGTTTAGGTGGTTTGGGCGGCGGCAAAGGAGCCTGGCATCGCCAGCACACCCGACGGTCATCCGGATTCCAGGTTCCGCATTGAGGACATATAGGCATTGCAATGCCCCCCGGTTTCTGTTGGGAATATCGGATGGGATTTAAGGGAAACGTCCTCCCCTTCGAAGCCAACCCATACACGTGACGTTTTCTCACACCGTCAAATTCCCGATACTTCAAGTCAATGATCGCGTCGGCACGATATTTTGTCAAATCCTTTCCCGGCCAAGAGACTATTTCAGTTTACACCTTATTTCCCGGCCAAGCACCTCCACCCCACAACCCCCAAGGGGGTGAGGGCCCCCTACCGCCCTGCCTTCCTGCACACCTCCTCTGAGCGTTTGCCGTGTTTCTCCGCATCGGGATGGCCGATAGCCCGCTCGTAGGCCACGGTGATGCGCATCAACTCGCACGCTTCCCTGTATCGTCCCTGCTCCTCGTAGATCCGTCCCAGATTCCAGGACACGATGGCCTCACCGTACCGATACCTGATTTCCCGAAAGACGGCCAGGGCCTGCTCGTAGTATTGGATGGCCTGCTCCACCTGCCCCAGGGC
>CAYPUG010000064.1:0-15273 GCA_964413905.1 uncultured Anaerolineae bacterium | reverse complement strand
CGTGTCGTCGCGCGTTGGCCCGAGATGAGTACCGGGAACCGGTGTATCGGGCCCTCATGCGTTATCAAGTGTTGGCCGGTGATGTGGCCGCCGCGTTGAACACCTATGAGCGCTGTCGGACCATGCTGCAGGAGGAATTCGGCGCGGAGCCTGCACCTCAGACGCGTGCGTTGTACGAAGCCATCCTTCGGGGGGAAATCCCCACGGCTCGCGTGCACGTTGTTCCCCCATCGCCCTCGTCCCCACCACAAGAGGGGCCGGTCGTGCTGTTGCCCGCGTACGAGTTGCCTTTTGAGGGTATCTTCGTCGGTCGGGATGAAGAGCGTGAACGGTTGCTTCAACATGTGGATGCTCTTTTCCGGCGAAAAGGGCGGGCCGTGGCTGTGACCGGCGAGATGGGCATGGGAAAAACCCATCTTGTTCTGCACCTGCTGCGAGAAGTGCAAGGAAAGGTGGATATGGTAGGCACCCGGTGCCTCTCTTTAGAGCACGACTTGCCCTTTGCCCCTCTCACCAATGTCTTACGGCGTTTCCTCGATGTCTTACCCCCCGAGCGGTTGGTGGAACTTCCGCCTTTCGCGTTGGCCCAGGCAGCCCAACTCATCCCTGCGCTGCACTACGCGGTGCCCGATCTGCCCGAGGTGCCGGACACCACTCCGGAGGAGAATCGGGGACGTCTTATCGATGGGTTGGCAAATCTTATCGTGGCGTTGAGTGATCAGGCGCCGTTAATCATTTTCCTGGACGATGTGCAGTGGGCAGATGAAGGTACCCTGGCCGTCCTGGGGCGGTTGGCGTACCGAGCCCGTCGGCATCCCCTTCTCCTGTTGATGACGTACACCGCGGACGCGTTCGCGGCCAACGATGATCTGCGTAACTTAATCGTCCACTTACAGCATGACGGTGTGGTGGACGAAATCACCCTAAACCCGCTCAGCGTGGCCGAGGTTCGGCGTTTTCTGGCCCAAGTGTGGCACACGGATGAGGACACCGTTCAGTCCTTGGCGAAGCAGGTGCATCGTCATGTGGAAGGTGTTCCACTCTACCTGGTGGAGGTTGTTCGGGAGTTGAGCGCCCGTGCTGAGGCGTTCCCCCGGGCCGAGGATATTCCCCCTGTACAGACTCTCTCGCATGTGCGGGCGTTGATCTTGAACCGGGTGAACCGTCTTTCCCCTGCCGCGAAGGATGTGTTGAATTTGGCGGCAGTCATCGGTCGTGAAGTCCCCTTAGATGTGCTGGAGACGGCCGCGCTGAACGATCCGTTGCCGGGCCTAGAAGAACTTTTGCATCACCACTTTCTGCGGGAAGGAGAGGCCGGCCATGTTTCCTTTGTGCATGAAGTCGTACGACAGGTGGTGTACGGCTCGTTGCCCATGTTGGCCAGGCAGCGGCTGCACCGGCAGGTGGCGGATGCCCTTGTGGCTCTGTGGGGGGCGCAGGCCGGACCTCATGCGGTGACGGTGGCGTATCATTACCACCAAGCCGGTCCGCGGTACGCGCTGCCTGCGTTGCAGTTTTCTGTGTTGGCCGGGGATCACTTGCGGCGCACATATGGTTTTCGTCAGGCCCGTGATCACTATCGTCGGGCGTTGCAACTGGCCTCCGCCCTCCTTCCCGACGATCAGGCCCAGGAGTGGATTCGGCGCGCGTACGTGGGATTGGGACTGGCCCACGAAGCGCAAGGGGATTGGGAAGGGATTGTGACCACGTACACCGCGATGCGGGAATGGGCGGAGAAACACGAAGACGCTGAGTTGGCCTTGTTGGCCGCGCGGCGGTTGATGGTTGCCCTGACCGTTGTCGGTCGTTTGGACGAAGCGGCCGTCATGGCCGGAGAGGTGTTGGCCGCGTTTCACACAAGAGGACACGCGTCCGTCTCCGAAGTGTTTCATCGTTTACGCCTTGTGTTCGGGAGCAGCGGCGACGCTTCTCCGGGGGAAGAATGGCCTGCATACCATCCTCCGCAACCTGTGTCCGGCCGGCCGTGGGAAGAAGCGGCTGCGGTTTTGGGTACGGATATGGCGCCGTTACCTTTGGGGCTTTACGGGTGGAGTTTGGCATTACAAGGGTTGTTGGAGGAAGCAGAGGCATGTCTCGAGTACGCGGCTTCTTTGGCCGAGCGGACAGCCCAACAAGCGTACGCGGTGCTGGCCCGCCATTTCCTGGCTCATGTGGCGTTTTTGCGCGATGACGTGCGCGCGGTGCAGGAACACTTGGACGCGGGATTTCGCTTGGCCCGCCAGTCTCCCGACGCAGCCTGGAGCACGTTGTGGGGACGGGTTTTCGAGGGGTATATTCACCTGCACATGGGTGATATATCCGGCGCTCAGCAACGTTTTGCCGCGTTGGACAAACTCTTGGAGCAACAAGCCGGGTTCCGGAGTCATCGTTTAAGTGCATGGGTGGGATTGACATTGGTCAGTATTGCCCAAGAGGATATTGAGACCGCGTCCGCGTTGTTAGATCGTGTTCTGGTGGAACGTGAGAGCCTGGACGTGGTCACATCTTTCTGGTCCCGCATTGCCGATGCCGCGTTGGCTCGTCGCCATCAGGATTGGCATCGGGCCCGTCGGCGTGTGTGGGAAGCGCTCTCCCTGGCCGGTCAGCGAGGCCTGTTGTTCGAGTACGTGGCCGCGGTGGAAGAAGCGGTGCGCTTGAGCGTAGCCCGTGGGGAGGTGGAACCCTCCACCCGGGAATTGGTGAACCGGGCGCAAGAGTTGGCCAACCGTCGTGGTCGCCCCATCGTCCTCCGGGTGGTGCATCGGTTAACCTCTCGTCTCTCCGGATTATCGGAAGCGTAAGGGGAACCCTTACTGAACGAAGGCACAACGTGAAAATTCTATGTTATAGGGGGTGATGTTCACACGGATTGTGTCTTCGTTTGATTGACCGACTGATGATGTGCACATCCATGGCATTTTGTCGGCCAATTGGGTTGTTTCTGTTTGGGAGGGAGGAATGGACCATCGGGAATCTTTTCTTGTCCGGGTATGGTTTGACCGCACATGTCTCCCCTCACAAATGCGTGGTGAGGTTCAACATGTGCGTAGTGGACAAAGTCGCCGGTTTTGTGGACAGGAGGAACTTTTGGCTATTTTGAACGAGTGGATAGATGCTGTTCGGAACCGGGAATCGACTATAGAAGGTGTACCGGTAGTGGAACCGGTGCACGGGGATACGGTATGAACCGGGTGGTGACCTCTCAGGGGATCCAAGTTTTTCGCTTGCCGTTGCGGCTCTTTCCTACACTCACCGGATATGCTCACTTGGTGTTGACGCCCGATGCATTGGTCTTAGTGGACACCGGGTCAGGGTTGCCGGAGAGTAACGAGAGTCTGTTAGAGGGTTTCCGACGTGTAAGTGAGGTGCTGGGCCGTCGCGTGACGCTGGGGGATGTGGATCTTATCCTGATTACTCACGGACACATTGATCACTTCGGTGGGCTGCCTTTTGTGCGAGAACACACACAAGCGCCCGTGTACGTGCATTCTCTGGATCATCGGGTGTTGGCCCGTTTTGAGGAACGGACCGTTATCGCGACACGCGATTTGGACGTTTTCCTGCGCCGCGCGGGCGTCCGGGAGAAGACACGCTACGCACTTATGGAGATGTACGGGTTCGCCCGGAGTTTTTACCGCTCAGTTTCTGTGGATGGACACCTGGCCGACGGAATGAACATGGCCCATTTTCACGTATGTCATGTGCCGGGTCATTGTCCGGGGTTGGTATGTTTACGGGTAGACGATGTTCTGTTGGTGGGAGATCACGTGTTGCCTCACACCACCCCCCACCTCTCTCCGGAGAGTATTACTCGGTACACCGGTGTCGGACATTATTTGGCCTCGCTGGTGAAGTTGGAATCCGTTGCGGAAGGAGTGCGGGTGGCACTGGGCGGTCACGAGGAACCGATGTACGACTTGCGAGCGCGTATCAATGAAATCCGGCATTCCATCATGCGCAAACTGCAGCAGGTGCTGACGTTGTGTGAGGAACCCATTACGATTGTGGAATTGTCTAAACGGCGGTACCCGAATGTGCACGGGTATGATATCCTTTTGGCTCTTTTGGAGACCGGGGCCTATGTGGAGTATTTACACGAACGGGGGTACGTGGATGTGACGAATTGGGCCGACATTCAGGATGATGTGACGGCGCCGGTGCTGTATCAACGAGCACCCAACGCGTTATCGCGTTTCCGACAGGAGCGAGAATGGATAGAAAGGACCATGTAACGAGAGAAGCGTAGAAGGTGTAAGGAGTGTCTCTTAATACTTCTTCCTCCAATCTTGGGAAGGCATTTTAGGAAATTCCGGAGACTGCACCGGTTTCGTAGGAATAACGGGGGAAGTTTTAGCATGCAGCTTTGGAGCGCGTTGAGATAACGCTTTTGGAGAGCGGCGAGACATTGCCGCTTTAATAACGTTTGGAGTGCGGCGACCTGTCGCCGCTTTAATAACGTTTTTGATGGTAGCAATCTCGGGGACGCGTGTCCAAAATCGGCGAAATCTCCGCTTAATATTCGTTTTAAAGGAAAGGAGACGGGAACATGAGTGAAAAGAAAGTGACAGCTCGAGATCTGGTCATGTCCATGCCCAAGTATTTCAAGCCGGAGAAGGCACAAGGTGTGAGCGCGGTCATCCAGTATCATCTCACCGGCGAAGGTGGCGGGGACTGGATCATCCGCATTGAGGATGGAAAGTGCACAGTGGAAGAAGGCGTGGCCGAAAATCCCACCTTGACGTTGCGCATGGACGCACAGGAGTATGTCGATCTTATTGCCGGTCGCCTGGACGGCATGACCGCGTTTATGACCGGGAAACTGCAACTGGAGGGTGATTTCACCCTCGCGACACGTCTGCTCTCGTTCTTTGGTCTGGGTTGATGTTTCACCCCCGGCGGTTTTACCGACCGTCGGGGGTACTTTCCTTTCTCGCCATGTGTCACGATTGAATTTTCGCTCTCCTTCGCGCGCGTGTATAATCTCCCCGATTCGGTCAGACAAGGGACATTCGCAGAGTTCTGTCGGTCCATCAGGCGAAAGCGGGAAAGGGCGGCTCTGTGGGGGACCTCTCTGTCACCGAACGGAGTCATCGGTACGAGGTGGGGGAGGACGCAGCCTTCGCTCCCTCAGGAGCAACGTTTCATCCGTGATTCCATGGTTGACCGAGGACGAGGATATCCTGCCCTGCAATGGGCCTTTTCAATGCCTTAATCAAGAGAGGGAGATCCGATGGGGACGTATTTGTACATTGTGCAGATTATTCTAGGCATTGCTCTTATTGTTTTAGTTCTGCTTCAGACGAAAGGCGCGGGCTTGAGCGGTGTGTTCGGCGGTCAGGACGTGTATGCGACACGTACCCGACGGGGTGTGGAGAAGACGTTGTATCAAGCAACGATTGTGGTTTCTATTCTATTCTTCTTGGTTTCTCTGATTTCTGTAATGATTTCGGGGTAACGTGGGATCTCTGGCACGCGTGCATCGTTGGCAGTTTCTTATCGCCTTTCTAGGAGGTGTATTACTGGTCGGCCTCCTGGGGGTGGTCGCGTATAATTACACCACGGTTTCGATTCCCACGTATGGCGGGGTGTATCGCGAAGGTGTGGCCGGATCACCCCGCTATCTCAACCCCTTGTTGAGTCCCTTCAACTTGGTCAGCCAGGACATAAATTCTCTGATCTATCGCGGTTTGGGGCGGTTTGACGAACAGGGGCAGGTGGTTCCGGATTTGGCCGAACGGTGGGATGTAAGCCCCGACGCCCGGATTTTCACCGTGTACCTTCGACCGGGCCAACGTTGGCAAGATGGGGTTCCCATCACCGCGGAGGACGTAGTCTTTACCTTCTCCACATTACAGAACCCGCAATTTCCCGGTGACCCGACCGTTATTCAATCCTGGCAGTCGGTGAAGATCGAGCAATTGGATGAGCTAACGGTGCGTTTCACCCTCCCCGAACCGTTGGCGCCGTTTTTGGACGAATTGACTACCGGGTTGTTGCCCGCGCATGTGTGGCGCGATATCCCCCCTCATTTGATGGACCGATCTCGTTTGAACTTTCAGCCGGTGGGCAGCGGGCCCTTTCAGGTGGCCACGCTTAACGCGATAAGCATGACTCTGAAGCCTAATCCTCAATATGGGGGACCAAGGCCGTACATCGAGGCGATCAACTTCCGTTTTTATCCGGATGACGCGTCTGTGCTCGAAGCCTACCAACAAGGGGAGGTGGACGCGGTATCGCGCATCCTCCCCCAAGATCTGCCCACTGCCCAGTCCTTGGAGGATATGAATATCTTCTTCAGTGCCATGCCCGGATACGCCATCATCCTCCTTAATGAAAAGAACCCCAACGTGCCCTTTTTCAAGGATAAACGCGTGCGCCAGGCGTTGTTGTACGCGATAGATCGGGAGGGGTTGATCCAGAAGTACCTAAACGGTATGGGTATTGTCGCTCATTCCCCTTTCTTGCCTCATACCTGGGCCTACGCGGCGGACGTGCCCAAGTATCCCTATGACCCGGAAAAAGCTCGGGCTTTGTTGGAAGAGGCAGGGTGGACCGATGTGGATGGGGATGGTGTGCGTGAACAAGAGGGGAAGCCTCTTCGGTTTACTTTGCACGGTGATGACGATCCGGCTCGGACGGCCATCCTCAAGGCCGTGGCCGCGTATTGGCATGCGGTGGGGGTAGATGCGGTGGCTCGACCGGTGAGTTTTCCAGGACTGGTGAGTGACTTTCTGGAACCCCATACTTTCGAAGCTGCGTTGGTTTTTTGGCGCTTGTACGGCGACCCGGACCCGTATCCCTTGTGGCATTCCAGTCAGATTGAATCGGGACAAAACTACGCGGGATGGGATAATCTGGACGCGGATCACCTGATGGAGACCGCCCGACGCACGCCCGATCTCAATCGCCGTATTCGGCTGTACCATGAGTTCCAACACCTGTTCGCGGAGGAGGTGCCGGGACTCCTGTTATATCACCCCGTGTATGGGTTCGGCGTGCGCAATACTATCAAGAATGTGACCATTGGTCCGTTACATCGGCCGGGAGATCGGTATCGCACCTTGGCGTCCTGGTACATTCGTACCCGTCGTGTGCCGATTGTCCAAGCCGAAACGCGCGAGTAAGGAAGAGGCCGGGGGCGAACATTTGACACGCTTCAGTCCTTCCATGTAAAATGATGGCATCCGGGGCGGTGTAATGGACTTTTGCCTACGCCTGGAGGGGCAATGAGCACAATGGGGGTGCGAGGTTCTCACATCGCGCTGTGTCCTCCTTTGTGGCGACACATATGGCCTATTCATTCCTGGGCCCCTTCCTTTCTAACAGGCATTCGTCGCTTACAAGCACGCTCTTGTTTTTCTTCCCCCCGGTTATCTGCCGTCTTCCCTGCGTATACGTCATCCCCCCTTACGTGTTCGGACTTCCAAGCCGCGGAAGTCGCGTTGGACCCTGATGTTCGCGGCTTCGGGCTGAAGTCCCGGTGTGATGGCATGGAGTAATGTGCATGCCACATCCACCCAAAAGAGGAGAGAAAGGAGGAGCATTATGAAGCGGGTCGTTCTACTCATCGTTTTGGCCCTCATTGTGATCGCTCTGGTCGCGTGTCAGCCCGGTGCCCGCAAGGCCTACGGGGGCGTTATTAAAATCGGTCACGTGGCCCCGTTGACCGGTGACATCCCCAAGGTCGGTGAGGAAGGGAAGTATGCCTTGGAGATGTGGCTGGAGGATCTGGACAAGGCCGGCGGCATCGAAGTGAACGGTGTGAAGTACAAAGTTCAGGTCATCCACGAGGACAACGAGTCCAAGGCCGAGTCCGCGGCAGCGGCCACCACGAAGTTGATCACCGAGGACAAGGTCCTCGCCATCATTGGCCCTTATGCGTCCAAGCAGGCCATCCCCGCGGGTGAGGTGGCCGACCGCCTGAAGACGCCGCTCATTAGTCCTTGGTCCACAAACCCGCGCACCACCAAGGGCCGCCCCTTTGTATTCCGGGCCGCGTTCCTGGATGACTTCCAGGGCCGGGTCGTGGCGAAGTTCATTAAGGAGGAATTCGGCGCGACCAAGGTCGCGGTCTTATACGATGTGGCGAGCGATTATCCCAAGGGCCTGGCAGAGTTCTTCAAGCAGGGCGCAGAAGAGCAAGGTATGCAAGTGGTGGCCTTTGAGAGTTTTACGACAAAGGACCGAGACTTTAGCGCCCAGTTAACGAAGATCATCAACTCCGGTGCGGAAGTGCTCTTCACGCCTCAGTACTACGACGAGGTGCCCCTCATCGTCAAGCAGGCTCACCAGTTGGGGTGGAACAAACCCATCGTGGGAAGCGACAGTTGGGGCTCGCCTGAATTGATGAATTTGTGCGGTGATGACTGTGTGGGCTCCTTCTTCAGCACCCACTGGGCCGTTGCCGGTGCGAAGGGCGCAGCCAAGGAATTCATCGATCGTTTCCAGCAGAAATACGGCTACGCGCCGGGTGACGTGGCCGCGTTGGCCTGGGATTCCGCGCACCTGCTGGAGCAGGCGATCAAGGACTGCGGTAAATTGACGGGCAACCTGGAACAAGACCGCAAGTGCATCCGTGATGCGTTGGCGAACATTAAGGAGTTCAACGGCATCACGGGCAAGATGAAGTTTAACGAGGAAGGCGATCCCATCAAGTGCGCGGTGATCGTCCGCATCAACGAGAATCATGAGTTTGAATTCTACAAGCAGGCGTGTCCGTAAGGGGATAGGATCGGGGTGGCAACGGCTCTCCGTTGTCACCCTTAATCTCTTGCGAAGAGGAGATGAACGATGGGTTTCCTGGGGCAACTGCTTGACCCCCAGCAGTGGTTCAACGCGTTGCAGTGGGGAAGTTTTTACGCCCTTATCGCGTTGGGCTACAGCATGGTGTACAGCATCCTCATGCTCTTTAACTTCGCCCATGGGGATGTGTTCATGGTCGGAGCCTATATCGGCTTCTTTGTCGCCACCGGCTTTTTGGTGCTGGCAAGCGCCGGGATCATCCCCGCCTCGGGTTGGCTTATCTTCGTGTTGACGTTGGTTCTTACGATGCTTCTCACCTCGTTTGTGGGTATGGCTGTGGAGCGTGTGGCCTATCGCCCTTTGCGCAATGCCCCGCGCGCGTCTGCAGCCATCACCGGATTAATGGTGGGCATTTTCCTGGAAACGGGGAACCTGGCGTTGTTAGGCGCTAGCCGTAGGACGTTTCCCTCGCTTATTGAGACAAAGACGTTTCAAATCGGTAGTGTGTATGTGACCAACATCAAGATTTTGACCATTGTCCTCTCTCTGGCCTTGATGTTGGCCTTGCACTTATTCGTGCAGAAGACGAAGACGGGCATGGCCATGCGCGCGATGTCCTATGACTACGCGGCCGTCCCCTTGATGGGAGTGCCTATGGACCGGGTGATCGTGTTGACGTTTGCCCTGGGATCCGCGTTGGCCGGGGCGGCCGGGGTCCTGTTCTCCATGTCATACCCGGTGTTGGAACCGTACATGGGCTTGCTCATCGGCTGGAAAGCGTTTGTTGCTGCGATTCTGGGTGGACGTGGGTCCATTCTCGGGGCAGTGATAGGCGGGTTCCTGCTGGGGTTCATCGAGATTTTGGTCGCGGCCGCGTTTGTGTCCACCATGCGTGATCTCATCGCCTTCAGCATTGTGTTGTTGATCCTGACGTTCCGGCCGTACGGGCTGTTCGGTGAGGAGTACAGTGCTCGGCTGCGTATCTGATATCTGTATCGCATGGCTCGGCCGGACCTTAGAGAGGTGAGTGCTTGTTGATGAGTATACTCTAAACCGAAGGGTAGGAGACGAGGCGTGAAAGACTGGATAACGCGATTGCTCCCCTTCCTTAAGCGGTGGTTGGGTGGGTTGCCTCTGGGTTCTTGGCTCATCGGTGCACTGGTCGCCGGCCTGTTAGAGCATGTGTTCGGCGCCACGCTTTCCTATGCGCTGTGGCTGCATTCCCTTCCGGCCATTTTCGGCCTGTCGGTGATCCTTTCAGAACCGACGCTCATTCCCAGTGTGGTCTTGTATTTGCTCATTATGTATTTTATTCCCATGTACATTGTGGCTCGGCTCAGTGCACCCTTTGTACGTCGTGTGGAGCAACACTTTTCTCCACGCGTGTACATCATTGTGCACCTGATTTTGTTGTACCTGGTGCTCCAGGTATGGGGCACGGTGGATGAGTACCGTTTGCTGGTGTTGCGCCTCCTGGGCGTGGGCATCATGTTGACGACGAGTTTGAACCTGGTGAACGGTTGGATGGGAGAGTTCTCCGTCGCTGTGGCCGGGTTCATGTCTGTAGGTGCGTATGTGTCCTCCGTGCTCATGGTATGGGGGTTCGTGAACGACGATGTGTTTGGCCCTGCGGTGTTGCCTCCGTCGCTGGCTCCCTTTGCGTTTCCCTTTGTTCTTATTATCGGGGGCCTTGCCGCGGCAATCACCGCGTTGGCCGTGGCCATTCCCTCCTTCCGCACCCGAGGGGATTATTTGGCTATTATTACGTTGGCCTACGTGTTCATCGTTAAAAGCGCGGTGGAGAACATTGACTACATCGGCGGTCCCCGGGGCTTTATGAATCAACCGCCTGTAGCCTCTTTCCCTGTAGTCTTCGTGTGGACGGTTCTCGCTTTGTGGACGATTTACAATTATGTCTCTTCCACGTACGGGAAGGCTACTAGCGCGGTGCGGGATAATGAGTCCGCGGCCGAGGCGATGACCGTGGACACGCGTCGGGTAAAGGTGATCGCCTTCTTGACTCATGCGTTTTGGTCAGGGGTAGCCGGTGGTCTGTACGCCCATGTGATCGGCTACATCAACCCCAGCAGTTTCGGCTTGGTCAAGTCCGCGGAAGTGCTGGGCATGCTGTACCTGGGTGGCTTGAGTTCGGTCACCGGATCGGTGTTTGGGACCGTGCTCTTCCAGTTGTTGGCCGAGATCTTGCGTCCGCTGAAATTGGCCAAGTGGCTGGTCATCCCGGTTATCTTGATTCTGGTGATGGTCTATCGCCCGCGTGGGCTGTTGGGTTTCCGTGAAGTCCAATTCCCCTTCCTCACCGCGAAGAAGAAGGAGGTGGAACATGCCCCTGCTGGAAATTAAAAACATGACGCACTACTTCGGTGGATTGCGGGCCGTCCACAACTTCAACACCTCCATTGAGAAAGGGGAAATTCGCGGGCTTATCGGACCTAACGGCGCGGGCAAGACAACCATCTTCAATCTGACTACAGGGGTGTACACTCCTACGGAGGGGCACATCATCTTTGACGGCCAGGAGATCACCGGAAAGACGCCTCACGAAATTGCGCATTTGGGTATTAGTCGTACCTTTCAGAATTTGCGGTTGTGGACGAACTTGACCGCGTTGGATAACGTGCGGATTGCGTTCTACTCGCAGATTCAATACGGACTGTTGGGTGCTTTCTTTGGGTTGAATCACCGTCATGAGGAAGAAGAACGTATTGAGGCCAAGGCCCGGGAACTGATGCGTCTGTTGGGCATTGAACAGTTCGCGGATTACGTAGTCTCCGGGTTGCCGTACGGTATCCAACGCAAGGTGGAGATGGCTCGGGCGCTGGCCACCCGGCCTAAACTCCTTCTCTTGGATGAGCCCACCGCGGGGATGAGTCCTGCGGAGATGATGGAGACTATGGACGTCATCCGTCGCGTAAAAGAAGAGTTCGACCTGACCATATGGTTAATCGAACACCGCATGAAGTTCGTGATGAGTCTGTGTCAGACGATTCAGGTGTTGGACTTCGGTGAAGTGATTGCCGAAGGGCCTCCCGAGGAAATTCAGAACAATCCGCGGGTTATCAAAGCCTATCTGGGCGAGATGGTGGAAGTGTGATGCTTCTACAAGTGGAAAACTTAGAGGTCTCATACGGCGCAATCAAAGCCGTCCATGGGATAACGTTTCACGTGGACGAGGGGGAGATTGTGTGCATTATCGGCGCCAACGGCGCGGGAAAGACCTCGACATTGCGGGCTATTTCCCGTTTGGTGCCCGTTGGGTCCAACACGAAGATGATTTTCGACGGCAAGAACCTGTTGGATTACCCGCCCCACAAGGTGGTGAGCGAGTTGGGTATCAGCCACGTGCCGGAAGGTCGCCATATCTTCGGCAACCTGACGGTCATGGAAAACCTGCTCCTGGCCACGTATGGTCGTAAGGACAAGGAGAACATCCAGCGGGACTTTGAAATGGTCTTTGACTTGTTCCCGCGCCTGGCCGAGCGCAAGAACCAAAAAGCCGGAACCATGAGCGGTGGGGAGCAGCAGATGTTGGCCGTGGGCCGGGCGCTGGTCAGCGGACGACGCCTTATGCTGCTGGATGAGCCCTCGATGGGTCTGGCCCCCCTGCTCATGCAGGAGATGTTTGCCGCGCTTAAGCAGATCAACGCGGAGGGCACCACCATTCTGCTCGTGGAGCAGAACGCGCATATGGCCCTCCGGTTTGCACAGCGTGGGTACGTGTTGGAGACGGGGCAATTGGTTCTGGAAGGTCCGACAAAGGACTTGTTGGCGAATCCACGCGTCAAAGAAGCGTATTTGGGTGGCTGATGCCCGTACAAACGGGAGTACAGGGCGGGAACCGAGGTGTTCCCGCCCTGGTGGTCCTTATCCTGACGTTGGCCTTGGGTTGGAATGCCGCGTGTCAATCGGCACTGCCCCCGTCCTCTGTCCACTCGGACATGGTGTTCGTGCCCGCGGGGTCCTTTGTGATGGGAAGCGACGCGGGAAGAGAAGATGAACGCCCCCCGCACGAGGTTTATCTACACGCGTTCTACATTGACCGCACCGAGGTGACCGTAGCAAACTACGCGCGCTTCCTCACACGCCGGGGGTCCTTGACCGGATGCGACGGACACGTGTGCGCGGACGTATGGCCGGAGAACCCTCAGGCTGCGCTGGAAGAAACGGCGAACGGGTATCGTCCTCGGCCCGGTTTTGCGCGACTTCCCATATTTTGGGTCAGTTGGTACGGCGCCCAAGCCTATTGCCAGGCCCAGGGCAAACGCTTGCCCACCGAAGCCGAATGGGAAAAAGCCGCCCGGGGCACGGACGGACGTGCGTATCCTTGGGGAAATGAGTATGATGAGGGGCGGGCCAACGCCGGCCATCGGTACAACGGCCCGACACCGGTGGGGATGTTCCCCGCGGGAGCCAGTCCTTACGGCGCGCTGGACATGGCCGGCAACGTGTGGGAGTGGGTGGCCGATGGGTACGCGCCGTACCCGGGGAGCACCTACACTTCTCCATTCTTCGGCAAATATAAGGTGGTGCGGGGAGGGTCCTGGAACCACCCGGTGGAGGATGCCCGGACCACGGCTCGCGATATTGCTCACCCGGCCCGGCGTCTGCGGGTGGTGGGATTCCGGTGCGTCCGCGACGTGGAAAGGTAAGAAGCAACCCGCTAGAGTTCGATCAATGTATCTTACCCTTGAAAGAGGAAGGATGTGCCACCCTTAGGAGGAGGCCATGATGAAACGACCCCCAGAGCGCTTGGGTAGTTTTTACCTGGGCGCGGAGTATGACATCGAAAAAGGCAAACGCAAGGATGTTTGGTTGAATTACGATGCCCGAGATCTCACCACCCATGCCGTGGTGGTGGGCATGACGGGCAGCGGCAAAACCGGCCTGTGCATTGACTTGCTGGAAGAGGCCGCCATTGACCAGGTGCCGGCCATCTTGATCGATCCCAAAGGGGATGTAACCAACCTCATGCTCCAGTTCCCGGAACTGCGCCCGGAGGACTTCCGCCCCTGGATCAATGTGGATGATGCCCGGCGCAAGGGCATGAGCGAGGATGAGTACGCGACGTACATCGCCAACCTGTGGCGCAAAGGGCTGGCCGACTGGGGCATCGACTCCGAGCGCATCCGCATGTTGCAACAATCGGTGGACTACACCATCTATACCCCGGGCTCCGACGCGGGCGTTCCTGTGAACATCCTGGGCAGTCTGGCCGCGCCAGGCCTGGATTTTGAAGAACACGCAGAGGCCATCCGTGAACGCATCGCGGGGACCGTGGCCGCACTCCTCAGTCTGGTGGGCGTCAAAGCGGACCCCGTGCGCAGCCGCGAGGCCATCCTCTTGAGCAATATCTTCGAGCATTACTGGCGCCAGAACGAGGATCTGGACCTGGCCAAATTAATCCTGGCCATTCAGAATCCTCCGGTGAAACAGCTGGGTGTGTTCGACGTGGATACTTTTTATCCGCCCGATGATCGCTTCCAACTGGCCATGGCCTTCAATAACCTCGTCGCGTCACCTAATTTTCGCGCCTGGTTAGAGGGGGATCCACTGGACATCGATAGCCTCTTTTACACAGAAGAGGGCAAACCGCGGCACAGCATTTTTTACATCGCGCACCTTTCTGACGCGGAGCGCATGTTCTTTGTCACCCTTCTTCTGGAGAACCTCGTCACTTGGGTGCGACGTCAGTCCGGCACCACCAGCCTGCGCGCGCTCCTCTACTTTGACGAAGTGTTCGGCTACTTCCCGCCCGTGGCCGAACCTCCCTCCAAACGGCCGTTGCTCACCTTGCTGAAACAAGCCCGCGCGTTCGGGTTGGGTGTCGTCCTCGTTACCCAGAACCCGGTGGACATCGACTACAAGGGCCTGACCAACGCGGGGACCTGGTTCATCGGCAAACTACAAGCCGAACGGGACAAAGACCGGGTGCTTCAAGGCTTAAAGGGCGCGCTCTCCGCGGCAGGGGCCCACGTCGCCGATGTCGACTACGACGCGCTTATCAACCAACTGCGCAGTCGCGTGTTCCTCATGCACAACGTCCACGAAGATCGCCCTGTCGTCTTTCACACTCGATGGGCCATGAGTTACTTACGGGGTCCTCTCACCCGTCCCCAGATCCGACAACTCATGGCCCATCGTCTCGCGCGCACGCATAGCCGTCAGATGTCCTCCCAGTCCCGGCGGACCACCCCCCGCGCGGATAGGCCGCGTAAAGACGTGGAACCTCCTGCCGGGTATTTGCCCCAACCGCCCGCGCTGGATCCGGAAATCATGCAGGTCTTTCTCCCCCTCTCTGTGGATGAAGAAGAGGCCGTGCGAGCGTTGGAGCGCCAACTTGGCCATACCGCGCACGTAGAGGCGGTGCGCCTGGTGTACGAACCGGCGATTCTGGCCCACACGTTTGTGCGTTTTGTAAGCCGTAAGTGGGATGTGGATTACACGGTGGAACACGTTTTGTTGGCTCCTCCTCCCGAGGACATGGGACGCATTGATTGGGACGAGGCGGTAGTG
>CAYPUG010000063.1:0-15318 GCA_964413905.1 uncultured Anaerolineae bacterium | reverse complement strand
ACCTCTGGAGAGTCGGCGATATGCCGCACCGAAGGGGCAAGCCGTGTACGCGGTGTAACTCTCAGGTGAGTGGACAGGGGGCGAAATGGCGCGCGATGCGCGCTGTTTCGCCCTTTTTGTTATGATGGGGTTGGACGGCCCACTCCTCTGGGCTGAGCAAGCATAAGGAAAAAGGAGCGCACCGATGAACAAGACGCGGTTGTACGATAAGCATGTCGCTATGGGCGGACGCATGGTGGAGTTCGCCGGATGGCTCTTGCCCGTTCAATATCCGACGGGTCCAATAGCCGAACATCACGCGGTTCGCACGGCCGCGGGCTTATTCGACATTGACCACATGGGCCAATTCATGGTCCACGGCCCGGATGCCTTACCCTTCCTCCAACGGGTGATGACGTGGGATATAAGCACCTTAGGTCCGAACGATGCTCATTATTCTCTCATGTGTTACGACGACGGCACCGTTGTCGATGATGTCTTTGTCTATCGCCGCGATGGCGATTACATGGTCGTGGTGAACGCGGCCAACCGCAAGAAGGATTTGCGCTGGATGGTCCAACAGGCCAAGGGGTTCGATGTGCAGGTCACAGATGTCTCCGATGAAACCTACATGCTGGCCCTCCAGGGCCCCAAAGCCGAAAAAATTCTGCAGCGGGTGACCGACGTGGACCTTTCGCAGGTCGAGCGCTTTACCGCAGTTGCTGCTCGGGTCGGCGGTATCCTCACGCTTATCGGTCGGACAGGATACACGGGTGAAGATGGCTTCGAGTTGTTCTTCAACGCGGATGAGGCCGAACGCATGTGGGACCTACTTTTGGAGACGGGGAAAGAGGATGGGCTCCTCGCGTGTGGCCTGGCCGCGCGGGATTCCTTGCGTTTTGAAGCGTGTTTCCCCCTCTACGGACACGAAATCCACGCGGAGATCGACCCCATCAGCGCGCGATTGGGCTATTTCGTGCGGACGGAGAAGGGGCCCTTCCTGGGACGAAATGCGTTACTTAAGATCCGGTTGGAAGGCCCCAAGCAGAAACTGGTGGGCTTAGAGATGGTCGAGCGGGGGGTTCCCCGACAAGGCTATCCCGTGCTTGTCAACGGTGAAAAAGTGGGACATGTTACCACGGGCATGAAATCTCCCACCCTCAACAAGTTCCTGGCTCTGGCCTACGTGCCTCGGGAACACAGCAAAATCGGTACCGAGGTGGAAGTTTTGATTCACGGCAAACCCAAGAAGGCCGTCGTGGTCAAAACCCCCTTCTACGTACCGGTGTATCGTCGCTAAGCCAAGAGGAGGGCAGCAGCACACACGATTCTGAGCGCGTCCTGAAACGTTTCTTATACGTTGCCTTATGGAGCACCGCTGATATTACGAGATGCTCTTGACGCGTTTTCACCGCAAGAGTTTGTGGTACACATTTTTGAAACCGACTCAGTTAAGGAGTAGAGGAGGCAATCATGAGCGACTACGTATTTATGGACGACCGTCGTTATGCGCGATCCCACGAGTGGGCGAAGGTGGAAGGGAACATCGCCACAGTGGGAATTTCGGATTACGCCCAGCATTCCCTCTCCGATGTAGTGTATGTGGAATTGCCCGAAGTGGGAGCAACCGTGGAAAAGGGTGAAGCCGTCGCGGTGGTGGAATCGGTGAAAGCCGCAGAGGACGTGTACGCGCCCCTCAGCGGTGAGATTGTGGAAGTCAACGAAGAACTGCCGGATAACCCCGAATGGGTGAACGAGGATCCTTACGGCAAGGGGTGGTTCTTCAAGATCAGGATCAGCAATCCCGCAGAGTACGATGAATTGCTGGATGTAGAGGCGTACAAGAAACTCGTCGAAGAAGAAGAGGGAGCATAAAAGGAGGTATACACATGGCCTACATTCCCAACACCGACGCGGAACGCGCGGAGATGCTGCGCGTCATAGGTGTTGAGCGGATTGAGGACCTGTTCCGCGACGTGCCGGAAGCCCATCGCTTCCCCAAACTCAACCTGCCCCGCCCTCTGTCCGAGGCGGAAGTGCTCGCAGAGTTGCGGGAAATGGCAGCCATGAACGTGGATGTGGACCAGGCGGCCAGTTTTCTGGGCGCGGGCGCGTACAATCACTTTGTCCCCAGTGTCGTGGACATGGTCATCTCCCGCTCGGAGTTCTACACCGCGTACACGCCTTACCAGCCCGAGGTGTCCCAGGGCGTGTTGCAGGCATTGTTCGAGTACCAGAGCATGATCTGCGCGCTGACAGAGATGGATGTGGCCAACAGCAGCCATTATGACGGCGCGACCGCGACCGCGGAAGCCGTCATCATGGCCTTGAACGTCCACCGGCGCAAGCGCAAGCGCGTGGTGATGTCCCCCACGGTCCACCCCATGTACCGCCAGACCGTGTACACCTACACCCAGGGCATGAGCCTGACTATCGTGGGAGAGGACGCCCCACGTCACGATTTGCAGGCCCTGGCCGACCTCATCGATGATGACACGTGCTGCGTCATCGTGCAGAATCCAGACTTCCTGGGACGCATGTTCAGCCCTAAGGAAATGCAGGCCCTGGCCGACGCGGCCCACGCGCACAAAGCCCTCTTCGTGGTCGTTGTTGACCCCATCTCCCTGGGCTTCATGGTGCCCCCGGGCCGTTACGACGCGGATATTGTGGTCGGGGAGGGACAGAGCCTGGGGAACAATCCCCAGTTCGGTGGCCCCTACCTGGGCATCTTCGCGTTCAAGAAGGAGTACGTGCGCAAGAGCAGTGGGCGCCTGGTGGGGGAGACCGTGGATGCCGAGGGAAAGCGGGGGTATGTCATCACCCTCAGCACTCGGGAGCAGCACATCCGCCGGGAAAAGGCCACGTCCAACATCTGCACCAACGAAGCCCTGGTGGCCATCGCGTCGGCTGTGTACCTGGCAACCATGGGCAAGGAAGGGTTACGCAAAGTCGCCGAACTCAGTTATCACAAGGCCCATTACGCGGCCCAGCGCATTGCCCAGATCGAGGGCTTCGAAGTGCTCAGCACCTGGCCCTTCTTCAAGGAATTTGTGGTCAAATGCCCCGCGCCTGTGCAGGAGATCAACGACTACCTGATCGAAGAGTGGGGCATCATCGGCGGGTATGGCCTCTCCCAGGACTACCCGGACATGGAGAACGCGATGCTTCTCTGCGTGACCGAGATGAATACCCGCCAGGAAATCGACGACCTCATCACCGCGCTGGAAGAGATCGCGGGCGGCGCGTTGGAGTCCTCAGTCAAATTCTATCTACCCACATAGAATGAACCGATGAAAATGGAACACTTCACGTTATTACGCATGACGTTTTAGGAGGCGTCCTATGCGTGGACCTGAGCCGACCATTTACGAAATTTCTTCCCCGGGACGCCGGGGATTTACCTTGCCGGAGTTGGACGTGCCCGAAGCGGAGATCCCCGCGGAATTCGTGCGCGACCGGCTCCTCTTGCCCGAAGTGGCCGAAGTGGATGTGGTGCGCCATTTCGTGCGCCTCTCCCAGAAGAACTTCGGCGTTGACCTGGGCTTTTATCCCCTGGGCTCCTGTACGATGAAGTACAATCCCAAGGTGAACGAAGTGGCCGCGCGGTTGCCCGGCTTTGCTCGCATTCACCCCCTGCAGGATCCGGAAATCGTTCAGGGAGCGATGCAACTGATGTACGAGTTGCAACAGTATCTGGCCGAGATCACCGGCTTCGCAGCCACAACTCTCCAGCCGGCCGCGGGGGCTCACGGCGAGTTGACGGGCGTCCTGATGATGCGCAAGGCCATCCATGAAGGTCGGGGAGAACCCCACCGCACCAAGGTGTTGGTGCCCGACAGCGCCCACGGCACCAACCCCGCGACGACCACCATGAGCGGCCTGCAAGTGGTGGAAATTCCCAGCGATGAGCGGGGCAATGTGGACTTGAACGAACTCAAAAAGCACCTGGACGACACGGTGCTGGGGTTCATGCTCACCAACCCGAACACCTTGGGCCTGTTCGATGAAAACTTGCTGGAACTGACCCGGCTGGTGCACGAAGCAGGCGGGCTCATGTACGGCGATGGCGCCAACCTGAACGCGTTGCTCGGCATAGCCAAACCCGCGGATTTGGGCTTCGACGTCATGCACATCAACCTGCACAAGACCTTCAGCACGCCCCACGGCGGCGGTGGCCCCGGCTCTGGCCCTGTGGTGTGCACCGAAGAGCTGGCTCCCTACCTGCCCGGCCCCATCGTCGACGCGGAGGAACATGACGACCACGTCCACTATGTGTGGAAGATGCCGGAACGGAGTATTGGCCGGGTGCGTGCGTTTTGGGGCAACTTCGGCGTCATGGTCAAGGCGTACACTTACATCCGCATGTTAGGCGCGGAAGGGCTGCGCGCGGTGGCAGAGAACGCGGTCCTCAATGCCAACTACCTGCAAGCCTTGATCAAGGACGTCTACCCTGTGCCCTACGGGTTCCGCACCTGCATGCACGAATTCGTGGCCCAGGGCAAGATCGAGGGGGCGACAGAGGTACACGCGCTGGACATTGCCAAGCGCCTCATCGACTACGGCTTCCATCCGCCGACGATGTACTTCCCCCTCATCGTGAGCGAGGCGCTGATGATTGAGCCCACAGAGACGGAGAGCAAGCAGACGCTGGACGCGTTCGCGGAGGCGCTGAAGAAGATCGCGGAGGAAGCCCGGACGAATCCCGAGGTGCTGAAGACCGCACCCCACGAAGCGCCGGTGCGCCGCCTGGACGAAGTACGGGCCGCACGGCATCCCAAGTTGAAGGATGTTCCGGGCATGGAGTGAGTGATGTGATAGAAAGGGGGGAGGGAATAGGAAGGGCTGTTCGCCGCCTGCTGTGGCAACAGCCCTTCCTATGTTTACCCTTGCCCAAGATCCCATGTCAAGGCATTATTGGCTAAGAAGCACCGGAAGGTGGAGCGTGCGAACCGGGAGGGCGAAGGCTCGATGATGATATCCGGTGCCCGGTGACGCAAGCCATAGAATGTATGGTGGAATTGGGGTGAACTGTAACCGGCTGGCAAAAGGCCAGGCCAATCCCTCGTTGAAAGGCGTCCATGTTTGTCCGCCGTCCGTGCTGAGAAGAACCCCACGGGAGGCCGGGTCGTAACCACCGGCATCGAGGGCGCTACTCGTGGCGACGATTAACACGTCAGAATTCCAGGGCGCAACGGCCACATCACGCACGAAATCGTTCGTAAGTAGATGTTCCCAGGTGAGACCTCCATCACGGCTCCGGTACAATCCACGGCCTTCACCGAAAACAGCCGCGTATACTCCATGGGGATGGGATGGATCGGGCCGAATGGCTGCGACTCCTTCCCAATAGGTATCCCAAAATTCGTGACTCAACGTGCCGATCATTTCCGGTAAGCCGGTTTGCTCCCATGTTCCCCATGCACCTCCTTGGGTGGAGCGCCAGAACCCTGCTTCGCCGCCGGCATAGACCAAGTTCCCGTCATAAGCGTCCACCGCGGTGTAACGACATCCATTACAGTTCAGGACTCGAGACCACGTGTACCCGTCATCTTGACTACGGTATACGTCACCGTCTACAGTGATGAACAGAGTGCGTCTTGTGGGGGGGCTGTGTGGATCCACGCTCAGCCCGGAGGGAATCCCCACGGGCAGGCCGGCATGGCTCGGTGTCCAGGTCGCACCGTAATTGTCACTTCGCAGCAAAATATGTGGATCTGACTCGATGCTGTCCCCGGCTTGGGTTATCCAGACTACCTGAGGACGTGTAGGATCCGCCGCGACGGTCATGCTGTTCCCGCCGTATCCTTCCCAAGCTCCTACATAGGCCTTCTCATTACAGTTTTGCCACGTCTTGCCACCGTCATCGCTGCGGAAGCATCCTAAATCGGCCAGGGCAAGATAGACATGGGTGGCATCGGCGTTGATTGCCAAATCAAAGGGGACGATGTTGTCCGCCCCTCGGGAGCGCCATTTGCCTGGGGCCACTTCATCGGTGAACAAGGGACCAAACGAACGCCCGTCGTCACGTGTCGCCCATATAAACTGTCCGTCAACCCACAGCAAGGCGTCGGGATCGGATAGGTCTAGCCCCAGAGTTTTAGCATCGCCGTTGAAACTGTGACCGTACGCGAAGTCAGCATTCACCCAGCCGGTGTCCCAACCCTCTTTACTGCCCAGGTCGTACCACGTTTGGCCACGGTCGGTGCTCTCCCATATTTGTGGGTAATCCATATCGATGACGCGGAGGGCGTGCGCGTCATCTGCATCCGGCCAAACCCAAAGATTGCGGCTTCCCAAGTCGTCGGGGTGGGTGAGTTGTTCCCAGGTCCAGGTGCCGTTATACTTTCCGCGGTAGAGGTAGCCACCATGTGGGTCATCGTGTACGCACGTGTAACCGGGATTCCACACGTCGCCGTAGGTGGTGAGGTAAAGCACGTTTGCATCCTGAGGGTCCAGGGCGACATGAGCAATCTGACCTAAGTGCGCGGCCACACGCGACCAGGTTACGCCACCGTCAGCACTCTCATATAGGACGGCCGGCCCACAGGCAAAACGACCTTCGCCGGCGAGCAGGTAGACCACGTTTTCATCTTCCCAGTCCACAATCACATCGAGAATGTGGAGGTTACCGGGCAGTGTAGAACCACTAATAGGCCTCCACGTGTTTCCCCGGTCTGTGCTCTTGTAAATTCGACCGTCCGCGACGTCATATCGGGAGTGGAAAGCCGCGTATCCCACTCGCGGATTGCTGGGAGATATCGTGATGTCGGTGATGTACCCGTGGGGCAAAACGGACCTCCAAGTCCGGCCGGCATTTGCGCTGCGAAAGATACCCGCTTCCGTGCCCAGGTATAGAATGTCCGCGGCCTTGGGGTCAAAGCCCACACTACTGACATGGGTCACGGTTAAGCCACGGAACGCGCCGATGGCCTCCCACGTTTGGCCGCGATCTCGGGAAAGATACGCGCCGCTGAGATCGCTGGCGGCCAGGATGATGCCCGAAGGGCCGGCGCCAATGGCATTGAACGCGCCGCCGCCCCCCGGGTTTGTGCGTTGCCAACCCTCGACCTGCCGTATGGTGTGCTCTGGAGGGAGGAAAAGGGGTAGAACACCTCCAGCCGTGCCTGCATGAAGGACAAAATGGGCAAGAATCAGAGCGAAAAGACCTATAAATTGTACCAAGTAGGCTCCTTCCTTTCTGTGTAGTATTCTTGTGCCGAAGTATACTGATTGACTGCCAAAACTCTGCGAATGCACCTTAGCCTAGAAAGAGGACAGATGATTCTGTTCCTTCACGGACACATGGGTGCGTCCTTGCGGTGTAGGAAGAAAATGTACCCCACCCGCGGACGTGGAAAATCCGTAGGCACCTCCACGCGAAGCGGGTAAAGATCATACTGGGCCCGCACTCGGGGGGCATTCCACAGCACTTGGGGGGGCATCCAATCCCGCAGATGGTATTCCGGCGTGGGAAAGAGATGCGTGTCCAATTGGATCCACTCGGGACGCAGGGCCAAGAGGTAGTCCACATCCAGGCGCACATGTCCTGAATCCCACCGCCCTTTGTAGAGCACCGGCGGCGTGTGGGCCACGTGGAGGTCGTTGAGTCCCAACATATCGATGATCTCGTGATCGTCGTTCAAGTACGCGGCCGCCCCTGCAGCAATGAGCGCGATCCGGTCCCCTGGGCATAGGTGCTTCCGGAGTGCTACGCCCATCGCGTATTGAGACGCGTGCATGGGCTCCACCAGGCGAAGAGGACGCCACATCCGATATGGGCGCCGGGCTACATATATCAGCGAAGGCCAGGCCACCAGCAGAACCAGGAAGCCCACGGTGATCCGGCGAATCCATACCTGGTGGCGCATTGGATTCCATCCATCCCACAGCGCAAGGAAACCCAGCCCGGCCAAGACCAGCAGTCCGGGCAACAGGGGCACCATTAGCCGGAAGTGCGGCATCCAATCCCCGCCCGCGGCCACTGCCCGAGCCAGCAAAAGTCCGACCCATCCGGCCGTGAACCCCACCGTCCACTGCCGGAATCGCGCATATCCCACGCCGGCCATCACTATCAGAGTCCATGTACCCGGATAACGTAGAAACGAGAGAACGTAACGAAAGCCCTCCTCCCATGCGAGCATCCCCCCGCCCATTTTAGCGTAGAAGGTGTTAGGCAACGGCCAGCCAAAGTACCACCACCGGGCCAGGGAAAAGGGCACAAAGAGCCCCAGAAACCCCACCAGCATTCCCCACATGGCCCGCTCTCGGATGTTTGGACGGGGCGGCCAGAGGGTGATGACGGCCAGCGTGTACACGAAGAGGGGCACCGTATCCAATCGGGTCATGCCCAGGAGGGCGAAGGCGAGGCCCGGCACGGCCCAGTCGAGTGCGGATGCCTCCCGCCCCCGGTGGTACGCGATCAGCGTTGTCCACCCAGCCAAGATTAAAATCCCGGTGAGCAGGACCGTGTCCATTCCCGTATCGGCCCAGAACGCCCACATCGGCGAGAGGGCCAGCAGTACAGGGGGCACCCACAGGATGTAGGTCTGTTGGGAGGGTGACATCCAGCCGTCAGTAACGCTCTTCGTGTATCGAGTTAGGAGGTACAACGTAAGGAGAGCGATGCTCAAGTTCAGCACTGTGGCCCAGGTGATCACATCCAAGCCGACTCGGATGCCCAGCGCGAGGAGCCCGGTGTAGAGTAGACTGCTCACCCCCTCCACCCGAGGTCCGCCGATGTTCCACACCAGGCCATACCCTTCGGCCCAATGCCGCGCGTAGCGGAAGAAGATAAACGCGTCATCGATGAGGCCCACATCCGTGCCGTACACCCGATACGCGTGGAACAAAAAAAGGCCCCAGGCTACAATGACAGGCCCCCACAGGCGCGAACGTTCTCTGTTCCTCATCGCTTTTGCTCCTGCTCCCGCAGCGCGCGATACACGTGGTGAGTGTACAGGGCCATGTACAAGGCCAGACGTAAACCGTGCCCTCCGTCTTTAAACCCGCGCAGTTGGACAAAGCGCCGCCAGAATTCCCGTACAGGCATGGTGTACGGTGTATATGGCCGGGTGGTGACACCTTGCTGTTGGAGGACACGTACCTCATAATCGGCGTAACGGTGTTGTTTGGCCCGAAACTCGGTCCACGTATCGTAATTATAATGCACCAGAGGATGGGAGAGGTATCCCGCGTCTCCGTCCAAGAGGACCACCTCGTGGACTTCGCGTTGAGGATCGTAGTGAGCCCGGTCCACCCGCATCAGGCGCAATTGGTAATCCGGATACCAGCCGCCCCCGCGAATCCACTTGCCCACAATGATATTGCGTCGAGGCACCCACCACCCGACTTTATCCTCCTTCCGGATGGCTTCTCGTATCTCTGCGGCCAGGTCGACGGGGATGCGTTCGTCCGCGTCCAGGAAGAAGACCCAAGGGGTGGAAACGGCCCGAAGCGCGGCATTGCGCTGGCCGGGGTACGTGTCAAACGTTCTTTGGAGCACCATCGCGCCTTCGGAGCGAGCCAGTTCCACGGTGCGGTCCGTGCTGTAACTGTCGAGGACCAGGATATTGGACGTTAGTTCGCGCGCGCTGCGGATGCACGCCCGGATGTGGCGTTCCTCGTTGAGGGTGAGAATAACTACGGTGATGGCTTCGCGCGCGGTCATAGGCGGTCTCCTCCCTGCCGGAGCATGGCCCGCACCTGTGCGTACGCGTTCATGTGGGCTTCCCGCTCTTGGGGCGGCAGGTGCCGGGCTTGGTGTTCCAGGTATTTTAAGCCAACCCACACAATGGCCCGCATGGCCAAGTTGAAACCGGGACCGTGGTACTTGTGGAAGTACCGAAGACGGCTGCGCCATAACGCGACGAAGGCTTGCGCTCGGAACTGGCGACTGCTTTGGCCCTCGTAGTGAATGACTGTGGCCCGGGGGTCCACCCGGATTTCCCACCCTGCGGCCCGGATGCGTCGAGCCCAATCCATTTCCTCACAGTACAGCCAATATCCTTCGTCGAACGCGCCTACCTGGAGGATGACTTCCCGCCGTACCATCATGGCCGCGCCTAAGATGAAATCCGCGGGAAAAGGCGCGTTTCCCATGTACAGGGACCGGGCGTACCTTCCGTTTAGCCGGGATTCCAACAACCGTCCGTGGAGGGGGAAGAAATCCAGGAACACCTGCCAGAGGTTGGGGAAGAAAAAACCGCTGTGCTGATGCCGACCATCACCGTATACCAACCGCGGGCCGACCATGCCCGTGCGTGGGTTCGCGAACAAGGTATTCCACAGTTGAGGAATCGCGTCTCCCACCACCTCCGTGTCGGGATTGAGGAAGAATATCGCGTCCGGCAGGTCAGCGGTCGCGGGGGCTGGACCGTCCAAGGGGAAGCCCATGCGACGCAGGGCCAGGTTGTTGGCCGCGGCAAAGCCCAAGTTCTCGTCCGACGCGATGAGGTGCACCCACGGGAACGCGTCCCGGACCATCTCGGGGGTGCCGTCTGTGGACGCGTTATCCACGACCCAGGTCTCCACGGTGAGGTCATGGGTAGGGGCGTGCTGAATGGAGGTCAGGCATCGGCGCAAGTGTTCCCTCACATTCCAACTGACGATAACAACGGTGAGTCTGGGCATGGATGTTTCCCCGTAGATGGGATGAGTTTCTGCTTATGGGATCTGATTAACGAACATATCGCGTTTTATGTACCTCATCGTAAAGGAGGAGTAGAATTTCCCTTCCTCTTTCTAGGCCAAGGTGCATTCGCAGAGTGTTGTCAGGCCATCAGCAATTAATCAGTTATGGAATGTCTATCTTAAACGTGTGAGGATGAACCCGGTTGTTGAAGGGCAGAATGCCCACATCCTCATGGATGAGCCCGGCCCAGAACACGATGCTCCGCCGTGGGGGCGCGTAGTTGATGGTAATGGTCCCGTACACCAGTCCTTTGTGGCCGGGCATCAGGTAACATTGCTTTTTCCCGTCGATCGTGCGGCATTCCAAGTCCTCTGGGCGGCCGACGGCCCAACGGAAGGGATAATCCTGCCCGCCGTTGGTCTGGAAGTCGATGCCGAACCGCCAGACACCGGCTTGCTCGTGCCAGGCCGGTTGATTTTCACGCACGGCCAGAGTGTTGAAGTTCTCGTCCAGGTTGTAGTGGGTTCCCGGCGGTGGTCCCGAGGTGCGAATGGGAACCCGTCCGTAATTGTGGACGGTTGCGGTGAAGATGAGTGTGTCGCCGATGGCGAGGATCTGGTCGCCGTCCTTAGCATCCATCATGGTCACTTCTGCGTTGAGAATGTCCGCGTACGGAATGCCCCCTTCCTCAATTGTCAGCGTGCCCGTGACCAACACAGTGTTGCCCGCCGCGTCTTGTGCTCGCACCTGTACTTCGTATGGACCGTCCGGTGGGGGCTCGACCTCGTCATCCACACCGCCGTCGTAGTCGATGTAGTGAAAGCCCCGTTGTGTGGGTTCCACGTTACGCTCGGTCTCCGCGAGGATCCAGGGTACTTGTTCATCGCGTGGCTTGCGCGGGTCCCACAGGGATACTTCGATGTCCGCGACGTCTTCGCTTAGGTAGTATGTGATAGCAACCCTGTCGTCAATGCCATCTTGGTTTGGGGTGAAGACTTGAGGCGCGATGGCGAAGTTGCGCAATTCGGGCACGGTGGTGTCCGGGTTTTCGATGATAATGGTGCCTTGCTTCTGTGATGTGTGCCCTCGGTCATCTTCTGCCTTCACTATCCAGGTGTACGTGCCGGCAGGCAGTACCCGGCTCAGGACAATTTGTCGTCCGTACCTCGTATCCCGAACTTCGGTGCCTTCGACCACACCGCCCCATAACACAGCATAGGGTCCCCGGGCACGTCGTTGGTGTTTGCGGAAGTAATAGACATGGCCCTCCTGGTCTACAAAGGAGATGGTGATGTACCCGTTGCGGCCCATGGTATACGTGATGCGCGTGACATCATCATGCCCGTCCGCGTTGGGGGAAATGGTCTCCGGGCTCACAGAGACGTTGTACAGCAAGGGGCGGAAAGGGACCGCACAGCCGCTGAGGGCTATCCCAAACACTATCATAACAAGTCCTATGAAAAGCGCAATACGTCGCATGTTCACTCCCTATCTCCTCATTTCTCAAATCTGAACATCGCTATTCCTGATGGACCGACATATCCTGTTTTATATAAGCCGACGTATGTCCACGGAATTTTGTTGGTCAACCAGAGTGCTATTCTAGGATTCTGACCATCTTAACCCATTCGCGCAAGTGGGGGACAAACGGTCGAACGCCTCTCTCGATCACGGGGCTGCTTTGAAGCAGCATGAGGGGGGAGAACACGCTGTGGAATTCGGAAGTGACACGTGGGTCAGATGTTCCTTTATCGGCCGGAACCGCTTCGGTAAATGCGTATTTCCGCGCGTTCCAAGGTGGCGAGTCCTTCGGTGATAGTGTGCTCAATGTGGGCGAGGAAGGCTTCTAGTTTGTCTCGCGTGTCTACAATCTCAATGACGACGGGGAGGTCTACAGAAAGGCGTTGGATCTTGAATGTATGAATGCGACTTTTGGCGCCAAAGCCCATAATCCCACGTAGGACGGTCGCACCGGCCAATCCTTGTTCGCGAGCCTGGCGGACAATCCACTCATACAGAGGTTTTCCCTTGTACTTATCACTCTCCCCGATAAAAATGCGCAGTAGATAGCCCTCTTGGGGCAGCACCATACATCACCTCCACATGACAAACGCGAGGGTGCGTCCTAACCATACCGCGAACACACCAAAGGTCACATGTGCGGCTATGTTGAGCAGGGCAACGGGCAACTCTCCATCTAAGAAGAGCCCTGTGCTTTCGTTAGCAAAGGTGGAGAAGGTGGTGAAACTGCCTAGAAACCCGATGATTAGGAAGGTACGAGTTTCCGGGCTGAGTGCGCCGCGAATATTCGCCAGATAGGAGAGGAAGCCGATGGTGAAGCATCCTAATAGGTTTACAGCCAACGTCCCATAAGGAAATGTAACGCTTCCGCTCCAGTCCTGGACATATCCACCTATCGAATAGCGCAAGATTGCACCGAGAAACCCGCCCAGACCGACCAGGAGCATCTTGTGCATCGTTTCCAAGTGTACGCCCTGTCCTCTCGCGTTGTACGTGTCCTCGGTCGTCCACCTTTTATGCGATGGGCGGAGTGGCTTTTAATAGAACACGGCTCGTGGTAATTGCTTGGCCTGGGCTACCCAATCTTTCACTTGTTGGAGGGTGGGCAGGCGGCGTACTAGTTTCTTTTCTGCATTGACTTCCTGGAGTTTCTTGTAGAGATTTTCAGGATTGCGTTGGGCCAGTTCCATGACCGTGTCCACGCCGGCCGCTTCTAACAGATCCGCGTATTCTTCGCCAATGCCCTTGATACGGAAAAGATCCACGTGGTTAACCCACTCCAGAATAAGTTTCTCTGAGATGCCTGTCTTTTCCGCGAGTTCCTTGCGTCCTTCTGGTGTCCCGCCTATAGCCAACAGTTGTTCTGTGGTGGTTACTCCTGCTTCACGCAGTTTCTCCGCGTATACCGGACCAATGCCTTCCACTGCTTCTAACTTCGCCATCGGTTCTTCCTCCTTGTGATATTTTGTCGGGGGGGGTGATTCAGGGCATATGGGCACACGTGTTCTGCATTGTTGCATGTTCCGGAGAAGTGGCGTCCTTACCACATGATGCAACAAGCATATCATGCTTTCAAAGCTATGTCAATCTCTCACTGTGGTGGTGGCTGATTGACCGACTCATCGCGTTTTATGCACCTTTCTTCCTTACATAGGCACGCCATCGCGGCGGGCAAGAAGGCGCCTGATGCCATCAAGACCCTGAATTTGCCCCTTGAATTCCAGGCTGGGGATGGCTTCACTCGCTCACGATCGCGCGCAATGACAGGGGACGCGAGGCACCAAAAGAACATTGCCATACCCGTTTGCACACACGGTCGGACAGGGGCGTTGTTCCATGCCTACGAAGGCCTCAGGCGGTGAGAAACGCATCCAGTTGGAGCACGTGCAGGCGGTCAGCGAGCCGGGAAAGTCGGCTGTCATTGGTCACGAACGCGGTGGCTCCGTGCATGAGAGCGGCCGCGACCTGTAGGGCGTCCGCGGGGCGGACGTTGTACCTCGCCCGCAGCCGCGCCGCCTCTCGCGCCACCTCCCGGTCCACGGCTACCATGGTGAGGTTGGGGAAGGTGGCGAGCAGTACCTCGTAATGACGGGCTACACCCTCCCGTCCCAGGCGCCAGGGATGAACCGTGAGTTCCATCAGGGTGATGACCGACGTGATGCCTTCCCATTCACCTGCTTGCAATCCCACCAGAACAGCGGTGGTGAGGGGCAGGTAACGGGGATGGGCCTCCAGGTGGTAGATGAAGATGGCGGTGTCCAGGCCGACGCGCGTGTGCTCGCGCAATTGTGCGCGCAGCGCTTCCTTCCCGCTCATGCCCACGCCTCACGCTCTTCGTCCATGTACCGGTCGGTGTCCACGCCTGTCCAGATCTCCTTGTGCAGCCCCGCCATGTGGGCCACGTAATCCTTTGGGCGAGGCATGAGGATGAGGAGGCCGTCCTGGATGTCGACCAGGAGGCGGTCACCGGGTTGGATGTTGAGCGCGCGGCGGGCGCGACTGGGCAGTGCGATCTGATGCCGTTTGCTCACTTTTACGGTCACGGGTGCGGTCATGGCATTATCTCCTCACCTGTACTGTGCTTAGCAGAATGTGTATACCGCTTAGTATCGGCCCCATTGTAGAGAAGAAGGCGGAGAGAAGCAAGTTGGCGCGTGGAAGGGGAGTCTATTTCAATTTAGTTGGTGCTATGCGGTCCCCAGGCGTAGACAAGAGGCCTCGTTGGGAAAGATGCTCACCACCCGAGTGCGACGACATATCTCTCGGTTCAATCGTTCCACCATGTTCGTGGTGCGGATACGACGCCAATGCGCCTTGGGAAAGTCGAACACGGTCAGGCCTTCCGGCAGGTTGCTCTCCATCCAGGCGGCCAGTTTCGGCGCTCGCTTCTGGTACGCCTTTACCGCTTCGGCCAAGTACCGCTCGGCCGTGGCCTGGTCCGGCGCCTGGAAGATGGTTCGGAGCGTCGCGAGGCGTCAGATTCCCGCCCGGTGTTTTGCCACCGGACAGCCCGGCAGTTGGAAACTGCGGGCTGCGCTTGCGAAACCGCCCTACCGGGCGGTTGGTCGAGTCCCCAAAGGGGACTTGGCAGGTGAAGCCCGCACCTTCAGTTGCCGGGCTTCAGCAATCTCAGAAACGCCTGCCCGAAATCAGCGAAACACGGGTTTTTAGGTTATCATTCATACAAA
>CAYPUG010000062.1:0-15358 GCA_964413905.1 uncultured Anaerolineae bacterium | reverse complement strand
AGGTCGAAACGCGGAAAAATTAGCAGCCGTCGCGGAAGACCTCAAAGTACGAGGCGCGCGCCGCGTGGAAACCTTTGTGCTGGACGTCACCGACTTCGGCCGTCACCGGGAAATGATAGAGGCCGCGGAGAACATGTTAGGGCCTCTCGACGTGGTGCTCATGGCCCACGGAATCATGCCCGATCAGAAGCAATTGGAACAAGATGTGGATCTCGCGTTGCAGGTGTATAAGACGAACACCCTGAGCGTCATTTCCATGTTGACGCTCCTCGCTAACCTGTTTGAAGCGCGAGGACGAGGCACGATTGCCGTCATCTCCTCGGTAGCCGGTGACCGAGGACGCCGGAGCAATTACGTGTACGGATCCTCCAAAGCCGCCCTCACCGCGTTTCTCTCCGGCCTGCGCAACCGCTTATCCAGGGCCGGCGTCCGCGTGATCACCATCAAACCGGGCCCGGTGAATACACCGATGACCGCACACATGCGCAAGGGCGTGCTCATGGCCGAGCCCGACAAGGTCGGACGAGACATCTACCAGGCCATTCTCAAGGGCAAGGATGTGGTGTACACACCTTGGTTCTGGCGCTACATCATGTGCATCATCATCCACATCCCGGAACGCATTTTCAAACGCATGAATTTGTGAGTGCTGATGAAGAACATCGAGGCACCCCGTGGACGGCTCTGTTTTATCACCGGCGAATTTCCGCCCATGCGCGGAGGGGTGGGGGATTACACGCGAGAGTTGGGCATTGCCCTCACCCACCTGGGATACGAAGTACACGTCATCACCCATGTCCGCGCGCACACGGCCGATCAAGATGAACGGGTGGCATCTCATCTCCACGTCCACCCGATTATTCCCCGGTGGGATAGCTCCGCGTTGCACCTCCTTATACACGCGATTCGGAAAATACGCCCTCGCATTGTCCACATCCAATACCAAACCGCGGCCTACCACATGCACCCAACCATCAACATCTTTCCTTGGCTTCTCAAACGGGGTATGCCGAATCTTTCAACAGCCATTACATACCATGATCTGCGTGAGCCATATCTTTTCCCCAAGGCCGGACCGTTACGTCGGTGGATAACGTACTTTCCGGCCCGACAGGTCCGCTGGGTCATCGCCACCAACCGGGAGGATGAAGCCCTCCTCCGCAGCAAAGGCATCGCGGCCGTGCGCATTCCCATCGGACCTAACGTACACCCGGTTCCCGTTTCAGCGGAAGAGGTGCAAGATTGGCGTCGCGAGCTCGGCATCCCAGACCGCGCGGCCACCATCGGCTACTTCGGTTTTCTTAACCGGAGCAAAGGTGCTCTCGAGTTGGTGCGTGCTGTAGCTCTCCTCCGTGAGCGGGGTCAGGACGTGCACTTGATCATGCTCGGTGACCCCCTGGGCGCCAGCGATCCCACCAACCAAGCGTACCTAGAAGAGGTAAAGCAGGCCGTGACCAACCTGGGCCTGGACACACGGATTCACTGGACCGGCTTTCTGGACGATCGGGGCCTAAGCCTTGGGTTTGCAGCCTGCGATGTCATTGCACTTCCTTACCGGGATGGCGCATCATTGCGACGGGGCACCCTGCAAGCCGCGTTGGTCCACGGAGCGGCCATTGTATCCACCCGGCCGCGGGTTAGCGAGGTGGGTGCGGACTTGAAAGAGGCCATTCTCACAGTCGAGCCCCAGGATCCCCTGGCCCTGGCCCAGGGCATCGCGGCCCTCCTCAACGACCCTGAACGGGCCCGACGTCTTCGGGAACGGGCCCGCGCTCTATCCCACACGTTCACGTGGGACAAAATCGCGCAACGCCACGCGGAGGTGTATGAACAGTGAGGGCCCTGCGCGGCAAGAAGGGGATGCAGATTGCGAAGCGCCGGCATCGTGGCCTTCTCATCTTGATATTGTTATTCATCACGCTCAGCTTTCTGTACAACGTGAGCACCCCCATAGGCGAATCGGATAATGAACTATCCCACTTCCGTTATATCCAGTATATCTGGTTGCATCACCGCTTACCGCCTTACGACTACCAATGGCCTTCCTCCCCCCGGGCTCGTTGTAGTCTGGCCGGCGCCCAGGTTTCCCACCAATTTCGTCAACCCCCCCTCTATTACGTGCTCAACGCTTTAGCTTTTTCCTGGCTCGATCTGTCGGATACCTGGTGGCCCGACGCCAACCCCTACGGCTATCATGCCCGCAACCTAGACGGCGGACGCAACGCGTTTCTCCACACCCCACGGGAACGGTTTCCTTACCACGGAGTCGTGCTGGCCGTACACCTCATCCGCGCATTTTCTACGCTCTTAGGCGTGATCCTCCTTCTCATCACCTACGCTATAGGCCGTTTACTCTTCCAGGATGAGAAGTGGGCTCTGCCCTTTACGGCGATGGTAATGCTAACGCCCGCTCCCGTGTTCGCGGCCTCGGTCATCAACAACGATATTCTCGTGGCGGTACTGGCCGCAGCCGCCCTGTACTTTGCCCTGCGCGGCACCCTGACCCCCTCCCTGCGGATGCTCATCCCCGCGGGAGGTTTGTTTGGACTCGCGCTCCTGGCCAAGTACACAGCGATCCTGGTCTTTCCCACACTTCTTCTGGCCGCGGGCACCACGGTCGTACGGACATTCCGTCCCCACACCTTTTCCCGACGACAATGGCTGTACGTCCTCCTCGGACTGCTCATCGGCACACTTCCTGTGATCGGATGGTTCTGGTGGAATTGGATCCATTACGGCCACCCCTTGCCGGGCTACGCTCACCAGGCCGAGGTCATTGCTTACCACTGGCGCAAATGGCGCGTTATGCCCTGGTCGGACATTCGCGCGCACGTGTGGGAAGGGGTCACCTTTTCCTTCATCTCCTACTGGGGGCTGTTGGGGGCGGATGCCCTCACCCTGCCCCCGTGGATGCTGAACGGCCTGGCCCTTGTGTGGGCGGTGATAGGCTTGGGGGGGATCCGACGGGTCTGGCGCCGGGCGTTTTCCCCGCGGGAGATAGGTTTGGTGCTCTTGACAATCGGCGGTGTAAGCCTCGCGTGGCTGGCCGTGTTCATCGCGATCGTGTACGCGCCCCGAGGACGGTACATCCTGGCCCTTTATCCCCTTCTCGCGTATCTCCTGGTGTTCGGACTCCGCGGCTTGACGAATGCTCATAGAGCGTACCGAAGTGTATGGGCCTACGCGATCTTGGTGAGCCTCATTTCCATGTACGCTGCGTTCGGCGTGATCCGACCGGCCTTTTCGCCGCCCAACACACGCCAATCCCCACACCCCGAGGCCGGAGAGTGGCCCATCCACGCCACAGTGGATACCCTCGCCGAAATTATCAGCGTCCGGGTAAGCCCACAACAGGCTGTTCCCGGCGACGAACTTACGGTGACCATCCGTTGGCGGGTACTCCGGGAGACGGAAAACAACTACGTGGTAGGCGTTCACCTCCAGGGATTGGATCGATCCTACATGGGGGGCACGGCCCACTGGCCCGCGAACGGACGCTACGCGACCTCCCTGTGGAAGAAGGGGGATGTCTTCCTAGACACCTACCACTTCCGAATTCACCCTTCTCCGAGGGCCCATCTCCCCCAGGGCGCCCAAGTCCTCATCTCCATGTACTGCCAGTCCGAAGAAGGCGACCGGGGGCTCCCCATCTACGACGGCCAAGGCACCCGTGTTGGCGTCTTCTTCCTCACCCCACCGATTCGTGTGGGCCCCCTCTCTCCTCAAACATCTCAAACCCAGGCCCATCCCCTGGTTCGCTTCGGGGATGAAATAGCCGTCCTGGACGTAGAGGGCCTCCCCAACACGCCCATGAGCGCGCCCGGCTCCGTTGACCTACATGTGCGTTTGAGAACATTGACAAAACCACGTAAAGATTATACGATGTACATCCAGATAGTGGACAGGCAAAACCTGTGGCTCACCGTGGATTCCCCCTTAGGTGGTGGTATGTACCCCAGTCATCTTTGGATACCCGGGGAAGTGATAACGCATACCCACCCATTCCCTGTGGGGATGATCCGACGGTTGCCTAAGGGGACGTATTATCTTATCATGGGACTCTATGATGGTGAAACCGGGCGGCGACTCCCCCCACAAGGGGAGCCCGATCACATTTACGCCGACAGTTACCTGTTGACCACGTGGACAATCCCGCGTATTCTTCACGCGTACATCCCGTACATAGGCATCACAGATAACAAAAGGACCTCCCATACTCAAAGGAAATAAGAAGACGAGGCGCGATCCGGTGAACAAGGCACGAGTAGGGTTGGCCGTCATCTTGGTTCTGTATCTCATACTGGGCGTGTATTACGCGATGACCATTCCCATGTTTGAAACACCCCACGAAATCGGCCACTTCTTTTACGCCAAGTACCTGGTGGACACGTATTCCCTGCCCGCGCCAACCCCGGAACGGCCGAACCTGTGGGGGGTAGAAGGTTGCCAACCGCCTCTGTACGATGTGCTCCTTGCCCTGTTGATCGCGCCTTTGCCCACGAACCGCGCGGGGGATTACTTGTGGAAGAACCCTTACGTCAACCTGACGCGTCCCATGCAGCCCGGCAACAAGAACTACCTCATTCATACCGATAAGGAAATGTGGCCCTACCAAGATGTTCCCCTTGCCGTTCACCTCGCGCGAGGACTTTCCTTGTTATTCGGGCTGGGCACGCTGATAACCGTGTACACAATCTCGCGGCGTTTGTTGCGCGAGCCGGCCATGGCTTTGGCGGCCACGGCAACGGTGGCCTTTTTACCGGGCTTCCTTTTTTTGAGCGCCACGCTGAACGGCCAAATTGTGTTAACCCTGACCGCGTCCGTGGCACTGGCCTTCACTGCCCGTCTCCTCTTGGAAGAAAGCCGATGTGCTCACGTTATTCTCCTCGCCTTGAGCGCGGGGCTGGCCGCGTTAAGCCGAATGGAAGGGATCGCCGTTGTTTTCATCGGTTTCCTGGCCACGGGAGTTTTTGCGTGGCGCCGGCGTTCACGATGGTACCGTGCGGGGATCTTGGGGGTATATACCGGCATCATCGCCCTGATCGCGGGGTGGTGGTACGTGCGAAATGTGGCTCTCTATGGCGATCCATTGGGTATGACAGGGATGATGAAATACCGTATGTACACGGAGCCCGTCCTTTCTTGGTCGAATCTCGTTCAAGGATGGACCTGGTTCCGCCGCTCTTTCTGGGCGCTGTTCGGGTGGTACAATGTGCCCATCGGTCCCCGGGCGTATCGTCTCCTGGACGGAGTGCTCCTCATTATCGTAGCGGGTCTGCTGCTTGCTACGATGCGTCACCGGATCGGACGGCGACGACCGCTGGTGGTTCTCTTCGTGGGCACGTTCTTCCTGTTGACCGCGCTCTCTGTCACATTCTACAGCCTCGGATTAACCCCATGGCCGTTGGGCACTTTCCTGTACCTATTACTCTTTCCGCTGGCTTGGGGATTTGTGCGCGGGTGGGGCGCATGGGTCCCCACGTCCTTCCGCCGCTATTGGACATTTGTCCTCCCGGTGGGATTGGCCCTCCTCGCGATGGTCATCCCATCCCGATGGATTGCACCCGCGTACGCGCGCCCTCCACGCATCGCCCCCGCGGACATCCCCGCTCAGGCCCGACGGGTGGACATGGTCTTCGGGGATCGCGTTCGCGTGTGGGCCGTGGAGATCCCGCAAATCACCACCCATCCCGGGGACACCATTGATGTGACGCTTTATATGAGCAAGGTGGGCGATCTCCCTGTGGACTACACATTGCAATTCCAACTGTTCGGTCGCCAGAACGAACACGTGGGACACATGGAAACGTTCACCGGCTGGGGCACGTACCCGACCCGGTTATGGCGAGAGGGGGATGTAATTGTAGATCACTATCGGGTGAAGGTGGACACTCGCGCACAGGTGCCCACCCTCTTGCGAGTGCATATCGCGTTCTTCAACCACTGGACCGGGGAACACCTGGTGCCTAAGACCCATCAGGGCACGCCTATTACCGGTAAAATCGGCACCCTACGCCTGGTGGCCCGAGATTTATCCGTTCCTACACCGACCGCTCCACTCCACGCGGTCTTCGGTGGTGAGATCGCGCTCATCGGTGTGGATCCCCCTCCCGCGCGCGTGCGCGGGGGAGACACGTTCTCTTTCCATCTGTACTGGCAGGCCCTGCGCCCGGCATCTGCCTCTTACACCGTGTTTACCCACCTCATTCGACCGCGCGATCCACATCCCATTGCTCAACATGACAAACTCCCCCTAGACGGAGATTATCCCACCATTGCCTGGGCTCCAGGAGAGATCGTTGTGGACACGTACACCATCACTGTCCCTGAGGATACACCACAAGGGACGTATCAGGTTGTGGCCGGGCTATACCAACTCCAAACGTTGACTCGCCTTCCCCTCCAGGAGGGCCCTCGTAACCCCTGGGTGGACAACGGCGTCACATTGTTTACCATAGAGGTGGTGCCTTGATGAAAGGTTGGAAGCCGATGGAAAGCAAACACTTGCATGGCAATTACCAAAAATACACCAACCCTAACCCTATTCAGCAAATGCTCATCCATCACTTTCTCCGCACGGTTCGTGACCTCCTCACACGACTCTCCCCACGCGTTCTCCTGGATGTGGGCTGTGCTGAGGGGTTTGTCAGCGGATACGCAGCCCCGGCCCTTGCCGCTCCCCAAGTTATCGGCGTGGACGTGGACCTGTCCGCCCTCCGGCGTGCCGGGACCCTTCACCCGGAAATGCACCGAGTGGTCGGCGATGCATTGGCTTTGCCCCTCCCGACCAAGGCGGCAGACACTGTGTTATGCACGGAAGTGCTGGAACACATCCCCACCCCCGAACGTGCCCTGGCCGAATTAGCCCGTGTGGGACGGGAATACCTCCTCCTAAGTGTTCCTTGGGAACCTTGGTTCCGCATGGCCAACGTGCTCCGCCTGAAGAACCTCTCACGTTTGGGAGACGATCCGGAACATGTGAATCACTGGACAGGACGAGGATTCCGTGGTTTTGCCCAAACCGTGGGGCGTGTGGAAGTACACGTTATCGCCTTTCCCTGGCAAATTGCACTGGTGCGTTTAGACACATGAACAACTTATCCTCAAGAAAGGAGCATCCCTATGAGCACCAACGTGGACTACAAGGCCAAGCTTCAGGATTTGAAAGTTCGCTTGCTTGAAGTGTTTGACCTGGAAGGTATATCCGCGCTTCTCAACTGGGATCAGACGACGTACATGCCCCCGGGCGCCGCGGCGGCCCGAGGCCGTCAAATCGCCCTCCTGGGACGATTGGCCCATGAAAAGTTCGTGGATCCAACCATTGGTCGCCTACTGGAGGATTTGCGTCCATACGAAGAAAGCCTGCCTTACGACTCCGATGACGCCAGTCTCATCCGTGTCACCCGGCGTCTATATGAACGGGCTGTGCGGGTGCCCCCGGATTTTATGGCCAAACTCCACGCACACACCGCGACCACTTATGAAGTATGGACCAAAGCGCGGCCCAACAACGATTTTGCCGCGGTGCAACCTTACCTGGAAAAGACCCTGGAATACAGCCGCGAACTGGCCAACTTCTTTCCCGGCTATGAGCACATCGCGGATCCGCTCATTGACTTTGCAGACTACGGTATGAGGGTGAAGGTGCTGCGGCCCTTCTTCCAACAACTTCGGGAGGCCCTGGTGCCGCTGGTAAAGGCCATCACCGCACAGGAACCCCCGGATGACTCTTTCCTTCACCGTACGTACCCTGAAAACAAGCAACTGGCCTTTGGTCGAGAAGTGATCACCCGCTTTGGGTACGACTTCAACCGTGGACGAGAGGACAAAAGTCCCCATCCCTTTACCACAAAATTCTCCCTGTACGACGTGCGCATCACCACTCGCGTTCGAGAAAATGATCTGAGCGAGGCCATGTTCAGCACCTTCCACGAAGCCGGACACGGAATGTACGAACAAGGAATTAACTTAGATTACGAAGGCACCCCCTTGGCCGAAGGCACCTCCTCGGGTGTACATGAAAGCCAATCCCGCCTGTGGGAGAATTACGTGGGCCGTAGCCTCCCCTTCTGGGAATACTTCTACCCCCGACTGCAGGAATACTTTCCGGACCAACTGGCCGATGTATCCTTGGAGGCATTTTACCGGGCCATCAACAAAGTGCAGCCTTCCCTCATCCGCACCGACGCGGACGAAGTGACATACAACCTGCACGTGATCATCCGCTTTGAGCTGGAATTGGCCCTCCTCGAAGGGGAACTCACCGTGGCCGAACTCCCGGACGCGTGGCGAGAGCGATACCGAGAGTACCTGGGCATTGTTCCCCCGGACGACAAGGACGGAGTGCTGCAGGATGTGCACTGGTACGGAGGCATTATCGGCGGCGCGTTCCAGGGCTATACCTTGGGCAATGTCATGGGCGCCCAATTCTTTGAAAAAGCCCTGGAAGAGCATCCAGAGATCCTGGACGAGATGCGTCGCGGAGAGTTCACCACCTTACACGGCTGGCTGAAGGAGAAGATCTACCGGCACGGAAAGAAGTACACGGCCGGGGAACTACTGGAGCGGGTCACGGGTCAGGATTTGACCATAGAACCCTACATTCGGTATCTCCGTCGCAAGTTCGGCGCCCTGTACAGCCTGGATCTGTAAGCGCATAGCGGGTTTGAGGTGGAGGGGTTGCTAAAACGTCATGCATGTACTTAGGCTTTAAAAGGTTGGTACACTCGTGGGATGTTCGCCGCGGCAGCGGGTAAACATCCCACGAACTTCCTCTTTCCTTTACGCCAAGGTACATAAGAGGTAGGACTCACGCCGGATCCCCGCGTCATCGGATTGGGGAGCGTGCTCACACTTTGGGGCGGATGGATGACATAGTGCGCGTCCACCAGAAGCGCACCATAATGCCGGCTCCTGTCCCGTCGATGAACACATCCAGTACCCGCGCGTGCCGCCCCGGAACCCATCGTTGGTGCATCTCATCGCTTATCGCGTAAAGGACCGCGATCGCAAAGGCCAGGCGCAACCGGGATTTCACATCCGAGATGTCGGCGGCCAAGGCCCAGGCCCATGCCCCGGTCAAGATCGCGTATTCCACCATGTGTCCTGTCTTCTTGATCAGGATGTCCAGCCAGGGTTCCGGGGCCGCGGGCAAGGAGGGACGGGACGACAACCAGAAGATGAGTGCCATCCACACCAAGGGTATCCCGTATCGCCAACGCTTACACATGGAGCATCCTCGATCACGCGTCATACGCCCGCCGGACCACGTCCCCGATGATGCGAATGCCTTCCCGTACACTCTCCTCATCCTGGGAATACGTCATGCGAATACACTCCTGCTTGTGTTGCCATGCTTCGTCCAGGCCCGGGAAGAAGTAATTGCCCGGCACGACAATCACGCGACGCGCTTTCAGGCGCTCATACAGTTCGTATCCGGTGATGGGAAGATCCTGGAACCAGAGCCACAAGAACATGGCCCCTTCGGCCGCGTGAATATAGAAGGGCAGACCATCCAGTTCCCGGCGTAGCCACTCCATGGATTTTTCGGCCATGCGCTGATAGTACGGCCGAATAATGTGGCGACTTATGTCAATGATCTCCCCGCTTTCCACCAACTCGTGTACCAACGCTGCCCCCATGCTTGTAGGTGCCAGGGAGATGATCGCGTTCAGCGCGTTCACCGCCCGGATCACCTCCTCGTTGGCGACGATAATGCCGGTACGCACGCCGGGCAATCCCAGTTTGGACAAGCTCATGCACACAATAATGTGCTCATCCCATACAGGTTGGGCTTCGGTGAAAATCATATGGGGGAAGGGCACACCGTACGCGTTGTCGATGATAAAGGGCACACCGTGCTCCCGGGCTAACGCGCTTAAATGGGCGATCTCCTCGTCGGTGAGGACATTGCCGGTAGGATTCGTCGGACGGGAGACGGCAATGGCTCCAATGCTTTCATCCACGTGCAATGCGTCAAAGTTCACGCGATACTTAAAGGTGTGCTCGTCCAGAAACTCAATCTCCGGCCGGGCGCTGACAAAAATGTCCGGACTAATGCCCACATCCGCGTAACCGATGTATTCCGGTGCCAGCGGCAGCAGAATCTTCTTAAAGGTACCATCTTCGTACTCGCCGGCGAACAGGTTGAACAGGTAAAAGAAGGACGTCTGACTCCCGTTGGTCAAAGCGATATGTTCGGGGCCTACCTCCCAGCCCAACTCGCGACGCAAAAGCGCGGCCAAGGCTTTGATAAATGATACATCACCCTGGGGGGATGGATAATTACCGACAAACCGCTCGAAAGCCCCCGGTGTATTCAGCAGACGTTGAGCGGCCTGGTGAAACCGCTGTTCCACCTGAGGGATGTGAGCCGGATTGCCGCCCCCCATCATGTATACCCGTTCCTCGGTCGCCAAGGCCTGACCCAAATCATCCATGAGGCGCAAAATGCCCGCGTCGCCGGTAAACCGTTGGCCAAACTTGGAAAATTGCATGTCCACGTCCTCCGTAAAGAAATACCCCGGTAGATCGGTGGTCGGGGAAGAGGATGCCACAATTTACAATCTCTTTCCAAATCCAATGTGTGGAAATGGGATGGCGACTTCCCGGAAAAGCCCTGTACAACCGAGGAGATGAATTGCAGGTTCCCGGCACCGGTTATAAAATGAAGGACGTTGGGAGACGGCGTGATGCTGAATGTGCCCTGACGGTGAAGAAACATCTTCCGATAGGTCGGTCAATCAGCGGTCAATTAGAGGAGAGGAACGAACTTGAAACGCTGGCAACTTTGGGTGGGCATTCTCATTAGTGCGCTTTTCCTCTACCCTGCCCTCAAAGCCCTCCACTTGAGGGAAGTCTGGTATTACTTACAACATGCGCATTACGCGTGGATCCTTCCCGGCGTATTGGTCTACTTCGTTGGGGTGGCCGCTCGTACCTGGCGCTGGCATTACATGCTCCGACCGCTGAAGCGGGTCCCGCTCCGCACACTCTTCCCCATCGTCTGTATTGGATACTTCGGCAACAACGTGTACCCCGCGCGTGCGGGAGAGGTATTACGAGCGTACGTGTTGAAGCGCAAAGAGGAGGTGCCCATCAGCGCGTCGCTGGCGACCATTCTGGTGGAACGGGTGTTTGACGGCCTGGTGATGCTTCTTTTCGTGTTCATTGCGCTGCCCTTTGCCCCCAGCCTGGCCGATTACCGGCGCTTTGTGACGTTGATCAGTGTGGTCTTCTTCGCCGCGCTGTTGCTCTTCTTTTGGGCCGCCATCCAACCCCACCGGGTGCGCGCGCTGTACGTCAAGCTCTTGCATCCTTTGATTCCTCAAGGCTTTCGGATAAAGGCAGACGGCATGGTGGACCGTTTTCTGGAAGGCATTCACTTCTTGCGTCGGCCGGGTGATGTGCTGATGACGTTCGCCACCTCCGTACTCATCTGGCTGGCGGAAACTGTGAAGTACTGGTTCGTCATGCACGCGTTCGCCTTTACCGTGCCCTTCCTGGTCCTGATGCTGATGAACGGGATTGTCAACCTGGCAACGACCTTACCCGCGGCGCCGGGCTACGTGGGCACGTTTGACACACCGGGCATTGCCGTGCTGGTGGCCTTTGGCGTGGATGTGGACCTGGCCACCGGTTACACGTTTGTGCTCCACGCGGCCCTGTGGTTTCCCATTACAACGTTAGGTGCATATTATATGTGGCGGGAACACATCCGTTGGGATCAAATCGAAGCAGCCGAGAACGCGGTTCAAGCCGCTTCGCACGAGCAGGAATAGAGGCAACACTTACAGGAGGAGGATTTCGTCCATGAAGAACATTACGGTCATCGGTACCGGGTACGTTGGGCTGGTTACGGGCACATGTTTCGCGGACTTGGGCAACAAAGTCATCGGGTTGGACATCGATGAACGCAAGATAGAGATGCTCCAGCGGGGCAAGATCCCCATTTACGAACCCGGTTTGGAAGAGATGGTGCTGCGTAACATGGAGGCAGGGCGCCTCTCCTTTACAACATCCTATGAGGAAGCCATCAAGGATGCAGAATTCGTGTTCGTCGCCGTAGGCACGCCCTCCGGGGTGGACGGTGAAGCCGACTTGCGATACGTGCGCATGGCCGCGGAAAGCATCGCGAAGGTCATGGACCACCCGCTGATCGTCGTCAACAAGAGCACGGTCCCCGTAGGTACCGGTGACTTTGTCGCGGACATTATCCGCAAGTATCAACGGGAACCCATCCCCTTTGCAGTGGTAAGCAATCCCGAATTCCTGCGGGAGGGTTCCGCGGTCAACGACTTCTTCAACCCGGACCGGGTCGTGCTGGGCAGCACAGATCGCGAGGCTGCCGAGAAGGTGGCCCAACTGTACTTGCCGCTGCGGGCGCCCATCATGATCACCGATTTGCGTACGGCAGAGATGATTAAATACGCGTCCAACGCGTTCCTGGCCACTCGCATCTCCTTTATTAACGAGATCGCGGCCATCTGTGAGCGACTGGGCGCGGATGTCAAAGAAGTGGCCCGAGGCATGGGGTACGACAAGCGCATCGGCCCGTACTTCTTGGACGCGGGTATCGGGTTTGGCGGATCCTGCTTCCCCAAGGACGTTAAGGCGTTAGAACACATGGCCCTGGTTCACGGGGCCCATCCCCAACTCTTACGGGCAGTGATGGAGATTAACCGGGATCAGCGCCGCCGGGTCATTCTGAAGTTACGCGAACTGTTGGGGGGGTCTCTGCGAGACAAAGTGGTGGGCCTACTCGGGCTGGCATTTAAGCCCAACACGGATGATATGCGCGAAGCCCCGTCGGTGGACCTCTATCACATGATCGTCAACGAAGGCGGTATTGTCCGAGGGTACGACCCCGTCGCGATGGAGAACGCCCGAGCGCTGTTACCGGAGATGGAATTGGCGGAGACGCCTTACGCGCTGGCCGAGGGAGCAGACGCGTTAGTGGTGGTCACCGAATGGAACGAATTCAAGCACCTGGACCTGAAGCGCATCAAATCCCTCATGCGCGGCAACGTGCTTATTGATGGTCGCAATATTTATGACCCCGCCCGCATGCGAGAGTTAGGCTTTGAATACCGCGGCATGGGGCGAGGGTATGAGAAATAATGTCTAAGGTCGCCATGGTTCGCATTCTCTGTTTAGTGGACAACACAGCACGTCTCAGTAGTGCCTTGTGGGGGGAGCACGGCGTCTCCTTCTGGATCGAGCGGGAGGAGACGGCCGTGCTCTTCGATACGGGCATGAGCGGCACGGTGCTCCTGCACAACGCGGACACACTCGGGATCCCGTTACAGGACGTGAGCGCGTTGGTGCTTAGCCATGCCCATTATGACCACACAGGTGGGCTCCATGCCTTCCTCAGCCGACATCCCTCTGGGCCCATTTACGCGAACGAAACGTTTTTCCGCCCGCGGTATTCCCTAAAACAGGGAATCTATCGATCCATCGGACTTCCTGAGCAAGTAGAACGTCAACTTCGCAACATGCCTGTATACTTAAGCACATCCCCTCAGGAGGTGATCCCGGGCGTGTGGACCACCGGCATCATCCGCCCTCGAAAGGAACCCGAAGGCCGGAGCCGCACGCACTTCGTCCGCGAGGGGAACGCATGGGTACCCGATCCCTATGAAGATGACCTCTCCTTGGTCATCGAAGCAGAGGCAGGCCTCATCGTCATCTGTGGATGCTGTCACGCGGGACTTCTCAACACCCTGGCCCACGTGCAACGGGTCTTCGCCCGGCCCATTATTGCCGTGCTCGGCGGCACTCACCTGGTCGCCGCGGATGCCGCGCACCTCGCGCATGTCGCGCACGTTCTTGAAGTTGAGTACCCCCACGCGCACCTGGTACTGGGCCATTGTACAGGATGGCGGGCCACCGTCTACCTGGCTCAAGCGCTTCCCGACCGGGTTACTCCCTGCGCCGCGGGGTGGTCGCAGACGTGGCCGTAAGGTCCCGCAAGAGCACCCGCGCGGGGGCCCCATCCCCGTTTTCCACCTTCAGGGGGAGACACAAAAGTTCATAATCTCCCGGAGTGACGGTTGTCAAATCTACGCCCTCAACAATTACTACCCCCGCGGCCAACAACACGCGATGAGGGCCTTCCTCACGCCCGTATGGCGCGACAGAGAAGTAATCCACCCCCACTAACTTCACGCCGTGGTCCACCAACCACCGCGCGCCGTCCTCGGTGACGGCCACAAAATCCTCGTGAAAGTGCCCATCGTGCATCAGCGACCGCACGGTGTTATCCGTCAGAAAGATCACCCGGGGAAGCAGAGGCCTGGATAAGCGTTCCAACACGGACGCAGTGATCGCGGGCACTCCACGTGCATCCACCACGCGAACGGGGCCGACCAGCACATCCAAAGGCAGGGCCTCCACCCCGTGACCGTGGGCAAAGATATGGCGTGGAGCATCCACATGGGTGCCCGTGTGAGTGCTCAAGTGCATTTCAGACACGGTGAACGGATTATCAGCATCCGGTTCAACCACCGGTCGCAAGAGAAAGGGAGGATCACCGGGCCAGACCACCATGCGGGGACGTAACGGTAAAGTGATGTCATACAGAGCCATGAGAAACACCTCCAGAAAGCGTGATGCGTGAGGCGGCAGGCATTTTGCCAAAGCCAGGTCCCGCGTATATCCTGAAAGCCGCGACATGATGGTACAAGGGAGAGGCCGGGCCCTACAAATCGTGTGCCCTGTATTTGCTCTCTCTTCATTCCCATAACCGGATGGAGGCTTATGCACGAACGAACCGCCAAAGGCTTGGAATGGCCCACAATATTGGAACGCCTTGCCTCTTACACGTCCTTCTCCGCAGGGCGAGAACGGGCCTTGCAACTCCAGCCCAGCACCGATCTGCAGGAAGTACGACGGCTGTTAGAAGAAACCCGCGAAGCGCGCGTGCTGCTGGAAACCCGCGGCCTGCACCTGGGCGGCGTCCATGATGTCCGTCCCCTGGTGGACCAGGCGGAACGCGGCAAGGTCCTTATTCCCCGGGAACTCCTGGACGTGCGCAGCACATTACAACGCGCGCGCATTATCCGCCAGACCATCACCCGCGCCGCGAATCAGTTTCCCAACCTCGCGGATTGGGCCGCACAGATGGAGCCCTGTGACCACGTGGTCGACGAGATCGGCCGCTGCATTGACGACAACGGCGACGTGCAGGATTCGGCCAGTCCCAAACTCGCGCGTATCCGCAATGACTTGCGTACCCAGCGCGACCGTCTCATTCACACGTTGGAGCGAATGATCCACAATCCCGACATCGCCCAATACCTTCAGGAACCCCTGATCACCCAACGCGGGGGCCGTTATGTCATCCCCCTGAAGGCAG
>CAYPUG010000061.1:0-15754 GCA_964413905.1 uncultured Anaerolineae bacterium | reverse complement strand
TGCGCGGAGTGCCCCGGCGGCAATCTCGCATCGCCGATGTTGTCGATCAATTGGGTCTCTCTGAGAAGGCCAACGCCCGCATTGCCAAACTCTCCAAGGGGTACCGGCAGCGGGTGGGCTTGGCCCAGGCTATTCTCCATGAACCCGATGTGCTCATCCTGGACGAACCCACCATTGGTTTGGACCCTCAACAGATCATTGAAGTGCGGAACCTTATCCGAACCCTGGGAGAACACCATACCATCATCTTGAGCACTCACATCCTGCCCGAGGTCAGTCAATTGGCTCACCGGGTGCTCATTATTAACCGAGGGCGTCTGGTGGCCGAGGACACGCCCGAAGGTCTCACATCGCTCCTGAGCGGTGGGCGACGCTTGCGTGTACAAGTGGCCGCGGAGGCTTCATCGCAGGAGATAGCGGACGTGTTGCAGGGCGTGCCCGGCGTTAAAGAGGTCCGAGCAGAAGACGATGGCGTGTTCACGGTCCTTGCCGATGAAGATAACGATCCACGCGCGGAGATCGCGAGGACGGTCGTCGGTCGTGGGTGGCACCTCCTAGAACTTCATACCACTACCATGACCTTAGAGGATATCTTCTTGCACCTGGTCACTCGCGAGGAATCTGTGGTATAAGTTGGTCGTCGAGGAGGTCCATGATGCGCACTATCTTGACCATTGCCCGGCGGGAGCTGCGATCGTATTTCGTCTCTCCTATTGCCTATGTGGTCGTTGCTCTCTTCCTGGCTTTGCACAGTTACATGTTCTCCATTATCCTCTTACTCTCTCAGGAGGCCACCTTGCGCTACCTGTTTGGCACCATGACCACCGTTCTTCTATTTGTGGCCCCGGTGTTGGCCATGCGCCTCTTGGCCGAAGAATACCGATCTGGCACCATCGAGGTGCTCTTGACGGCACCGGTTCGGGATTGGGAACTGGTGGTGGGGAAGTGGTTGGCCGCGGTTACCCTTTGGGGAGTGATGCTTGTGCTCACGCTTATTTATCCTTACGTCCTCAGCGTTTTCGGGGATCCCGATTGGGGCCCCATTATCTCGGGCTACATGGGCATTTTTCTCTTTGGCGCGGCTTTGCTGGCATTGGGAACCCTGGCTTCCGCGACCACCGAGAACCAGATTGTGGCTGCCATCGTGGGAGTGGTGTTGACGGTTGGCTTGTGGGTTTTACGTGGTGCGGGTGATCTGATGAAAGGCAGCGTTTCCAAAATAGTGAACTACGTAGCCCTGGCCGATCATACGGTGGATTTTTCGCGCGGTGTTGTGGACACGCGAGATGTGTTATATTTCATTAGCCTTATTGTCGTGGCTCTATTCCTGGCCACGCGAGCCGTGGAAATGCGGAGGGTGCGATGAGAGATTGGCGTGCTTCCCTGGCCCCCATCGCCGTCGGGTTGGGTATCCTGGCGTTGTTGTTATCCCTGTTCGTCCACTGGTTGGCCGTGGGGCCGAGCTGGTTGTCTCGCTCTCTCGCGGCCATCGGTGGCTTCCTGCTGCTCGTATATCCGGCCGTTTACCCGGACAAAATCATCGGTCTGTTTCGGGCCCGTTCCACCCAGGCCGGAACAAATATTGTTTTGATGAGCCTCATCTTCATCGGCATTGTGAGCGTTATTAACTTTTTGGGGTACCGGTACCACAAGAGGGTTGACCTCACCGAGAATAAAGCGTACAGCCTCTCTCCCCAAACGGTGCGAGTGTTGAAGGACTTGCACGAGCCGATCCACGCCATCGCTTTCTTCACCGATCAGGATCCGCGTCGAGAACAGGTGGAGGATTTGCTGCGGGAGTACGCCCAAGTTACAGATAAGTTCACCTACGAATTCGTCAATCCGAACCGAGAGCCAGGTAAAGCACGACGATATGGCTTGACCCGTTTGGGGGTCGTCATCCTTACGCGTGGGGACCGACGCGAACAGGCCGATGTCTTCGATGAGGAGGACCTGACCAGCGCCATTATTCGCGTGACGCGGGACAAGCCTCACGTGGTGTACTTCACTATCGGTCATGGCGAGCGGGATCCCCATTCTTACCAGGATCGGGATTTGGGGCAGGCGGTACGGAAATTAGAACAGGAGTACTATGAAGTGCGCACCTTGAGTTTGGCGACCATCACCGGTACCCTGCCTGCAGATATGGACGCGTTGGTGATCGCCGGTCCTACGGGGTCCTTTACCGAGAAGGAATTGACGCGTGTGTTCGATTATCTGAACGCGGGGGGGCGCGTGTTGTGGATGCAGGATCCCTCGCCCTCCCTGGATGTATCACCACTCAATGAGCATTTGAAGGCGTGGGGCGTGAAGTTCGACGACGATCTGGTCTTGGACCCCCAATCTTCGCTGTTTGGAGATATTGCCACGCCGTTGGTGACGCGTTATACGTTCCACACCATCACCAAGGACTTGGCGGGTTTGGCGACGTTCTATCCCACGGTCCGGTCCATCACCCGGTTGGACCCGGCTCCCCAGGATAAGAAAGTAGTGTCCCTGGTGACCACCACCCCGAACGCGTGGGGCGAAACCGAGTACACCGGTCAGCATATTGGCTTTGATAAGGATAAGGATATTAAAGGTCCCCTTACCTTAGTGGCCGTGGTTGAGCAGGTGGGCGAGGGCGGTCGGCATGGACGCTTGGTGGTCGTTGGAGATGCGGATTTTCCCAGCAATATCGTAATCAACAGTATTCAAGGCGCGTTTGCCAATGTGGAGTTGTTCGGCAATATGATAAACTGGCTCACCGAGGATGAGGCACTGGTGTCCATCAGTCCGAAACCTCCGGCATATCATCCGCTACGTCCTTTGACGCCCGGTGAGCAGAACGTCATCTTCTTCACAACGACTATCTTGCTTCCGCTTTTCATCCTTATGGCCGGCGTAATTGTTTGGTGGCAGAGGCGGTAGGTCATGGTCCAGTGGCGAAGAACGGGCATCTTGTTTCTGGTGTTGCTCATCCTGGTGGGTGTGGCGTTCTTCGTGACCAAGCACGCTCCGCCTGTTGAACCCACGCCCACGTCCTGGCCGCCGGTGTTTCACATTCCCCTCTCAGATGTGGTGGCCGTGGATGTTTACAAGGGGGATGCACATGTACGGTTAGTACACGATGAAGGGGGGTGGCGGATTGAGGCACCCGACGCGGCCACTGCAGACGACGATGAAGTTGAGAGACGCCTGCGAAGTTTTCTCCTCTCCGTCGCGTTTGACCGGTTTACTCCTACAACGTTAGAGGAGTACGGACTTGCCTCCCCCCAAGCCCGGATCGTCTTAGACACGGGTGAACAACAAGTGACGGTGCGGGTTGGCGATGTCAATCCGACGAACACGGATTATTACATTCAGGTTCAGGGTGAGGATACGGTCGCAGTGGTCGGCAAGTACGCGGTGGATCGCATACTCGAATGGGTTGATCATCCGCCCCTCCCTCCAACACCCACCCCAACGGTCACCATAACACCACAAACGGGTGGTGAGTGAAACGATCGTCGTGGGCTGTGCGGGGCCCTGGTCCCTTCACGGCCCACGACGATCCGGCACTTTTCCCCTTATTACCCCACCGAGGGCGGAAGATGTTATTCAATCAGACTGCGAAGCACCCGCAGGTTTTCCACATCCTCGTGCATGTCCTTGCTCTTAGGAGTCTCTAACACCATGGGTACATCTTCAAAACGAGGATCGTTGACGATCCATCGAAAACCATCCAGGCCGATGTAACCTTTGCCGATATGTTCGTGGCGGTCTTTACGTGATCCCAAGGGGTATTTGCTGTCGTTAAAGTGAAAGGCCTTGAGCCGGTCCAAGCCTAGAATGCGGTCGAACTTCTCCATCACATCTTCGTATCCCTCACGAGTGCGGATGTCGTATCCGGCGGCGAACGCGTGGCACGTGTCGAAGCAGAAGGCCACACGTTCCGGATGCTTCACCCGGTCGCGAATAGCCGCTAACTGCTCGAACCGGTACCCTAGGTGATCACCGGTGCCCGCGGTAATTTCCAGCAACGTGAGGGTCTGGTAACCCGGCGTGGCTTCGTGGCAGAGATCCAGGGCTTGGGCAATACGTTTGATGCCCGCCTCCTCGCCGTGGCCCATGTGCGACCCGGGGTGCAACACAACGCCGAGGAGATGAAGTGCTTCTGCCCGTTGTAATTCGTCGATGAACGCGTCAATGGATTTTTTCCACAGGTCCTCTTTAGGGCTCGCCAGGTTGATCAGGTAAGCCGCGTGGGAAAACACGGGCCAGATGCCCGTCTCTTTGACCCGTTGGTGAAACCGTTCGATTTCTTTAGGATCCAACGGTTTGGATGCCCAGCGGTTATTGTTGCGGGTGAAGATTTGGATTGTATCACATCCGATACTCTCTCCTCGGTCCAGCGCTTTGCTGACGCCTCCGGCCACCGACATATGGGCTCCTAGACGTGGCATGGGATAGACTCCTTTCTGTTGATGGATTGCGTGTCTTGTCTTCGCTGCCCATCCTAATCCAAACCGAACAAGGATGCAAAATGTCCGTGCACCGGTCTGGATTTGTGAGGTTCCCTATTTCTTTTTCAATTAAGGGTCGAGGAGAGCGCTGTTTCTTCTACGTGTGTGGGGAAGGTTTCCCGATGAACCGCGTACTCGGCGCCCAGGGGATAGAACATCAACACGTCTTATGTGTTTGAAGAACTTCAAAGCCCCAGGGGATTGTGGTATAATCTCGCCGCTATTATGAAGCCGTACGGGGATAGAAATGCGTGTCGGATCGGTCGTTCGTGATCAGACGATGCATGTCCGACAGGCGACCGAGGAATTTAGATGACACACGTGGTCTTAAACGCCCTGTTGCTGAACACGGCTGCGACGTATCGTGGGGCCGGCATTAGTAGCTACGAGCAGCATCTCATCCGAGCATTGGGCACAGTTAATACAGAGATGACGTTGACCGCGATCGTTGGGGATCGCTCGTGGACCGCACCGGCCGGTGTGCGCACATTTAGGCCGGGATGGAACACCGTTCGGCCGCTTGTGCGCATTCTGTGGGAACAAGGATGGCTCCCGTGGGTGTTACGTCGCCTGAACGCGAATATATACCACGGTCTGGCATTTGTAGGCCCTATATGGGGACCTGACATCCCCCACATCATTACCGTGCATGATTTGAGTTTTGTACGGTACCCGGAGACGCTTCCCGTGTGGAAAGCGCGGTATTTGCGGTGGTTCACCCGTAAGAGTGTGCGCAGGGCAGAGCGGGTCATCGCTGTTTCTGAGAGCACCCGCCAAGATTTGTTGCGTTGGCTTTCTTTGCCACCGGAAAAGGTGGTGACTGTACATAACGGGGTGGATGAGCGTTTCCGGCCCTTGCCCGAAGAGGACGTCCGCGCATGGCGGGACCGTCACGGTTTGCCGGAATCATTCTTCCTGTTTGTGGGCACATTACAACCTCGCAAGAACTTGGAGACCCTGGTGCGCGCGTACGCTCGCTGGCGATCCTCTATAAGCAGGCCCCCGTGGCCGTTGATCATCGGTGGGGCAAAGGGATGGTACTATGAACGTCTGTTTGCCCTGGTCCGTGAACTGAACTTGACAGACGTAGTTTGGTTTCTTGGCTATGTCCCCCCTGCGGATTTACCCTACCTGTACAATGCCGCAGAGGTTTTCTTATATCCCTCCTTATTCGAGGGATTTGGGTTGCCCGTGTTGGAAGCAATGGCATGTGGAACTCCGGTCATCGTGGCCGACACATCATCGTTACCGGAAATTGTGGGGGATGCCGGCGTCCGTGTTCCGCCTTTGGATGTGGATGCATGGACCAACGCGTTGGCCGATCTACACAAGAACGTAAACCGTCGTCGTGAGTTGGGCGAGCAAGGCCGACGGCGGGCCGGTATGTTCTCCTGGGAACGCACGGCACTCCATACGTTTAACGTGTACAAGAGTGTCAGGGAATCTTCGCATGCTTAAACTCACACGTCCTACCCTTCGGTGGCTGCGATACATTCTGGTGATCAGCGATATTGTGCTGATCAACGTGGCGTTTGGCCTGGCCTATATCATCCGATATCGGCTGCAGTGGTTTCGCGGAGTAGATCCTGCGTATTACACGGATTTTACGGCGTATGTACCTTTTGCCACCTTGTTGACCGTGTTGTTGATCGGGGCCTACGCGGTGGAAGGGTTGTACGGAGAGCAGCGAGGACGCCGGTTCTGGGATGATGTGTACGGCATTATTAACGGGACAACCACGGGACTCGGGGTCACGATTATTATTGTCTTCTTTTGGCGGCCGTTATTTTACTCCCGGCTAATTTTTGCATATACCGCGGTGTTGGTCGTGGCATTGTTGCTCGTAGAGCGCATGATTCTTCGTTGGATTTTACGCTACTTGCGCCGGCGGGGCATTGGAGTGTCTCGCGTGGTGTTAGTCGGAGCCGGAGAGTTAGGGCGCTTGGTGATGCGAAATGTCGTCGCCAACCCCGACCTGGGGTACGAGATTATCGGCTTCCTGGATGATAATCCGACGAAAGGCACCACGGACATTGGCCGGTTTCGAGCCTTGGGTGGGGTGGATCGTTTGGGGGAGGTTCTGAAGAACGAGGATGTGGACGAGGTCATCATCACGTTACCCTGGCAGCATTACCGTCGTATCATGCGGGTGATGACGTTGGCCGAACGGGCCGGCGTCCGTGCCCGGGTTGTGCCGGATCTTTTTCAAATGCGCCTGGGGCGTGTGGAAGTGAGCACACTCAAAGGTATTCCCCTCATCGGCCTGCGGGAAACCGTATTTCCGCGGCATCACTTGGTGGTGAAACGGGCCATGGATTTGATTCTGTCCACACTGGCGTTGCTTCTGCTCTTGCCCCTCATGGCGTTAATTGCCGTTGCCATTAAAGTGGATTCCCCTCAGGGACCGGTGTTGTTTCGCCAAGTGCGTGTGGGCAAGAACGGGCGACGGTTTTATCTGTACAAGTTCCGCTCGATGATTCCCGAAGCCGAGCTCATCAAAAAGGATTTGCAGAATCTCAACGAGGCCGATGGGCCTCTGTTCAAGATACGCAATGACCCGCGATTGACGCGAGTGGGGCGGTTCTTGCGGCGTTTTAGTCTGGACGAGTTGCCTCAATTTGTGAACGTCTTACGAGGGGAAATGAGTTTGGTCGGGCCTCGCCCGGCATTGCCGGAAGAGGTCGCTCAATACGCGCCCTGGCATCATAAACGTTTAACCGTCACGCCGGGCATTACGGGGTTGTGGCAAATCAGCGGTCGCAGTGATTTGAGTTTTGATGAGATGATGCTGTTAGACATTTATTACGTGGAGAATTGGTCTTTGCTATTGGATATCCGTATCTTGCTCTTGACCATCCCTAAGGTTATCTTAGGGGAAGGGGCATATTGATATTCTCGGAGGGAACGTATCCGGTGAGCATCCAACCGGTGGAGTATCAGGAGAATTTACTTTCTTTTGCTCAAGCCTTGGTGCGACTTCCCAGCCCTTCCGGCGATGAAGCGCGGGTCGCTCATCGTCTGGCCGAGGAGATGGAACGCCTGGGCTTTGATGCGGTGTGGATTGACCAAGTGGGGAATGTGATCGGTCGGATTGGCTCCGGGGAGGGGCCGGTCTTGCTGTATAACGGTCATATGGATACTGTGGGCATTGGCGACCCCGCGGCCTGGACTCACGATCCCTTTGGCGGTGAGGTGGTCGATGGGCTCTTGTACGGTCGGGGGGCGGTGGACATGAAAGGGCCTCTGGCCGCGATGGTGTACGGGGCTTGGCTATTCCGCCGACGATGGGGGAGCCGATTCCGGGGTACGTTATACGTGGTGGGGGTCGTACAGGAGGAACCCCGTGAGGGGCGGGCGATGCAAGCGTTGGTGGAGGAAAATGCCATTCATCCGGATGCTGTCCTGCTGGGTGAGCCGTCCAACTTTCAGGTGAAGCGGGGGCATCGAGGGCGGTTGGAAATCCGTGTGATCACGCGTGGCCGGGCGTGTCATGCGTCAAACCCCACCGCGGGCGAGAACGCTCTGTATGCGGCTGCACGCATTATCTTCGGCATTGAACTTTTGGCCGCGTCCCTTCCTTCCGATCCTGTTTTGGGACCAGGGACTATCGCGGTAACTCATATTGAGACGGTTTCCGCCAGTCGCAACGCTATTCCGGACAGGGCCGAATTGATTATTGATCGTCGTTTGACTTTAGGAGAAACAGAGGTCAAAGCCCTGGCCGAGGTTCAGAGCGTGGTGCAGAAGGAGGGCGTGCGGGCTGAAGTGTTTGTGCCTGAATATGAGGTGACCAGTTACACCTCTTATCGAATGCGCGGGCGAGAGTACTATCCCACTTGGCTGATTTCCGAGGATCATCCCTTTTTGCGTCAGGTCATCCGGGGCGCGGAGAAGGCGTTGGGGAGTAAGCCGGGCGTGGGAGTCTGGGCCTTTTCCACGGATGGCGTGTTTACCATGGGAGAAGCCGGCATTCCCACCGTAGGGTTTGGTCCGGGGGATGAGATGTTGGCGCACACTGCGGATGAACATATTGCTGTGCAGGATCTGCTCCGCGCGGCGGAAGCATATGCATCTATTGCCTATGAGGTATTAGGCAAATGACTCATATGTTACGAATTCTTTTGTTGTATTCGAACACCGGAGGAGGACATAAGGCGTCTGCCGATGCCCTGCAACAGGAATTCGCTCGACGTGATGCCCGTTATCAGGTGTTCATGGATGATGTCTTATTGCAGCGAACATTTTGGCCCCTTTCTGAAAGCGATCGCTTTTACTTCTGGTCGGTGAGTAAGGCGCCCTGGTTTTGGAAGGCGCTTTACCGTTCTGTCGCCCGCCGTGAGGTGTACACTACGTTGAATAAAACGTTGGGGCCGGTGCTGGGGCCTCGCTTACGACATCTGTACGAGCGAGTGAATCCTGATGTGGTGGTCTCCCTGCACCCGCTGTTGAATCATCTGCCACGCCGGGTCTTGCAGCGCTGGGTTCGTGAACGACAACGCCCTTCGGTTCCATTTGTGACGGTGATGACCGATCTGACCACCTTCCATCCGGCCTGGGTCGATCCGGAAGTGGATGCGATAACCGTGGCGACTCAAGAGGCATATGCGGGTGTAATTCGTTTAGGCGCTGCGAGTGATAAAGTGCACGTCCTCGGTTTGCCCTTACGACGGGCTTTCCGTGAGTGTCCCTCCAACCGTTCGATGTGGCGAGAACGCCTGGGCTTACATCCGTCGAAACCCACGGTGCTGGTCATGGGCGGAGGCCAGGGCATGGGACCCGTGGAGGCAATTGTTCGGGAGATAGCCCATCGGTGTAATCGAGTACAGTTGGTCGTGGTGGCCGGCCGGAATAAGGCGTTGCAACATCGTTTGCGTTCCACGACGTGGGCCGTGCCGGTGCGCGTTCTCGGCTTTGTGGAGACTATCCATGAGTGGATGGCGGCGAGTGATGTGTTGGTGACGAAGGCAGGCCCCGGCACGTTGGCCGAAGCGATGGTGTGTGGACTGCCCGTATTGCTTTATGGATACGTTCCCGGCCAGGAAGAAGGAAACGTGACCTTTGTGTTGAAGCATCGAATCGGTGCATTTGCGACCAAACCCCGGCAGATCGCTTCGACTCTGCAAACGTGGTTCTCAGCGGGGGAAGAGGCATTGGAAGCCATGCGAGCCCGAACGCGGGCGTTGGGCCACGCGGATGCCACGGAACGGGTCGTAGACCTTCTGTTGGAAATGGTACAAGCCGCGCGGCAGGACGTGTTCTTGTCGGTGCTCCGACGGCGTTCGGTACCTGTGGATTCGCTCCAGGTCAAGTGAGGGAGGTGGTACGCTCCTCTTGTCGGGTACTGCGCCACCAGTCCACCACGAGTTTCAGAATGTCCGATGTGGTTACCATCCCACAAACGTTCCCCTCCCGATCCAGCACAGGGATTCCCCCGATCTTGTTCTCGATAAGGAGTTCCGCGACTTGCCACAAGGGAGTATCCGGGGTCACGGTGATCGGGTGGGGCGTCATGGCTTCGGCTACGGTAAGCCATTCTTCCGTTGCTTCGGGGGCGTACGGGTTGATGGTGGCCTTGACGGCTGTGGCTTCCCGCACATCTCCCTGCGTGATGATGCCGACGAGTTTACCCTCTGCATCCAACACGGGCAGGCGGCGAATGCCATGTTCTTCCATTAAAGCCTGCGCTTCCTCCACAGATGCATCTTCTTGGATGACGATGACCGGGGAACTCATTACTTCACGGACAAGTGTTGCTTGGACGTGCATCCCCAACCTCCCTCTCTCCTGCGTTCAATGATAACTGTGGCCGTTCCTACTGTCGGTTAAGGCGTGCTCGCCTCTGTGGACCGAATGAGTAGCACCGGGACCGGAGACTTCCGGATGACTTTTGCGGCTACGCTACCGAACACCCACTGACCAAGACCACTGCGTCCGTGGGTGGACATGACAATTAAATCTATTTTCTTAGACGTCACCGCGTCCAGGATGCCCAACGCGGGAATACTGTTTTGCATGACAAATGCTTCAACGGTTAGCCCTTCGGAACGTAACGCGCCGGCACGGGCCCGCAAGTACGTTTCTGCTTCTTCCAGCACGCGTTCTTCCAACGTGTCTAATTTGGGGAGAGTGAGGGAGTCTGTCGGCAGGAGAGCAGTGAGCGGCGGCACAATGCGCAGCAAGACAAGCGTGGCGCCCATGCACTTGGCAATTTCTGATGCGTGTGGGATGGCCACTTCTGCAAAGCCCGATCCGTCCAACGGGACTAAAATTCGTTTGTACGTGGCCCGTGCGTTCATGGATATGTGTCTCCTTGTGCTGGTTTGGTCCATTAACGTCCTTGGCCAGGGAGAAGGGGTGTTGTCGTTTCTTTGTTGCTGATACCGCTTCGGTCGCTTAATCGACGTTGTTTTCGAGCAAGTAATATGTCATGTGTTGGAGATGCACTATTGGGTCGATGTATTGTACCTGAATATGGGGAGGTAGGGCCAAAATGACAGGCGCGTAGCATAGTAATGCCCGAATGCCGGCCTTGACCATCTGATCCGCAACGGCCTGGGCTGCGCCTTCAGGCACGGCGATGACGCCGATACGCCATCCGTGACGTTGTACATCTTCCGGCATGAGTCGTACATCGCGGACCTCCAGACCGCCTAATTGTTGGCCAATCTTGGCCGGATCGTTATCGTACAAAGCGACAATACGAAAGCCGTTGGTCTCAAACTCCGGGTAGTGAATTAACGCGAGGCCCAGTGCCCCTGCTCCTACGACGATCATGTCCCACACCCGATCAACGTGCAAGATGCGCTCCAATTGGGCAATAAGATAGGACACATCGTATCCTTTGCCTTGCCGACCGAATTCACCAAACCAGTTCAGGTCCTTGCGGATTTGAGCCGGCGTAAGGGAGAGGATGTCCCCGAGTTGCTTGGAGGAGACAAGTTGCACGCCTACACGTTGCAGTTGTTTGAGTGTTCTCAAATAAAGAGGTAACCTACTGACGACGATATCGGGTACACCTGATCGGGCGGTCACTGTCCGATCTCCCTCCATTTCAGGAATTTACACACGCCATGTAAGTATGGCGCCGATATCTTCGACGAGGTGGCGGTAGATACGAACGGTCTCTTGTGCAATGCGTTGGTGGGTGTAATGTTGCAGAACCCTTTCCCGCCCCTTCTGTCCGAGTTCCTCTCGCAAGCCCGGGTTCTCTTGCAGCGTTTGGAGGTGCTCGGCTAAGCGTGCCACGTCTTCTTCTGGAAAAACGAGTCCGGCAGGGCCGATAACGTGAGGGATTTCGCCACTTGTGGAGCCAATAACCGGTATGGCACACGCCATTGCTTCGATGAGAACGCGACCGAATTGTTCTTTCCAGTTGGGACGTGTGCGAGAGGGGAGGACGAGGACGTCGAAGGTGGCGTAAATATCGGGCATGGCAGTGCTAGGCACTCGGGGCGTCCATTGGATGCGGTCGCTAATGCCCAGTTTGTGGGCGAGTTTTTGTAAGCGGTTCTTCTCCGGCCCATCTCCCACGATGTGGAGTTGCCAATCGCCTTTTAATCGGGCCGCAGCGCGAAGAAGAATATCAACACCTTTTTCCGGCACCAATCCCCCCGCATATCCCACGGTGAAGGGTTTCGAAGGGGACGAATGCCGGGGGGATGGACGGAAGAGGTCGGGATCCACGCCGAACTGGGGAAGTACCCGAGCCGGGCCTCGAAACCCCTTTCGACGGAGAACTCGTAACGCGCCTTGATTTCCTGCTATGGCAAAGCCTACATGCTTATACACGTAATGTTCAAACATGGAAAAGGGAGGGAGGTATGTGCGTAAGAGATTTTGCCAGGTGAAGAACAGGCTGGGAATGCGTAAGGCCACAGCGTAACGTACGGCCAACCAGGTGGCCAGGTTGTAAGGTTCCTCATCAACGTGCACCAGGTCGGGCTGGAGGGCGTGGAGTTCTTCCCGGAGGGTTGGGTAATAATGCAAGTGGTAGGATCCGATGAACCGAGCAGGGATGACTTTTAGGATGTATCCTTTGGTGTGGGCGCGTTCCAATTTTTGCATCCCTCGTTTGTCCCGCCAGTAAGGTGGGACAAGTACAACAAGGTCGATGTCTTCGTGGGCTGCAATCTCTTCCAATTTGCGTTGGTACATACCCACAACGCACGCTTTGCATAGCATTACGACGCGCATAGGCTGTCCGTGAAGTGTATGAGTGTTGGTGGACTGGCGTATTACATTTTACCCGATTTAGTGTCCTCAGAGACGCATTCCCCAGTTCTTTTAAGGCAACGCACATTCGTGGAGTTCTGTCAGCCCATCGGGTACGAGTATATCCGCAATTTACGGGCCGTACACCCAGGCCTGAAATAAGTCATCCACGTTTTCCCCACTCACCTGTTCGATTACACGCTGAAGATCTTGTCCGGTCGCAATGCGGTACCGATAGGTGTCAAAATAGGTCCGCAAGACGTTTAAGAAAACGTCATCTCCCAGCCGTTTTCGCAATGTATGAAAGAACAACGCGCCTTTTCCGTATACAATGGTCTCGTAGTTTTGAGGTGTGTATTTGGATTCTGGTAAGCCAATAGGGGCGTCTAAGCCCCTGTCACGAATGTACCGCACAGGAATTTCCCATCGGTTGTGTAAGATCGCGTCGGCGACATCCCTGCCGTAGATGTCTTGATAGTAGAAGTAAGTGCTGTATTCGGTCAATCCCTCATCTAGCCAGGGTTCGTTAATTTGGTCGTTTCCCACCTGGTTGTACCACCATTGATGACCGACTTCGTGGGCTGTCAGGAATTCCAGTTTGCGCCGTTCGTCTCGGAACAATTCTACCCCGAGTTGGCTCATGAGCGGATATTCCATACCTCGATTGATAAGCATGGTTTCGATTACGTCCATTTTGACGTAGGGGTATGTGCCAAATCGGTGGCTGTACACTTGCCACGCGGCTGAAGCATACGTGAGAGCGGCTTGCGCAGCATCCTCATCACCGGGTAAATAGTAGGATCGTATCTTGACCCCTTGAATGATTCGCTCTTTTTCTTCATACTCTTTCCCCAGTACCAGGGTGAATTCCCGAGCCGGCCCACTCACCAATTCATAGGTGGTGCGTGTCCCTGCGGTATAGGGGGTGATCGAACTGATCACCGCACTACTGAGTAATGTCATGGTGGACGGCACGCTCACCCACGCGTGAAAGAAACTGCTTTCCGCCACTAATGTGTCTCCCATGGGGAGTCCATCATCCAAGCTCCATGTGCCGTCCTCCCGAGGTACTGCGAGCACCGGATAGGCAAGCGGCAGGTTGATGATCCCGTTGTGTTCCCCAAAGAGCCAGTATCCATTGGAATCCCGGTGAGGATATTGAACGGTGTACAGAATGTTGAGGTGAAACGTACGACCGCTTTCTATTAGCATGGGGAGGTCGGCCAGAACGGCTGTGCGCGAATCGCTATAGCGGAACGGCAATTGCCGGCCCTCTCCCACGAGGGAACGGATGCGCATCACTCCGCCGTAGTGCCGCAAGTTGGGAAAGAGACGCAGTGCAACGGTGTGCCAGGCTCTGGGGATACGGTTAGTGACGGTGATGTACGCCGTTCCTGTTATAACACGGTGGCCGATGTCTATCTCTTCCCGAAGGGCGTAACGGGGGGCTGTGCGCAGTTGTGGAAGGTTGAGAATATCTATATAGGGAGGGCGTATGGCCACACGCTGCGGAGCCAACAGATCCTGAGCACGAGGGGCACCAGGCCATTTCATCGTGCATGCCAACAGCACAAAGAGAACAAACGCGATAAGTCCTCCCGATGTCATGCGATAAACTCGTGTGCGTGTGGCCATACGTTCGTCCTCACAGGGCTGAGTGGATCATCCGCGCATATTGCGACATATTCTAAATCTGGACAACCTTTAGACCAGACGGCGTTCACGCCACACAACAATAACCGCCCCCACTCCGGCCAGGACGGCCAGAAGGGCGAATAGCCATCCCACGTAAGGGAGAGCGGTTAATAGCACGTACAGGATAAGCCCGATAAGTACAGGCAACACCCACCAATAGCCCCCGCGATCTAGCTTGGAGAGTACGCCGTAAGGTACCAGGACGGGAACGATGAGGTTGGTATACACCAAGTATCCAACAATGATAAACACGTTGAGCATCAATCCCAAAATGAACGTCCACTTGGCCAAGAACCCCAAAGAAACCAGTCCTAGGATCACCGTGATCACAATAGTACCGATAAAGATGATGAAGATCGCGGCCAAAGTTACGAGTACCCCCACAATGCCCCAACCAAAAGCGGGTAACGGCTTTTGGAGCAAAGTGCGACCTATTCTGCGCGGCACGGCCGGAAAGATGAAAAAGAGTATGAGGCCGATGATGAAGTAGGAGATAAAACGTTTGGCCTGGGATAGAGTCCACTGTACGGATCCCAAGGCAGAGCGTTCTTGGCGCTCAGATTCCCGGGGGGCAGGGAGTTTGTGAGTGATCTGGCCGTGCACAGTCGCATTGGGCGCGATCTGGGCTTCTTCCAGTGCTTGGTAAGTGAGATCTCCTTCGATGATAGCCCCGTCCGTCACGGTCAACCCCAATGGGACCTGGGGGGGCTTGATCTCCGGGGTGCCGAAGAACGCGGTGAACGGGGGGCTCGAGGCACTGCTCCGCTCTCCCACATTAGCGCGAACGTCCCCCATGATGTGGCCGCGAATTTCCAGGCCGTTGGCCCCGACCATCACGTCCTCACCCACCCGGCCGGCCAAGAGGACTTGATAGGCTCCGGCCAGGACGGTCCCGTGGATGTGGTTCTCCGCCGTTTGTTCGATACTGAACCCCGCAGCGATAAGATCGTCACCCACGTTGGGGCCCGCCACGCGAATAATCTGCCCGGCCGCCCGTACGTCATCATCCACCTGTCCTTGGATGTCAATAATTTGGCCGGCTCCCACCAAATCGCCGCGTACTCGTCCATTGGGACCAATGATAATTTCCCGAGCAAACGCGTACAGGTCTCCATCGATCGTCCCGTCTATCCGTACGGTGTTTCCGAATGCGTACAGATCGTCCGGTACAATTTCACCTTCCTTCACGAGAACGGTTTCGTCGGTGGTGATGTTTGTTGCCCAGGTTGTGGGAGGGAAGAGGATAAGGGCTAGAAGTGCAATAGACACAACGGTGACGAGCGTGAGAATGGTGCCTCGCATGTTATCACCTCCCCTTTACGATGGCCTCGTACAGTGCTTGTAGCTCTTCTTCGGAGTAGAAG
>CAYPUG010000060.1:15548-15827 GCA_964413905.1 uncultured Anaerolineae bacterium | reverse complement strand
TTAGGATTGGGCAACACGTTCCGTCAGGATGATGGATTGGGCGTTCGCGCGGTAGAACGCCTTTTACAACGGTATGAACTTCCTGCAGAGGTGCGGGTACGTGTGGGGGCCGTCTTGGGCGTACACCTCCTCACGGATTTGGAGGGGGTACAGCATCTCATTGTTGTTGATGCGATTCGAGCTAACAATCCCCCCGGTACGTTGATTCGCCTGGAGGGGGAAGAGGTTCCTCACATGTTTACCGCCCGAGTTTCATTACATGAAATGGCCCTTTCGGAA
>CAYPUG010000060.1:0-15538 GCA_964413905.1 uncultured Anaerolineae bacterium | reverse complement strand
CGGCCGCCCCACATTGTAGCATTGGGCCTTGTTCCTGCTTCAATGGGTATGGGGCCAGATCTTTCCCCGGAGATTGCAGAACGTCTAGATATGCTTGTGGAAGCCGTTTGGGACGAGATCGTGTCCTGTGTGGGCTTTTTGTAACCTGTAAATGTATCTTGGTCGTATGAAGGGACAGGTGTGACAAGATAAAAAGACAGGACAATTCGTGTGATTTTCGCCACCTGTAGCGGCGAAAATCACACGAATTACGCTTCCCTTTTCACACTTACATTTCACGAGCGTGGCCGTTATTACGAGAGCGGGGGTAGGGAATGTGGGTTTCAGCACGTTCAAACCATTCGGTCGCGCGGGCTTGTGCTTCTTTTGTCCAATGGCGGGCTTGTTGTGTGCCTACTTCCTTTGCCTTGGCAACAAGATCTTCTCCTCTCCGACGAAATTCCTCACGGAGGTGTTGTTGTTCTTCCTCGGGGAGTGAAATTCCAATAGCATACCCGATGCCCGCACCTACAATAACTCCTAGCCAAAATGCTATTCGACGTAACGACATAGTGCACCTCCGTCAGAATTCATCCAGATATTTCCCCACCAGCAGGTGTAATCGTTCTTTCGTCTCCGGGGGGATTTTATCTCGTGCTGTAATTATAGCATCCTTGAGTGCGTTTCGATACGGTGTTGGCGGCGCGTCCTTTAGACGACGTACAGCGTTAATGACTGCTTGTTTGGCGATTTCCGCGTTTTGCTGTAGTCGTTGAATGACCATTTCTACAGTGACGGGTTCCTCCTCTTCGTGCCATACATCGTAATCTGTGACATGAGCCATGATGGCGTAACTCATTTCCGCTTCTCTGGCTAAAAACGCCTCCGGGATAGCGGTCATGCCGATGATATCCACGCCCCATTGGCGAAAGATACGGCTTTCTCCTTTAGTACTGAACCGGGGTCCCTCGATAATGATAAAAGTCCCCCCTTTATGGACGTAAGCGCCGGTTTCCTTGACTGATTCGTAAAGGACATCGCTCAAGTAAGGACATAATGGATCGGCGACGCTGACATGGACCACCAATCCATCTCCGAAAAATGTTTGGGGAGAACGGCGGGTGCGGTCGAAAAGTTGATCGGGAATCACAATATGGCCGGGTTTTATCTCTTCTTTCATGGAACCGCACGCGGAGATGGCAATGAGGTACTCTACGCCCAGGGCTTTAAATCCCCAAATGTTGGCTCGGCTGTTCAGTTCATGGGGCATAATGCGATGACCACGTCCGTGACGGGCCAAAAAAGCCACACGCACACCTTCGATAGTGCCGATAATGTAATTATCTGAAGGTGGGCCAAAAGGCGTGTCAATATGCACTTCCTGCACATCCTGCAGGGCTTCCATTTGGTATACCCCGCTACCCCCAATCACACCGATGCGGATGGGCTCATTCATCGCGTTATCCCTCCTTGATGTGAACTTGCGTTACTTCATTATTTCTTCCAAACCCAATCGCTTAAGTGTCTCCTGTGTAGGAATACCTGTGGTCGGATCCCAACCGCGTGCGTCGTAATACTCGGCTAAAATGAGTTCCATATCCGGTAAGTTTCCCGCGGCAGAACCAGCGGGCCGTGGTTCGTTTGCCAATCGATAAGGTAACTTATCGTCTGCCGGTGTGACTCCCAGACGAACGTTGATTAAGCGTTTGAGGTTGAAGATGCGTTCTCCTGTTCGGAAGACGTCGTCGGCCTTCCAGTCCCATCCTAAGGCCCTGTGGACGAGTTCGGCGATTTGGGAGGGACCTGTGCGGGCTTTGACGATGAACCGGCATAAGCCGAGGGCATTGTAGAGTCCCAGGTAATCCTGATACCGTTTGGCCATCCGTCCGGCCTCTCGACTGGCTAACCGATCTGCGTGCGGTTCGTAATAGAGGCCGGGAATTTTTACCCCGTATCCTTGCCAATAGCTGGCCGATTCCATATGACAAGCTCCCCGGTTGGCCGTCGCGTAGTTCGCCGCCATATCCACGAAGGCTCGGGGATCGTGATAAGGGACTTCCAGGCCCTTGACGTGCGCGGCAAATCGTTCACTTTCTGACCCTAATCGTTCGCTCATACGCCGCACACCATCGGCGAGAAAGTCGCCAAATCCTTCCCGATGCGCGATTTTCTCCACTAAGGCTAAGGCGACTTCTGGCTCTCCCCAACGTAGGGTGAGTCCATCGGTGTCGGCCTCGGTCAGGAGTCCTCGCTCAAAAGCCTCGATGGCGAAGGCAATGGATGCAGAGGTGGAGATAGTATCGAGTCCATAGTCGTTACAGAGCATGTTGATACGAGCGATACTTTCTAGATCGTCGTTGAGAAGCATCCCTCCGAATCCGGCCAGCGTCTCGTATTCCGGGCCGTGAGTATGGATTTCTTCACCGTCTTGAGAGAGCACCACGGCCTTGCCGCAACCAATGGGGCAGGCAAAACAGAAAGTATGCTTGTAAAACATGGTGTCCACCATATGCTGCCCGGAAATGTGGTGCGAGCGGCCCCACGTTCCATCGCGCCAGTTGCGCAGGGGCAAATCCCCATACTCTTCGGCAGCGGGGACCCCTCCGGCCGTGCCCAACATGCTGAGTCCTACGCCGTACTCCTTAATCGACGCGTTGGCCTCCCGGACCCACGCCCGGAATCCTTGAGGATCCGCGTATTGTGGGCGCTCTTGGCCGCGTACGACAATGGCCTTGAGGTTTTTAGAGCCCATGATTGCTCCCATGCCCGTGCGACCTGCTGCCCTGGGATGAGCAATGCCCCCTTGCATCACAGCTGCGTAGAGCACCCGATGTTCGCCGGCTACACCGATGCATGCAATTTGTGCTTTCGGGTCTGTCTCTTCGCGCAGACGGGCAAACGTCTCGAAATGATTTTTCCCCCAGACATGCTTAGCAGGACGAATTTCCACGCGCCCCTCGCGGCCATCTATCCAGAGATAGACAGGTTCATCGGCTCGTCCTTCGATGACCAATCCGTCATAGCCGCTGAAGCGGAGTTCCGCCCCCCAGTGTCCTCCCATGTTGGATTCCCCCCAAATGCCTGTCAGGGGAGAGCGGGAACACCACGCGGAACGGCATCCTGTGGGAGCAAAGGTCCCGCTGAAAAGACCATTGAACACATACAGGGGATTACGTGGATCAAAAGGGTCAACGGAAGGATCGAGGCGCTGCCAAAATAGCCAAGCAGCGTATCCGCTACCTAAGCCAAACCGTCGCACGTCCTCTTCGGCAATGGGGACTCTCTGCCAGGTGCGGCGTGTCAAGTCGATATGTAGATATTGACCGGCGTATACGTTCGGCATAGGCGCCTCCTTGTTTCGGTCAAATTAGCGATGGCTTTATTATACTTCATTTGAAGGTGGGCTTACAATTGCGTTCGCCACTGCACTCACGTTATACTACGATATGTATCCTGAAGAGGCGGATTGTTAATCTCTCGGGCCTGCTGTATCATTTTCGTCGGAGGAGGTGACCCCATGCCCTACGGTTATCATGGCCGTATCCTGCACGTTAATTTGACGACAGGTGAACTCGACGTTGAGACACCGGATGAACACTTTTATCGAAAGTACATGGGAGGGAGCGCCCTGGGATTGTATTATGCGCTGCGTGAAATCCCTGTCGGGGCCGATCCTTTAGGACCCGGGAACGTGCTTATCCTCTCCACAAGCGTCATTACAGGGGCGCCTATTTCCGGTCAATCACGCATTACGGCCACGGCGAAATCACCTCTTACGGGCGCGATAGGTGATTCCCAGGCCGGGGGATACTTCCCTGCAGAGTTGAAATTCGCTGGCTTTGACGCCATTGTCATCAAGGGGCGGGCCGAAAAGCCCGTTTATTTGTGGATTCACGACGGCGCCGCGGAGTTAAGAGATGCCTCGCATTTGTGGGGCAGGGTGACGGGCGAAGTCGAGGATCTCATCGCCGAAGAGTTGGGCGAGAAGAAGCTACAAATCCTTCAGATTGGCCCGGCCGGGGAGAAACTTGCACGCATGGCCGCGCTTATAAACATGGCCAATCGCGCCAACGGTCGCACGGGCATGGGGGCTGTTATGGGCTCTAAACACCTGAAAGCCATTGCCGTTAAGGGGTCTAGCAAGTGGCGGCCCCCTATTGCCGACCCCACAGCCTTACGCGAATTGGCCCGTTGGGGAGCCCAGCACTTAGAATCTTCAGATGTGGCCGGGTTAGCTCAGTGGGGTACCGCAGGTATCGTCCCGTCCCAGAATAAAGGGGGGGGACTTCCCACGCGCAACTGGCAGTCAAGGTATTTCGAGGGCGCGGCTCGAATCTCGGGCCAACGGATGGCCGAGACCATTTTGCAGGAACGGGATACGTGTTATGGATGCGTTATCCGATGTAAGCGGGTGGTGAGTGTGGAAAGTGAGCGGTATCCGGTGGATCCCCGTTACGGTGGGCCTGAGTATGAAACATTGGCTACCTTTGGCTCGTATTGTGGGGTTGATGACCTTGAGGCGGTCGCGTACGCGAATCAGATATGCAACATGTACGGTCTGGATACGATTTCCACCGGAGCAACCATCGCGTGGGCAATGGATTGCTTTGAGCGCGGGTTGCTTACAGAGGAAGATACGGGTGGCATTGAGTTGCGGTTTGGTAACGCTGAAGCAATGGTGCGCATGACCGAGATGATAGCAAAGCGGGAGGGTTTTGGTGATATTTTGGCCGAAGGTTCTGCGCGGGCAGCCCAGATCATTGGCCGAGGCACCGAGGAACGGTTGAGCACGGTCAAAGGGCAAGAGATGCCGGCTCATATGCCGCATGTAAAACGTTCACTGGGCTTGATTTATGCTGTGAATTCCTTTGGCGCGGATCACGAATCCAGTGAACACGATCCCGCTTACAAGGCATATCCAGAACGCATGGCAACACTGGATTTAAAGGATCCCGTAGGGCGTATTGTGCTTAACGAGGAGAAGGTTAAGTTCGCGGTACGCACGCAGTGGTACTACAGCCTGATGGACACCATCAATGTCTGTCATTTTGTGTACGGCCCCTCGTGGCAGTTATACGATGTCAACCAGCTGGTGGAGGTTGTGCGGGCAGTGACCGGGTGGAATGTGAGTTTATACGAATTGCTGGAGGTGGGACGGCGCCGTTTGAACATGTTGCGGGCCTTTAATGCACGGGAGGGAATAGGCCGCGATGCGGATCGTTTGCCTCGTCGCTTTTTTAAAGAGGCCTTGCAAGGTGGTCGTTCGGACGGAATTGTATTGGATGAGGGAGAATTGGAACGTGCTAAGGACCTGTATTATGCCATGAACGGTTGGGATGTGGAGACAGGCATACCCACACGGGCAGCGCTGGCGAGTGTGAGTCTGGGGTGGGTTGCTGACATGTTGGGTTTGAAAGAGGGCGAATAAAAATATAAGCGATGCGGATGCGTGTAAAGAACACAATAGAGGCGGATATCCTGCGGGCGGTTGCTAATGTAGCCGAGTGGTTTTTGCGCGCCGAATGGGGCACCGATTGGGATCGGGTCGTACAGCGTGCTCTGGCGGAACTCGGTACGGCGGCTCAGGTTGATCGGGTTGTAGTTTTTGCCCGGCGCCCCCACCCTGAACTTGTGTACTTACACCTCGTATATGAGTGGTCCGCTCCCGGTGTGCTCCCCCGGAGCGCCTTGCATTCGGAAGATGAGCAGAAGCCTTGGTCCGAGTTAGGTTTTGAACGCTGGGCCGACGTGATGTCACGCGGGGGGATCATTTACGGGGATGTGCGCACATTTCCGGTGGAAGAACGGCGTGTTTTAGAGGCGAATGGTGTAGTCAGTACGTTATCCGTGCCTATTTTCGTCCAAGGCCAATGGTGGGGATTCATCGGGTTTGATGCCTGTCGGCAGGAGCGAGAATGGTCGCCGGCGGAAGTGAACGCGTTACGAGCGGCGGCGAATATCCTAGCCGCGGCCCTTCAGCGGCATCGGGTGGAGGGCCGGGCGTTCCATCACGCAGAAACTCTGGCTATCGTAGGGGATATTATCAAGGCATTGAACGCTTCTCCACAAGTCACGGATGCCTTTCCCACCGTGGTTTCCGGAGTGCGTCGACTCTCCGGCTGTAGTCGAGTGAGTTTAACGCTGCTCGAGGATGACCCGCGCTGGTTTCGCGTCGTGGCGTTGGATCAACCCCGAGTGGAATTAAATCAAGGGGATCGGCTGGCTGTGGAAGACACCTCTGTGGCCGGTGATGTACTGGCAGGACGGGTGCATATCACCCCTGATTTGAGCCGGGAACTTCAGAAACCCGCGGAGCGAGCATTATACCAAGCCGGCCATCGGGCGCGTGTGAACATCCCCCTTAAAGTCCGGGATCGTATCTTAGGCTCTTTAAACCTGGCTTGGTCGCATCCCCAGACGGTTTCCGAGGAATTGATTCATTTCTTACAAGATGTGGCCGATGCCCTGGCTTTGGCCCTCGAACGCACGTTTTATTATGAAGAAGCGCTGCGAGCAAATGAGGAATTGCGTCGTGCGTTGAACGTACGCAGCGAAATTGTGCGTACTGTATCCCATGAGTTGCGGACGCCGTTGACTTTAGTTGTGGGCTCGGCCGAACTTCTGGCCGAACGTCACGCTAATGATTTAGAAGAGCGGGATCAAAAACTCATACGAACCATTGTGCAGCAGGCCCGCCATGTCAGTTATCTGGTTCATGAATTTCTAACGTTCCAGCGTGTTGAGCAGATGCAAGTCACCTTGCGGACGGTTGATATAAAACGTCTTTTGGAGGATGTCGCCTCTTCATGGCGCCTCGCTTTTGAGGGGGTGGGTCAACGTTTGCGCGTTGATGTTGCCCCGGCTGTCGATAAAGTCCAAGGGCACCCCGACCTTCTGATGCGTGTGCTCAACAACTTGCTCGACAATGCCCGCAAGTACAGTCCCGAAGGCGCTACCACGACTCTACGGGCATGGGTTGAACAGAACGAAGTTTTTATCGCGGTGGAGGATGAAGGCATTGGTGTTCCCCCGGAAGCGCTATCTCGCATTTTCGAGCGTTTTTACCAAGTTGATCGGCCGGAACGTTACCCCACCAGTGGCTTGGGCCTCGGCCTGGCTCTATGCAGAGAGATCGTCGAACGGCATAACGGTCGGATTTGGGCAGAAAGCCAGGGGCCCGGAACCGGTTTGCGCGTCATCTTTACCTTGCACCGTGCCGCCTAGACGGACGGGGGAGGCAGTCCTCTTCGTCTTCGGGTAATCCCCGTTTCTGTCGGTATTCCGGCAGGGTGATCATGGGCGGGCGCTCGCGCTCAATAATTTCCACGGTTTCTAGATAATATCGGTTCGGCTCGTAGCGAATCAGATTCATCGTTTTGTTGATATCGGCCAGGAGACGGATTTTGTGGCGGTCTTCCAGCCGACGAATGACGACTTGAATGATGGCAAAGGCCATTTTGGAAAGTGCCTGAAGCGGTTGGTTGTGATGCACCCGTTCCAGTAAATCAACTTGGGCAATGGCGTGGAGCCCAAATCCTTCCAGCATGTCGATGAGCAAGCCGGTTTCTACACCGTATCCCGTGAAAAAAGGCAGACGTTCGAGTGCACTTCGGCGGCCTGCGTACTCCCCGGATAGAGGTTGAATAAGCCCCGAAAGTTCGGGGAAAAACAGATTCAGCAAGGGACGCGCGGTTAACTCGGTAACTCTCCCCCCGCCACCGGCCACAAGTTTATTTCCTTGACGCAAAGGACGGCGATAAAACCCCTTTACATACATAATACGAGGGTTTTTCAGCAGAGGCCCAAGAATGCCGTACACAAATCGGGGGTGGATGTTCTTAATGTCTGTATCAATCCAAGCGATGATGTCTCCGTTGAGGATGTATAGACTTTTCCAAAGCGCTTCCCCTTTGCCGTGATACGCACCGTATTGGGTGAGGACCTCCTGGTGAATGTACACCGGTATGCCCAGATCCATGGCAATTTCGCGCGTGTAATCTACCGATCCGGAGTCAATCAGAACGATTTCGTCCAGCAAAGGATAGCGTTCCATCAGCGCGCTTTTGACGGTTTGAATGACGTTTCCAACGGTTTCCTCCTCATTGAGGGCAGGTAGGCCAAGGCTGATCGTTACTCCTTGTTCTTCCTTCAATTCGACCAACCGCTCAATCTCTTCAAACTCCCGACTGTGGAATGTGTTCTCCGCGAACCATTTGTTGACAATAACCGTTAAGGGTTTTTCGACCGGCAGAGGTTCTTCTGTGGGGGCGGTGCGGTGTGTCCTACTTTCCGGGGCTCGTTCTTTTGTTACTACGATGGTTGCCCGTGTGTTACGGGTGACTTCCCGCAAGATAGGACCAATCCAGCCGTCCGGCTCCACTCTGCGCACAGATGCTCCCATGACAATAAGTTCATGGTCAGACGCCTCGCGCAGAATAGAGCCGGCGACATCTCCCACTGCGGTGATGGTGCGGGTCACACTTTCTAATTGATGCAATGCCGGGGCCCACGCGGATTGAAATTGTTCGGCATCCTCATACCGTGGCGGTTCCGAAACGTGCAGGATGGTGATGTCCGCCTGGAGCGCGTTGGCCAGCGCGTCGGCCACGGAAAGGGATAAAGTGGCGTGGGGTCCACCACGAATGGGGAGGAGAATGCGCTTGATGTGACTCCAATCTTGTGCCTGTCGCAGCTGCTCCCCCGGTCTGATAATCACCACATGGCAAGGCGGATTGGCTAATCGTGAGTCTTTCAAGGGGCCCAGCACAGGGGAGAGTGTGTCGCTGGACCAGCCCAAGATGAGCATGTCGATGTTTTCTTGCCGCACGGTCTCCCAAATGCCTTCCCAAAGTTCATGGGCGACACGCACGACCGTGCGGACAGGAACATCGCTCATTCCTTTCTCCGCGAGGAAGTGGTCTATTTGTTGCCGGACCCGACTGGCTTCCGCAGCGCCTTCGCTGAGGGGCCGGCCTTCTGGTACGGCGACAACGTGGAGAAGAATAACTTGGCCATGATAAGCTTTCGCCAAAATGCTTGCGACCGGCAACAGGACTTCGGCTTCCTCGCGACTTCCTACCGGGAGCAGGATGCGATAGCCGTGGCGTGGTTGAATTTCCCATGTGTGACGTGCTCTCGTTCGCGGAGCTTCTGTTTGCATTATTTCAGTTCCTCCTGTGCTCTACTGTTTTGTATAAGTGGGAGGACTCTTCTTTCCATAATGCTATCCCATGTGTAGTTTGTCAACACGCGTTTTCTCATGCGGTATATGGGGCTGGCGTTCACATGTTCGGTGATTTGTCGCGCGACGAGATGGGGCGGGGCGTCTAAAGCGAATCGTATAGCCCACGGACCCGCACTTTCACGTACGGGCGGAATGTCCGACGCAAAGATCAACAGGCGGGTCAATCCGGCTTCTAACACGGGGATGCCGAACCCTTCGCGTTTGCTGGGGAAAAGCAAAATGTCGGCCAGTTGATAGAGATCGCTCATCATCGCGTCGGTAACGTGAAGAGGGGTATCTCCTTCCCCGTATTCGTACAGGAAATGGACGTGGTGTTCTAGCCCTCGTTGTGCACGGCGTTCCCGTAGGGCGTTCAAGTAAGCGATATTTGAGGGATTGTGCGGTCCAGGCGGGCCGGTGACAATTAAGCGCGCCTTAGGCATCTCTGGTACTAGAGCCCCCATAATCTCTATTGCGAATTCTATGTTCTTCCGTCGAGTGATACGTGCCGGCAAAAGAATCAGCGGAGCGGCTGCCAAGAGGTCTAAACGCTCTACCAGGCGCTGTGTCTCCTTCTCCAGTTTCAAGAATTGGGACACGTCAACGCCGGGTGGGACAACGTGGATAGACGGCCCAGGGATTCCGAGGAGTTCGGCGAGCAGTTGACGACGGTGTTGCGAGACCACGACGTACATTACATGAGGCCAGGGAGTCCGCAGGAGATCCCATGGATAGCCCGGGTGCATCTCAGGTATGTATAACTCATCCCGCCAGGCAAAGTCATGGGCCCAGGCAATGAACCGCGTGAGGCCTTGTTGGGCCAAATCGTACAGAGCGGCCGTTAACGCCATATTTTTATGTAGGGTCATCGCGTTATGAACAATAACGGCTTGTGCTTCCTGGAGGACGGGGCGCAGTCGTTCGCGTAGGTGTGTTCGCAGCGTGTAAAACGCAGAGGGGATGTGTCCTTCAGCTAAGGCTTTGGTGATGGTCAATACATCTGGGTGTCGAGAGTGGATTTCCGGGATGACACTCACTTTCACGCCTGGGTGAAAAGGTTCTCCTTGGCCCACAACGACATGCACCGGGTAGTTATGTTCGGCCAACCAACGGGCATGATGGTAGATGGTGAGTTCCACCCCTCCGATGGTCGGTGGACCTGCATAGTGTAGGATGACAATAGGTGCGCTCATCACTTAATCTCCACAGCATTCGCTCATAAGGGCTGCGAGCCGTTTTTCCAAGGTTCTATATGAATAGTAGCGGCGCCCGAGTTCGTAATTGTGTTCACCCATCACGCGTACCAGTTCTGGGTCGTGGAGCAAATGACGGGCTTTGCGGACGGTGTCATCATCGACGAATTCTGAGAAGGTGATCACTTTAAAGCCTTTGGGTTGAATATCTACCCGGAATATTTCGTACGCACTCATTACAATAGGCCGTTTGTAGTAGATGGTCTCCAGAAACGCGTTGCCGAACCCTTCCAGCGCGGAGGGATACGTGACCAAGTCTGCGTGTTGATAGGCGTCGGCCAGGGAGTAAATCTTACGGCCTTTTTCATCATACCCGCGATGATAGGAGATCCGATTCGCGGCCAATCGGACGTCCACGCCCATGAGCGATGCGTATTCCAGCAAATAATGCGCGTAGGCATCTCCCTCGTCCCCCGAAGCGTGGGAGATAACCAAAACGGCGGGAACTTCCAGTCGGCGCACGAGTTCGATGGCGTGTTCTATGCGCTTGCGTGGAACAATGCGCGTCGGTTGGAGGATGAAGTAGGCTTCTTTGGGAATGTTCAGTGCCTCGCGTAGATCGTCGGCATAAGTATCAGGTGGAGGTGGGGGGTGGTCAAAGTCCATGACATTGGGAATCAACGTTGAACTGGCTCCGGTCCGCAAGGCCAGTTGAGCACGTGCGAAGGAGTTAATGACGACATGTTGTAAGGACGGCAGAACGGGAGGAAAAGCCGCGCGCAGGTAATCCGCGGCCGCGTTCACCGCGTAGCGGACTCGTTCCCAGTAGAAATCATGGTGATGACCGATGGCCGGGATTTCTGTTTCCACGATGAATTCGGCTAGGGCTAACCCTAAGGGGACGTTCATGGGCAGTGAGAGCGCGTTTTCGACAATAAGAAGGTTGATATCAAATCGTTTTCGGAATTCGTGAAGGTGGTGCTTCAAGTGGTCTTTGAGCTTGCGAACCCGTTCCGATGTCTCCGGTGTGCGGATGTAGTCATCAAACAGGTCGGCTGTAAGCGCCATAATGTCGGGATGCTTGAAGTGGGCTTCGGGGACGAGGTAGCTCCGGTCGGCGGGCCAATCCAATTCACCGGCAAAGTAAAATCGCTGATGCCCTTCAGCCGCGAGGACGGCGTCCCATTTTTGGGTTTCCAAAGAAACACCATCTGTGCCGGCTAAGCGTGTCGACACAAAGCCGATTCGTGCTTTCAATGTAGTCTTGGGTATGTGAATATGCATGGTCATCGGTGTCATCCTCCATGATGCGCCGCTCACATGTTACGACACGCGCGCTGAAACGTCAAGCGCCGCGGCCCTGCACCCAACGGTCCCCGTTAGGCTGCACATTGTTGAAGTAAGCGCTGTAAGAGAGGCGTAATCGCTTCATAGGAAAAGTGATGTAGGGCCAGATAGTAATTGTACTCCACCATTCGACGACGCCGGACCGGATCGATAATCGCTTCGATGGTTGCTTCTACAGTTTCATCCGTAATGGCTCCCTCAATCTCGATGAGGTCAAATCCGAGAGGGGCAATGTCTGACACATAGACGCTGTAGCGGTTCACGAGCGTTGGCAATCGGAAGTAAATGCTTTCTAAAAGGGCATTTCCAAACCCTTCATATCGACTAGGATATGTGACGAAGTCCGCGTGGATATATGCGTCCCATAGAGAATATATTTTCTCCGGCCCTTCGCGGCGGGGGCGCGGGGCAAAGCGGGTGGCCGCGTAAATCAAAGGGACACCACTCTCTTGGGCTTTGTGTTCTAACTCTTCCAAATAATCAAACCCTTCATCACCTGCGCGATGGGTAATGATAAGAACGGGTTGTTTGTTTAGGAGTCGTTTTACGTTGTGAGGTTCGCGTAGGCGTCGTACCAATTCAATGGACAGTTCTATACCTTTGCGTCGCACAACGCGGGTGGGTTGAAGAATGAACAAGTCATCATCGCTCAATCCCAACGCGCCCCGTAAATCTCGGGCGAACGCAGATAGGCCGGGGGCTGCACGGGCGAAATCAAAGATGTTTGGAATCACCACACTTTCTACACCGCGCCGTTCTTTGAGGCTTTTTTGGGCCGGCGTGCTAATGACCACGTGGTGGATGGTGGGTAGGGTGGGGGGGAAAGCACGTTCTAGAATGTCCGGGATACAGGTCACGGAAAACCGTTCGCGTTCCCAATAGAAGTCGTGGTGATGTCCAATGGTGGGAATGCCTGTCTCTTCGATAACGTCTGTGAGGGCCACCCCTAAGGGAATGTTCATGGGAATGGCGAGGACGTTTTCGGCCACGAGGACATCTAAGCGAAAGGCTTCTATAAAGCGGCGAAGATATTCTTTGAGATCTTGGGCCAACGCGTGGATGCGCGGATATAAGTCTGCCACGGGGGTTGTTGTCCCAAATGCATGGTCATGAATCCAACGGACTTCGGGGTGGGCAAAGTGCATCCGCGGTACCAGAAGACCTGGGGGACCATCGGGCTCCAATTCTCCGGCGCAGTAATATACATGATGGCCCAAGCGACGGAAAATGGTCGCCCATTTCCCTGTTTCCAAGGAGACGCCATCTGTGCCTGCCAATCGTGTTGAGACAAATCCAATGTTCATCATTCACGCTCCAGATTCTCGGATGGATTTTCGTTTTCTGATACGTATAGTAACCCCCACGCCCATGCGGTCAAATAAGCCAGGTCATCCAGGGCCCAAAAAGCGTCTACAAGACCGCATGCCAGACCTGCTAGGAGGGATGCCCACGCGGCACGTGTCATGGGACTTTGAGGTGGCGGCCAGAGAGCGCGGGCCAGGAGATAGAAGAAGCCCAGTGCAGCAGGGATACCCACGGCGGCCGCGGTGTGTAAGAGCACATTGTGCGCGTGGTACAGCAAAGGTTCTCGCCACGCGGTGGGGCGGGCATACATGGGATACACGTGGGGGAACATCCCTATGCCAATGCCTAACCAGGGATGCGCTTTTATCAACGCCCATGTTCCTTGCCAGATAAGCCAACGGTGCCGGAGGGTCTCTTCACCCCGAAAGAAAAGAAGAAGGCCGCCTATGAGGAAACTTGTGCCTAACCACATGATGCGGCGTGGGCGCCGGAGTCCTAATGCGAGTATCAGCACAGGCATGCCCAATAGCCACACGCTGCGGGACTGGGTGAGAGCCAACGCGAGCCCCATGAGGAGAACGCTGGCTCGTGCCCATGTGGGCCTTGAGTCGCTTTCGCTTTGGACCAGGGCAAAAGGCAGGATGCGCAGGAGGATGAGGGCGAGGTGATTGGGGGAGCCAAAGAATCCTTGGAGGCGGGGAAAGGGGGGAATATCTAGGTGGAGGAGGGATATGAGTTTGGGCGCATCGAGGAGAAACGTTGTGATGGCGAGAAGGGTGCCGCTGAGAATGAGTGGGGTGGTGAGCAGGGTGGTTCGCGTAGCCTGTTGACTATTTCCCCCAATCCCCCCAACCAACACCACACCCAAAAACACCACAAACGGTGCCCCTACTCGCGTCCAAAAAATCCCCCAGGAGATATCTCCAAAGATCCAGAGAGCAGCAAAGACACCGAACAGCATTCCCCATGCACCTATCATCTTTAAATCCCATGTATACTCACGCAGGCAAATCTCGTTGTTCAAGTACGACCATCCCAGAAACAACCCGGTCACACCGAGTCCTAAAACCGGCGGCGCCATCAGCCAGGGCCCAAATCTTATATATCGTGTAGCAAAGGGCATGAGGAATGCTATCCCCATTAAACTGTAAAGAACTAGGGAAGAAAACCGGCAGGGGACAATAATCGGAAATCTGTATCCTCTACGCCAAAACACAAATAACCCAAATAGTCCCCCCAACACCCCAAGGCCTAAGATGATGAGCCAGATTTTGGAAACGTGGCTCGGTCGGAAGATGATGAGAGATTCAAATGCCCATATAGGATCGCCCGGCCCTTGTTGGATGACAAGGGTATGGAGACCGTGCGGTAAATACTCGGCCAAGGGCACGATCAAGGTTGCAGGACGCGGCCGGTATAGATTCAAGTAGGAACGCCCTTGAGCATCTCGGGGTAAACGAGGGACCGGCTTGCCGTCTACAGAGATCCATAGAATATCCCAACGGGGGCCTACCTTTGCCTTCAACGCGACTGCCGTTCCCCAAAAAGAAAGGATGACCGGAGGTTCAGCGGAAAGGGGATGTATGCCTAAATCTGCGGCAGGCAGAGCAGCCACGGTCTGGAGGGTTTTCCACGCCGGTTGAGGAAAGCCGTCGGGGGTCCATAAGGCAAATCCCCATTCAGGTGCTGCAGGATCGATTATTGGATACGCGTGGGTCCACAACATTGGGCCCACGTAGGCCGCGTGATCCATGACCCACATGTACGCGCGGCGTAGGTATTCGGCCTGTTCCTGTCGCGACACGGTCTTCCACGGGGTCTTCTGAGCACACGCATTCCAACCAAAGGCAACAAACCATATAGGCGTATCATCATCCCCGAATTCCCGCATGACCGCACGAGCCAATTCGTACCGACGAAAGTTTAGACGGTGCGGAGAAGGCGCTTCCTCCGGCGGGCGGTCAAACCCGTACGGCTCCCAGGCCAACACATCAAACCACGCATCCGCGCCCAGGGTGTACAATTCGCGCAAATATGCGAGGTCGTTCCGATTGAGGCGGCCCGGATCAAGGGTCGGGGCCAGGCCCGCGCTGAGGATAACAGCCTCAGGGTCCACAGAACGGATGGCCGTGGATACAGCCTTGAGCAAGTACACGTATCCCAGGGGGTCGGTTTCTCTATTTCCCCAGTGGGGGGCAATGTTCGGTTCATCCCAGACTTGATAGTAACGTACGGCACGGCGATAACGTGCCGCGAACGTTCGGGCAAAGCGAGCCATTGTTTGGGGGTCTGATGGGGGCGCAAAGGGGTTAGACGCGTCATCGGTCGCTCGGGCCCAGGGGGGTGTGGTATTTAAGAGCGCAATAAGATGCAAGCCCGCGCTGTGCACGTTCTGCACCCGTCGATCCCACACGTCCCAGCGATACTCCCCGGACTTCGGCTCTATGTCCTTCCAAGGTATTTGCACCCGTACCCAAACAACACCAGAACG
>CAYPUG010000059.1:0-15883 GCA_964413905.1 uncultured Anaerolineae bacterium | reverse complement strand
GACCTGAGCGGTTTCTCCCACTTTGTAAAAGGGTTTGTCGGCAACGAGGAAGAGACGGTCGTTGTTCTCGCGACGCCAAGACACATACTTCTGGCCACTAACCCACACGTAGGTAGCAGCCCGCGCTTCGTGGCCTTGAGCATCCCGCGCGATCACACGCAAGCGATACGTGCCCCCTTGCTCCGGTGTGAACTGAACCACCCCCCGTCCCCGGTCATCTAAATGGACGGTCGCGGTGTATACAGGTCTCAAATCCACGGCGGACACCCAGCGGTATATGCCGTCCGCATCCTTCTTGCGCACGTTGTGCCATTTCTCCTGCAAGGCCACGAAGGTCACATCCGTGTTAGGCACAGGCTGACCGTGGATATCTACCAGAATGATATCAGCCACCACGTCCTCCCCGGTAGAGACCACGTAATCGCGCGTGGCCACACCGGGGTACACACCGGCCTTATGGATAACCACATGTGAACGCCCGCTGATCACCTGGCCGCTCACGTCCTGCACGTTAATCTCCACAGTCCAACGACGGCTCCCTTGCTCTTCTTCCAGCTCCGCGGGCAAAGTCAGTGTAAACACCCCGTGGGCATCAGTATGTCCTGTTCCCCGAACCAACGGTTTTCCCGGTGAGGGGAATGGCTCCCATGCCCACCAGTCTTGTTCTTGGAACGAATAATACGGGCACGCACCCCCCGTACATGTCCATGAGAAGAAATACGGCTCGTCCGTCACCGTGTACGACACCTTCGCGTTGGCCACGGGTGCGCCGAAAAAGTACCGGGCCTGAGCCACAATCGTTACCGTGTCCCCCTGTACGACTTCCGTGGACTTGGCCTTGACGTTCAACTCAAACTCAGGTTTTCGATAAGCAGCCACCAACACCACCGGCGGTTCTAGGAGATCCGCGCCCTGAATCCACATGTTGTAGAACCCAATGGCCGCGTTGTCGGCGAGGGGAATATCCCCACTTGCCGTTCCCATACCATCCAATTCCACATCTCGCGCATACACAGTATTGCCGTCCGGATCGTCCACTTGCACATGAATGGTCGTATCCGGCGGGAGTTCGTACACCCCATCGTTATCGATGCGGACGATAAGACGCCAATGAATAGTCTGCCCGGGACGATATACTTGGCGGTCCGTCTGGAGATGAGCCACTAGGTTGCCAGGGACCGCGTAATCTCCCACGAGATGGAAGGCCCAGGGGTTAATCCCTTCTGACCAGTTGCTGCTTACTAACCCATCAGGTTGATCTGGATGAGCAAGGACGACGACAGGAGACCAAGGAGGACGTTCGCCCAAAGGCACACGGGCCAAACCATCCTGATCGGTCGTCACCGTATAAATATCATCACCCGAGTACACGGCCAGCGGCAAATCAGGGACGGGTTGCCCTGTGTGTAAGTTGGTGGCCCAGACCAAGGCTTCCTTCGAGTCGACCTTAAGCATGAGGTTGTACGGGGTAATGACAACAAAATACCGACGCCTGGAGATGTCCTCCCCACCCATTGGGGCTTCAACTTCGAGGACATACACTCCTGAATCTAAAGGCGCTTGACCTTCCTTGGCGAGGATGACTGATTGGGTATGCCACACATTTCGTTCCCGAGGGTAACGTATAACCCACGTGTATTGCACCGGTCCTAGCCGATCTTTGTCCAACCGAGCCAGTTCCCAAGGCTCCATAGGCCCCATAGTCGATAGGTCGTCCGGGGACGGCTTGTAGAGCCGTACGGTCATTTTCTCCACATTACGGGCTTTAATCGCGAAGGTGATGGGCAACGATACATCGAACATCGCGGCTTCCCACGGAAGTTCCACGTCGTAGGATGGGAGGAAATCCCCTGTAGTGAAGTGAAGAGAAAAGGGGGAGCCTAACGTATTTCCGAACACATCGGCCACAGCAGCATCCAGGGTGACGGTGTACGTGGTCTGGGCGTCCGCGGAAAAGTTGATCCAGAGCACGTTACCATAGCCATCAAAGTAGGTGTACACCTCGGTGGGTTCTGGAATGACATGAACGTGATGGGCGAGAGAGTTCTCATCTACAACTCCCGCAAAGGCGATGGAAATTCCCATGCCTCCGGGGGGGACATCGGTCTGCCCGTCGCGAGGTTTAGTCTTCAACACACGAATAGGCGGTACAACGGTGTAGGAAGCGTGATACGTTATCGCAAGGGGTACATCACCCACTTGTGCTCGGATATCCTTCAGCACCCACAGGGTATACCTCTCTCCCAATGTCAGGAGCTGCTGAGGACGGGCGACCAGGACTTCAGGTTGGGGTTGGGTGAGGTCCACAGGATACACCTGCCCCTTTGAATCCTCCAAGTACACATTTTCTTGAGCAGAGGAGATGTGGATCGCGGTGGAGAAGGTAATGGTGAAAGGGGTGGAAGGCAAAATGTATGAGGGCTTACGTCCAACGGTTTGCACTTGCACATCCACTACTTTAGGAACCACGGTCTTAAACGAGAACCGCACAGGCTCGGTCAAGGGGGCCCCATCCAATGCTTCCAAAGGCGGAGCAATGGTGACTGTGTACATGGTGCTCGGCGTAAACCCGGTATTCGGCCGGAATTCCATGGTGGCCGTGTCCACCCAGCGGATCCGTCCCTCGACTTGGGGGGAAATACGGAACCACGGAGGCGTATCCGTCCATGTAGAAGTCGCGTCGAGGGCGATGACCGGCCGGTTGAAAATGATGCGCACACGTTGATCTACAGGTACACCCTCAGCCTTTTGGGCGGGAACGTGCTGAACGACTTCCAACGGACTTTGGGTGATAAAACGGTAATAGGCGGGACGGGGCAACGCAAGGCCGGCCCGGCTTTTCAAATCGTCGGTCACGCGGACGGTCACCCACCGGCCGCGCGGGAACGGCTTGCGAGGACGGAATCGTACCACCGTGTCCTGGACTTCAATATCGCCGGGCACAGAAGGAAGAATCTGTAACGACGCGCGTACACTTTTAGGGTCCACAGGCACGTTGAACCGGATCTCAATGGGCGCATCCGGCCGCGCTTCATCGCCCGGCCCGGGGGACATCCCCACAATCACCGGCGGAAGGGGCGTTGGCGTGGTGACCTCCATCACGTGGGTGCGAGGGGTCCATGTGGGACTTGGCCTTGCCGCCCCCCCTGCCACGCGGGTATCGACGCGTCGTGGCGTAGGCGTAACAGTCGGCGGTATAGGCGTCGGCGTGGGAGTAGACTTTCGGCATCCAACAAGGAGAATCAGCCCAAAGAGGAGGACAATCGCTATTTGCGCGAAGCGTGTGGAACGATACATAAACCCCATCCTTTCCTCATTGACCGATTTCTACGCTTCCGTTACACGAAAGCACACAAAAGTGGATGACTCCATTCGGCAGCAGAGAGATTCCCAACGGGGCACTCTGCTCGCAGATGATGATTGGCCGAGTATTACGACGCCGGGCCGGAACCGGCGGTTCCCGATGAAACGCGCATTCCTTTCAACGTAACCCCCGGGCCCGGAACAATTCCAGGAGTTTATCCGGATAATCTGTCATAATGCCGTCTACGCCCATATCTAACAGACGAGCCATCATATCGGGATCGTTTACGGTCCATACATCCACGCGCACGCCCACGCGGTGGGCACTACGCACAAAACGAGGAGTCACAACGGTCACACGGTGGCCGTACACGTTACGGGTCACAGGAACTTGCAACGTGTCGGGGACAGGACGCCACGCGCGCGGGATCCGTAAGGTCTGAAACACCCAGAACATGGTGGCTTCCTGCTGCGTTGCGAAGGTGGCCACGTGGGGCAGACGAACACGGAGTTCATGGGCTATCGCCCTGTTGAAGGAGCCGACGATGATGCGATTTTCCACGTGCTTACGATGCACTAATTCCACCAAGGCAGGGATGACCGGTGGATCGTTGGACTTGACCTCGATGTTAAACCGAGCATTGGGGAACGCGTCGAACACCTCTTCCAGGGAGGGAATGCGGATGCCCTGCCCTCGGTAGGGGAAAGTTTTACCTCCGTCCGGCGTAAAACGATATCCCGCGTCCAAAGACTGAATCTCCGCGAGGGTCATGTCCCCCACCCGGCCGGAGCCGTTGGTGGTTCGGTCCACCGTATCATCGTGGATAACCACAACGTGGCCGTCGCGGGTCGCGTGGACATCCATCTCTAACACGTCCACGCCCATCTCCCACGCGTGGCGGAACGCGAACAACGTGTTCTCCGGCCACAGGCCCGCACCTCCCCGATGGGCAAAAATGGCGGGCCGGGGCAAATCACGGTAAATGGCTTTGGGTTCAGGTGGTGTAATGGTTGTCATCCGATAAATTACCCATATGATGGCGGCTACAAAAAGCGCCACGATGGTACGCTTTAGGAACCATCTCCACATGTGCGGCTCCTTTCAAAAAGAAGACCCCTCTCCACAAGGGCAAAGAATATCCCTTATAGTTGAGGACACATCGCGTTTGAAGCGCATAATGGGTGTGATTTTCGCCGCCGTCGACGGCGGCGAAAATCACACATATGCCCTTATGGAGATTTTACATTACTTGACCGCCGATAAACCCACTGCCCCGGCTCCCAAAATGCCGCCCAATATCATCGCCAACACAAAGATGACGGCAATGGAGATCAAGGCGGTAAGCAACGCTTTGGTGGTATCCACGTCCAATGCCTGACGAATCGCCACCACCCCGACCACAAAGGACCAAACCGCAGCCACTATCGGCCCAATACAAGGAATCCAATTAAAAATGGTAGGGGCATACGCGTACCCAAGCACCCGGCGCAACTCACCAAAATCCGCCTGCCCTTGGAACAAAGAAGTGCCAATGTAGAAGGCCAGGTAGGCGTAGATATAGTATCCTATGACCGTCCACACAATGCCAAACACGAGAGACGTAACCGCTGTGGCAAAACTGTGTCCTCTCATTAATGATATCGGAAAAGCCAGCACGCCGTTGACCATCGCGACCACCAGTACAGCCATGAGCGCTTCTTGATCTTTGGAAGGATCGTGTTCGACTTCCTCAAAGACTTGGGCATCCAACATGGCTGCCCGAATCATCCGATTGACCATCCCTGCGAAATCCACCTCGCCGTTCATACCCCCCCTCCTTTGTGCTGTGTGGAACCGCTTAAATGTGTGGCAAACAAGATTGGATACATCAATAAACTGCTCATCCCGCTGCGGGATACCAACCGGGTCACGCAGAACATCACTTGGTGGTCAACACATCGAGAGGCCGCACCATCCTTATCTATTATACCGTGTGTTGTTGGACAAACAAATCGTTCAGAGGGCACTTTCTCCCGTCCGTTCCCTAAAAGGATGACGTAACGTCCACGCATAAAGAAACGCCAAGGGCCGCGCGCGATGCCCGTCCCTTGGCGTTCCAACGCTCCTCCCACTAAAAGCACATGTCAGACAACCGCTTCCGAAATCATGGCCGGTTCAACCATTCCCTCGAGTACACGCTCCAACGCCATTGTATGACTGCACACTCCACGCTGCTCAAAGAAGTGACAGGTGCAGTGCCATCGTCCCTGTTCGTACGTGACGGTATATGTGTCGTGGTTTCCCCGAAACAGCACCTTGAACGATTCAAATTGCATACGATCCCGTTCTTCGGCGTACTGTTTGGCCTTTTGAATTTTGCTGATCATCGCTGAGTCCATCATGCCGATCCCTCCTTCCGCATTCGTGGGCAAAGCCCCCATGATTTAGGTAAAGAAAAAAGGCACACACGTGCCCGTGGTGCCTTTACTTACCCCTTCTTCACATTCACACCTTGTTCCCCTCGCAAGGACGCCCCTCCTTATCTGTATCCCCAGTATAGGGCCAGAACAAAGAATTGTCAAGGCTCCCGAAGATCGACCTAGGCTTTTCAGAGCACGGGGTAGGCGAAGGCAGTGCCTTCGCCCACCCGGCAGTGCCTTCACCCGCCAACGGCTCAATCGCCGACAGGATATCTTCGCGTGTTCGGCCGTTGAAAAGCCCTGTGACCGACGCCCCGCGGTTCGGCTCTTTTACTTTCGCGCGCCGAGTAAACGGATGTAATGTCGGGCATAAAGGTGTTCTTCAAACTCCCGAAAACCGTGTTGACGCAACATGGACCGTAAATCCAGCGCAACGAACTCCGCGGCCAAAGGACATTCTACCCGAGTGAACAGGAATTTGACGAAGAACGGCTTTTTACTTAGGTCGAACTCGTTGTAATCCAAAATCCAAAACATACCTCCGGGCTTAAGTGCTTTGTATGCGTTGGCGATGATCTTTTCTTTGTCCTCATCTTCAAACCCGTGCAGAACAAAAGAGATGGTCACGTGGTCAAATTCCTCTTCAAAGGGCAAGGGTTCCTCAATGCGTTGTTTCATGATCGTCACATGCGGCAAGTGCTTACAACGTTCCCGTGCCTGGGCCAACATCTCTTCTCCGATATCCAAGCCCACTAAACGACCCCTCGGTCCCGTGTACTTCTCCATCAAACACATATTCCGCCCGGTGCCTGAACCTAAATCCAGGATCGCATCTCCGGGCCGGATGTTCATAGCGGCGATAACCTTTTGCAGATAACGCCCGTATTGGCCTAATGTGATGAGATCCATCAACTTATCATAGTGACGTGCTTCAAACCCCTTGACTTCCACTTTGGTCCGCGGTGACCCCATACGCTCCTCCTTCACACACGAAAAATATGCCCCATTTCCTTACTATTCTCCCCCATCCACCCGAATTCGTCCAACCTGACACGCTCGGTAGAGTTTATTTCAATTGAGGTGGTACTCTCTCGTACAGCGTAGACGGAAACGATAGGGCTTTGTAGGAATTGGCCTGTACAAGAGATCCCAAAATCCAGCATCAAGTGAGATGGATCCCTCTCGATTTCCACTCATGTGTCCCGTTCCGATACGCCGGCTTCGGCAAACGTAGCCATCTCGTCCAAAACCTTGCACGCAGCCTCCACGATGTTTACAGCCAACGCCGCGCCGGTGCCTTCCCCCAAGCGCAAATCCAAATCGAGCAGGGGTTCCAAGCCCAACCACTCCAACATCAATTGATGGCCCCGTTCTTGGGAACGATGCGCGGCAATGAGATACGGACGTACCTGGGGGGCCAGCGTGACCGCAATCAACGCGGCGGCAGTGGAGATGAAGCCATCCACTACGACCGGACGCCGGTGTGCAGCCGCGGCCAGGATCGCGCCGACCAACCCACCGATCTCAAATCCGCCCACCTTGTGCAATACGTCCAAGCCATCTAACGGGTCCGGACGGTTCACCTGAAGGGCCCGTTGCACCACGGACATCTTTCGGAAGAAACCCGCATCATCCACCCCGGTCCCCCGTCCCACCACCTCTCCGGGAGCGTATCCGGTGATGGCTGCTGCAATAGCCGCGGAGGGGGTGGTGTTGCCGATACCCATGTCTCCGGTACCCAAAATATCCAACCCCTTGGCAATTTCGGCTTCCACCACAGCCGCGCCGTTTAAGATGGAGCGGATGGCCTCTTCGCGACTCATGGCCGGCCCCTGGGCTATGTTGTGCGTGCCGTACCCCACTTTCTTCACAACCAAGTGGGGATGGGGATCTAAGTCCACCACAACGCCCATATCAACAACCACAACACGGGCCCCAACGTGCCGAGCCAACACGTTAATAGCCGCCCCTCCTCGGAGGAAATTGTACACCATTTGGGCAGTCACTTCCTGAGGATATGCGCTGACACCCTCCACGACAACACCGTGATCACCGGCCATGGTTACAATCACCTTGTGTGCGATCCGAGGACGTGGGGTCCCCATGATCCCGGCTACGCGCACGGACACGTCCTCCAACCGTCCTAAACTGCCCGAGGGTTTAGTCAACGTCCGTTGGCGTGCCCGAGCGGCGTTCATCGCAGCATTGTCTAAAGGTGGGATGGATGCGATCAAATCGGTCAGTTGAGACATGAATTTCCTCCTCCTTAAATAGTGTGGGGGCCTCCCTGATTGACCACTCCATCGTATTTTGTGTCCTTCAGCGTAAGGGAAAATATATGGAGTTTGACCGGTCAATGAGGGGGCCAATAAAAAAGCCCGGCTCGCGGCCGGGCTGAGTATCCAGGCATTCGCCAATCCGTTGCAGACCTCTGACGTTATCTACTAAAACCGTCAGAACGGCTGAATGACTCCTCCCCCTCCCGCGAGAGGATGCGGAGTCGGTGGAGGCGGGCGACCGGGCTTCCCGGGCCGAATGCACTCGTCCGGGTTACCGTTGCGGGGCAGCGCCGGACTTTCACCGGCTTCGCCTTTCAGCCCTGCCATCCGGGGCATCGGGCACCCCCACCGTCCATGTCGGGTTCAGATGTCACCACACTCCATCCAAACCCTATCCGCTTGTTCAATTGTAAAACCAAAGGCGTCCGGCTGATGGAGCCCGGACGCCTAACCAGGTGGAGATGCCGGGAGTCGAACCCGGGTCCGGAGGATTCGCCGCAGAGCATCTACAGGCTTAGCCGCTGTTTGATTTCTCACCCGGTGGCGCCCCAGCGGCAGGGTCCATCCGGGCAAAGCCGCCGTCCTCTTTCGCCGGACCTAGCGGCATCGGTCCGACAGCACCCCATGTCTATGACGGCACATCCCGAAGACCATGGGGAAATCTCCGGGAGGCCGTGGCCCTGCTCTCTGAGGGCCAATTGCCTTTAACCCGCCTTACGCGGCGATCGCCATCGGCTGAGCCGCGGGGCGAGCAAAGGCAAAGGCTGCTTTCGCCTTGGCACTTTTTGTTGGTGCCCGTTGGTCACGGGGTCAGGCGCCCCGGCCTGCAGCCCTGCGACAGCCTCCCCCGTCGAATCCAGTCATCCCCATATGTCCATCTCCATTATAACCCTTACGAGAAGATTGCGCAAGTGGATTTCAGGACATGAATCTATTTCACCCACATTCTGCACCTTAACAATGCAAATCAGCCTCCTCCGCTCGTCCACCGTCATCCGCTCTTCCTCCGCCATGGCACTCTCCAGTAATATTTTCTTTTGAGGGTACCACACCCCGTCGGTCACATTTTAGATGACAGGACGCGGTGACTTGCGTTTATTCCTGTAAGCGTTTATAATCTCGTGACTGAATTCATATTCCTTGGCGGTGGTTCAACCGAAGAAGTGATTTAACTTTTCTGTGTGGAGGAGGGGAGATCGTATGGCTATCGAGCGACAGAAGGAAATCCGTCGACGCCGGAAGCGCCGGCAAAAGTTGCGCAAATTACGCATGAAGTTGCAGCAAGCGCAAAGTGAAGCCGAACGTCAACGCATTATCGAAAAAATTCGTCGTATCAGCCTTCGGGCTCCATTAGAGGTCTAGTTCGGCAGAAAAGGAATGTGTCCGGTACATGATCCGCACAGGCCATGACACCCATGTACGCATAGATCGGTGAAGACGAGGCCATGGACGGAACAGGAGATAGCGGGAGTCGTATCACCCAATTGAAAAACGAGAAGCCCCCGAGTTGTTGGGGGCACATTGACATGTACATTTATCAACCTGATGCGGTGACGACTTGGCCTGGTAGGCAGGAGTGGGCACATGAACGCACGTTAGGCCCACCTGCATAAGGGAATATACGTGTGCCTGCAACGGCCCGCTCCTGCCTCCGGCAGAAGGAGGTGACGATGAAGGAGCGGGCCGTTGTTTTAGAAGCCATTGTGGATCGGGTCCGAGCGCTCCTCGAGGAAGGGCGCGCGGATGACGCCGCGGCGCTGTTGGAGGACCTCTGGCCTGCGGACGTGGCCGAGGTCGTGGAGGAACTGGATGAAGAACAACGCGCGTTGCTCCTCCGGCATTTAGACCCCAGTATATCCGCGGATGTGCTGGAAGAATTAAGTGATGAGGAAGCCGCGGAAATCGCCGAGGACCTCTCCGATGACATGTTGACGGCCATCGTCGATGAGATGGAACCCGACGAGGCCGCCGATCTCCTCCTTGATATGGCTCCTGAACGCCGCGCGCGCATTCTCTCCGAATTGGAGGACCCCGAGGAAGTCCGTCCGTTACTCGTACATCCCGACGAAAGTGCGGGCGGTTTGATGACCACGGAATTCCTCGCGCTGCGGCGTCGTATGACCGTGCGTGAGGCCTTAGATGCCATTCGTCGGCTTGCTCCTTCCGCGGATCCGGACAATATTTTTTATCTGTACGTGGTGGACCAATACGGTCATTTGGTGGGGGTGGTCAGCTTATTTGACCTGATCCGCGCGAAGCCCGATGAACTCATTATGAATGTCATGGACCGGGACGTTATCAGTGTGCGCGCGGATGTGGACCGGGAAGAAGCCGCCCGCATTTTTGCGCGTTACGACCTGATGTCCTTACCTGTTGTGGATGAGTTTGGACGTCTCATCGGTATCATCACGTCGGATGATATCCTGGACGTTATTGAGGAAGAAGCAACCGAGGACATTCAGCGGTTAGGCGGTTCCGAACCGTTAGATCGCCCCTACTTGGAGACCTCACCGCTGGAGGTGGTCCGCAAACGGGTGGGGTGGCTTTTACTGCTCTTTGTCACGGCCAGTCTGACCGGTACGGTATTAAAGTTGTTCGAAGGGGAATTACAACGATTCATTCAGTTGACGTGGTTCATTCCGCTGCTCATCGGCACCGGGGGCAACGCAGGGTCCCAGACGACGGCCACAATTATCCGCTCTTTGGCACTGGGGGAAATCGATTTAGGGGACGTGGTGGAAGTGGCCTGGCACGAAATTCAAGTTGGCCTCCTTTTGGGGGCTGTAATGTCCGGTGTGGGTATATTGCGGGCCTTAACGTGGGGGACGGCTTGGCCCGTGGCTCAATCCGTAGCCGTGGCGTTGATGCTGGTCATCCTGTGGGCTACGTTGGTGGGGGCGATTATGCCATTAGTGATTAACAAGTTGGGCATTGATCCGGCCGTCGTGTCCGGGCCGTTTATGAGCACATTGGTGGACGCTACGGGCTTGTTTATATACTTGCAAACCGCTCGTCTCATTTTGGGGCTGTAGGGAAAATGAATGGGTGAAAGCACGGTCTGGACTTGCCCGTCTGCCCCGGCGCGTCGGCTCTCTAAAAAAACCGCCGGGTTGCCCAAAAGGCTTTGGGTGGTGTAACATGCGTCGATAACTTGCCCTATCCGAGGGCAGAGAACCCATAGAGGGAGGGAGGCATCTATGAGTAGCACTGCGCGCGTGCGTCTTGTCGAGGGTATGCAGTTTGTCGCGGAAGGAGGATCCGGTCATGCCATTGTTCTGGATAGCACGCCTGAGGTCGGTGGGCGTGATACGGGCACCCGTCCCATGGAATTGGTCCTGATGGGGCTGGCAGGCTGTACAGCAATGGATGTCGCGTTCATCTTACGACGTAAACGACAACCTCTGAAAGGCTTAGAAGTGAACGTGACCGCAGAACGCGCGGAGAAGCACCCTAAGGTGTACACCAAAATTCATGTGGAGTACATTATCTATGGTGACGTGAGTGAAAAGGCAGCAGTTCGAGCCATCGAGTTGTCGGAAAATACCTATTGTTCCGCGTCCGCGATGCTCCGTAAAACCGCGGAGATGACGTGGTCATACAAGATCATACGGGAGGAGGAACGATAACCCCACCCCTAAGGCGATTCTGCAGATTATACCCAAAAGGCGGGGGTATCCCCGCCTTTTGGTGTTGTTCTCGCCGTGGGGTTTTCTCCGACCGATTGACGAAAAAATTCCATGTACCTCCTTCGGCTTAAGAAGAGGCGTAAGATTCGCGAGACTCGCGCCGAGGCACATAAGGCGCGATGGGGCGATCAATGGTTTCTTTCTACGAGGACTTCTTCGCGTACTCCAACGTTTCTCGAATAATCTCGTCTTCCGCGAACTCGTCCCAACGCTTCTTCCGGCGTTTCTTTTCTCGCCGCTTTTGGCGTTGTGCTTGCGCTTCCAGAAAAGCGATTTGAATCGGGCTGATAATCTCCTCTTCTTCCTCGTCCTCGTCCCACGCCTCCATGTCCTCTTCGGGAGTCTCAGATTCTTCTTCCCCCTCTTCTTCCCGTAATCCCTTTAGGCTTAGGTCGACCCGGTTACGACGCACATCTACTTGTATAATTCGGGCTTCGATTTCTTCACCTTCACTCACAATGTCACCGGGATGGCGGACGTAGCCTTCGGCCATTTCCCGTACGTGGAGCAGGGCATCCCGGCCGATACCGATATCCACGAAGGCACCATAGGACTCAATGCGTGTGACCTTTCCCTTAACAATATCACCAACCTGAAGATCGCGAATGGTTTTAGTACCCGGGGGAATCATTGTAAGGCTGATGCGGTTCTCTGCCTTGTTCAGGTCTTTAATCCATACGGTCACTTCCTGGCCTACTTGCACCACGTCCTCGACTTTGGCAACGCGATAAGGGGCCAGTTCTGAGATGTGGACCAAGCCGTCGGTGTTCACACCGATATCTACGAAGGCCCCAAAATTCGTGATCCGGGTCACTTTTCCCGTGAGTTTCATGCCGCGCGCTAACTTTTTAACCACGCGTTTGCGCGGGATAACTCGCACTTTGGGTTCCTGTTCCGACACGGGATAACGCCTCCTCTATTGCATAATGTTGATGATACATTATAGCCGGGGCGCCGATGATGACCAAATTTATCTCTTCGCGTTGGGGACTTCGCCCCATTATATCGAACAAAGGAGAGTTTTTTGCTGATTTGGAGCACGTGTTCCCGAGATTGTACCTGTTTCGTAGGGGCAACTGGAAAGTTTTGGAATGCGGCAACGTATCGTCGCTTTGAGAGCAGTTTTGGCGTGCAGCGACATGTCGCCGCTTTCAGGAACGCGTGCCCGAAAGCGGCGAAATCTCCGACTTAATGCCCCGATACCGAAATGGCGACAACCCCTCACGATTTGACACCTCTCCTGGTGCTCTTATAATGAGGTCCAATTGTGGCATGTACACGGATACGATGGGCTCCTTGAACTTCTACCTTTTCTTTAAAGCCAAGATTCATAACAGAACCGTGGCCACGCGTCCTGTCTTACATATCACACATCGCTCATTACGCGTCACTGATGATGGACGATGGACCATGGACCACAGTGTTCTCGCGTGCATCACCCCCACGCGTGTGCTTCTCGCCCTCCTCACTCTCCTCGCGTTTGCCCTGCGTGCGTTTGGCTTTTGGTGGGGAAGCCCTTACGATTTCCACAACGACGAAGCCTTCGTCATCGTCCACACCCTCAAAATGATCGCCCACGTTCAGGCGGGCGAACTTCCCGACACCCACACGATGATTTACGGTGTCTGGCCCTTCTACCAGTTGGGACTGATTGGCGGGCTGGTGAGGACGCTGGTGGGGTTCGTGGGACCGTGGCTGGGCATCCACCACAACATTCCCTACATGTACATCGGCCGTCTCATCTCCGCGCTGTACGGCGCGCTGGGCGTACCCGGGCTCTACATGCTGGGCAAGCGCATGTTCGACCGACAAACGGGCCTGCGGGCCGCGGCCTTCTGGGCCGTCATGCCCTTGAGCGTGCGGGACAGCCACTTCGCGACCGTGGACATCCAGTTCGCGGTGTGGCTGGTATTCACTTACATTGTCCTGTGGAACGTGGCCGAGCGCGGCCGCCGACAGGACTACATCCTCGCCGCGGTAATGATGGGCCTGGCCCTGGCCACCCGGTTGAGCGCGCTGCCCATCTTCGCGGCCTACGCAGTCGCCCTCTTCATCCAACACCCATCCCTCCTTCCTACTACCTCACCCGACGCATCACGCATCACGCGCCACTTCTCACCTCTCATCGCTGACATCACAAGCGTTTTCCCCCGGGCTCTCCACATCCTTTATCGCGTCATGTCCCTTTCTTACCGTCTCTCCCGCCTCCTGCGCAACCCCAAATTGTACACCGTGCCCCTGGCTGCCCTCGCGATCTGGGGCGTCCTCAGCGTGCCCGTCCTGGACGACCTGCCCGCGCACCTGGCCGGGGACACCAACAGCGACTTGAACGTGCAAAGTTTGGTCGCCAAAGGTGACATTCGGCCCTTGTATACCGTCCAGTTCGAACTCACCCATCCCTACGTATACCACCTGACCCACCTCTTCCCTTGGGCCATGACCTGGCCCCTGGCCCTGCTCGCGTACGCGAGTTGGCTGTACAGTTTGTGGCGTATGCTGAAAGGCGACCGCCGTGACTGGCTCCTCGCGGCCTGGACCCTCCCCTATTTCATCACCGTGGGGGGCTGGTACGTCAAATTCTTCCGCTACATCATCCCCCTCCTCCCCTTCATGGCTCTCTACGCAGCCCGACTCGCCACTCACCCCCTTATCCCTCATCCCTCACCCCTCACCCATCGCTCGCCTCGTATCGCGCGTTACGTTACTTTCCTCCCCCGCGTCCTTGCAACCCTTGCCTTTCTCACCGCTTTCCTCTATTCCCTCGCCTATCTACACATCTACATCCGGCCGGATACCCGACTTCAAACGCTGCGCTGGATGAACGAGCACATCCCGCCCGGTGCAACGGTCATGTTGGAATTCGACGCGTCCAACAAATTCGCGATTCACCCTGAGTGGTTTGGGCTGGAGAAGTACCACCTTCGGATTTTAAACCACTACGAGGTGAACGGGCGGACGGGGAAATTCTGGCAAGCGCCGCCGGTATCTCCTCAGGAGAAATGGGCGTACATGACGCGCGTTCTGGACCGCGCAGATTATGTAATCATCAGTGAAGCCTGGGCCGACGTGTTTCCCCGGCTGTCCCATCGCTTTCCCGCGGAGGCGAAATTTTACCGGGAATTATTCGACGGGACGTTGGGATATCAACTCGTAGCGACCTTCCGGGAGTGCCCTCAATTGGGCCCTTGGCGCCTGTGTGATGACGGGGCCGAAATGTCCTGGCGGTACTTTGATCACCCGCGTATGTATGTATTTCGACGAAAATGAAGACCCGCTTGACCGCAAATATCCAGAAGGGGGTAGACATTCTTAGAATTTTCACTGAAAGTGGTAAAAATCCCACGCATTTCTTCTTTCTCGGCCAAGGTCCATTCCAACGTTTTGTCGGCCGATCAGATGCGTTGGCGTAAAGAAAGAGCACAAAGGAGAACTCGTATGTTGGATGACATCTTACGCAACAGCGATTTTTCGTTCTGGAGTCGGGGGCAGCACCAAGTGACCCCAACGGACTTCTTTGCCCAATGGGAAAAGGGAGAAGCGGTTTTGCTGGACCTGCGTTCACCTGAAGAAACGCAATTTCTGGCCTTACCCTTTGCTCTGCACATTCCCCTCAACGAACTGCCCGATCGGTTAGATGAGATTCCCCGGGACAAATTGGTAGCTACACTCTGTCCAGGGGGATCCCGCGCAGCCGTAGGGTACATCTACTTGCGCAGCAAAGGCTTCGATAACGTGCGCATTTTCAGGGGGGCATTGCCCGGCCTTATCGAGGAGCTTAAGCCGGGACGCATTCGAAGCCTCATCGCCCACCGCAAACGCAATACGTCGTAACATCGAACATGGGGGAGAAAAGATGTCCATGCTCAACACCACCGTCACCGCCTCCGTTGTTGGCGCATCTGGATACGTGGGGGGAGAACTGCTCCGTCTTCTCTTAACCCACCCGCGGGTCGAATTGGTCCAAGCCACATCAGAACGACATGCAGGGCGATTCGTCTATCAAGTGCATCCGAATTTGCGGGGCCACACCCGCCTGAAATTTTCCTCTGCGCGCGAATTGGAGCCGGTGGATGTGATTTTTCTGGCTTTGCCTCATGGTGAGGCTCAAAAGCGCATTGAGTACTTTGCCCGCATCGCGGATCGCATTGTGAACTTGAGCGCGGATTTTCGCCTGTCGGATCCTGCGGCGTATCGCCGTTGGTACGGACATGACCA
>CAYPUG010000058.1:0-16074 GCA_964413905.1 uncultured Anaerolineae bacterium | reverse complement strand
CAAGGTCCCCAGGTAAGGCAGAGGGTCGGGCAGGAGTTGGTCCATTGTCTGGGTGAACACAGAAACGTGTTCGTTGGTGGGGTCAGAGAGTTTAAAAATGGCCGGGCCGGTGATGAGCATGGTGGCCGAGGTGGTGCCCATGATAATGAGGAGACTGCCGAAGGCTTTACGGCTCCGTTCTTCGGGCGTCCCTTCATAGGCGGCGACCAAGTTGGCGAACACCTCGATACCGGTCATCACGGCCAGAATACGGGAGTATCCGGCCAAGGTGAAGTGTAAATAAGGTTCCACAAAAGCCTTCAGATGGATGGGAGGGAAGTGAAGGCCGACTTTCCAGATAGTCGCAAAGTTCATAAGCCAGAGAAGTGCCAGCACCGCGCCCGTGGCCGGACCGAACGCGCGGGCGGCCACTTTAGGGCCCAGGTTGACGATCCAGCCTGTTATCACACTGAGCAGAACGGCAACGATCACCCGTCCGTCCAATTTCCAAAGAATGGATTCGTTCAGGATGGGGAGACGGTCCGCGATAAAGGTGACCAACGCGGCCATGCTGACGAGGAAAGTGAGGGTGTACTCGATGAAAGTAATGCCCGCGTTGATCTTGACGGCCCATCCGCCGAACTCTTCTTCGGTAAGACCGCTGCCACCGCTGCCATCGGTTACCCAGCGCATGACGAGGCGATACATGGCGGAGACCATGGCAATAGTGAGGACGACAAGCCAGACACTGGCCCCAAAGGTGATCTGGGCAACCCCGGCCACAACAATCAGTTTGAGAAAGGGACCGAACACGTAGAGCGGCGACGTCGCGGGATCACCGCCGCCTGCGAGCGCGCCTTCAAAGGCGTTAGAGAGTTTTCGAGAAACTACATGTGCCATTGAAATACATCCTCAGCATCGTTATCTTATCTTCGCCTGACCGACGCCTTCAAGCCCGGTAATTTACAACGCAGGAGAGCGAACGGGTAGTTCGTTAACGAATACAGATTACTATATTCAAAATCCCGAGGCAACTTCCATAAGCATGATGGGGCGGGTTAAATGGGGCGCCTTGCGGCTTTTCCCCTTGATGTGTCGATCGAGCAGCCCCCACACTTTGGGGAAATCGGAAGGGAAAGCGCGCGAGGTCACGAGATCTCCAGCGCTATGAGGTCCGTGCAATGACATACCTGTGATATGCCTTACTTCATCGCAGCCGGACCATTCCGACGGGTCCAGGGCACGGGGTCCACAGGAATTCCGTACACTCGAATCTCCCAGTGCAGGTGCGCGCCCGTGGAAAGCCCCGTCGTACCCACCAGACCAAGCACATCGCCTCGCTTGACCATCTGTCCCTCCTTCACATCCACCCGGGAAAGATGCCAGTAGTTGCTGGTCACCCCCGCGCCGTGGTCCAACACGACCACATTGCCTCGCACCTGCAATGGCCCGGCCAGGAGCACCCGTCCTCGCGCGGGCGCGTATACCGGCGTCCCCTCCGGCGCGGCAATATCTTGCCCTGTGTGATATCCTCGTCGTGCTCCGGGATAGTACGTCCGGCGAATGCCGTAAGGCGCGGTGGTCGGCCATTGGGACACATTAATAGGCCAGTCAAACGGGCCCGACCAGAGGGGTGGCCCGGTGGATTCCTGCCAGAGGGTCATCAAGGTGGCGTATTCTTGCTCTATAACCTTTTTACTCAAAAGATCACTTTTCCCCGGCGGAATGTAAATCTCCTGATAGGGGAACTCTCTGTTCTGCACCCATACAGGCGCTTCGACGGTTGCGGAGATACCCTGGGTGGTGGAAAAAGCCAGTGTGACGTGCAACATGCCCGGCTGCACGAACGCGTGGAGGGGAACAAAGCCTACATATCCATCTCCCCAGGGCGCAAAGGGGTACCAGCGGTCCACAATCCGGACCGTGGGCGTTACCAGCGTGGTGGCGGTGGGCCTCACGTGCAGGACCACTGTATCCCCAGGCTGAACCGCGGGGGGCCACCACCACACGCGCGCGGGAATGCCCGCCTCGCGCAGGTGGGCATACATGGCCGCACGCGCATGCCACAACCCCACCCAGTCCTCTCCGCTGGGAAGCGGGGGCAACCCCACGGCCACGGCCATCCCGGCTTCTGCCGCGGCCAGGGCCTGGTCGGCCGCGTGGACCGGGCAGGGTAGACGTAGTACCTGTCCCACTTCAATGTGGTCAGGGTCCGTAATGTGGTTCAATTGAATCAGGGTGGCCTCATCAACGTTGAACCGTTCCGCGATGAGGGACAGCGCGTCCCCCGGCTGGACAGTGTAGGTGGTGGGCACGGGACACGTTGCCTGGGCATGAACTCCCATTGTGCCCCCCCAGCCCACCAATAGCGTCAGCCCCAGGATAAGGCCACTCACCCAGCGGAGCCAGGTTCTACTCCTCCTCGTCAAAAAATCCCTCCTTAGGGATAGCAATGTAGGGAAGGTTGCGGTATAACTCCGCGTAATCCAACCCGTACCCCACCACAAACGCGTTGGGCACCACAAACCCCACATAATCCAGGGGCACGTCCACTTCCCGACGCTCGCGCTTGTCCAATAATGTGACGACGCGCAAGGACGCGGGTTCCCGTTCCAGGAGCAGGCGGCGCAGATAACTCAGCGTGTGCCCGGTGTCCACAATGTCCTCGACGATAAGCACATTGCGACCGATGATAGGGATATCCAGGTCCTTGAGGATGCGCACAATGCCTGAGGACTCGGTGGCCGCGCCGTAACTGCTGGTGGCCATGAAGTCAATGCTGTGCGGGATCGTGATCTGGCGCATCAAATCGGCCAGGAAGACCACGCTGCCCTTGAGCACGGCGACCAGGAGCAGGTCCTTTCCCTCGTAATCCTTGGAAATCTGTGCGCCCAACTCCGCAACGCGTTTCTGTAACGCCTCTTCTGTGATGTAGACCTCCAAACGATCCACTCGCCAGGGTACTTGTGTCATAAGCCCTCCCGTAAGTTTAGACTCATCCCACCATCTCCGCTACTCGGCATCCGGTGGCCGGGCCCTGGGACATGCCCAGCATGCAATGGCCGGTGGCCACGATGACATTGGCCACGTGGGGCAATCGTTCAATGTACGGGAGCCCCGTAGGCGAACAGGGCCGCAATCCCCGCCACAGTTCCACCAGGGGCTCTTCATCGGGCTGAATCGTCAAGTACTCGCTGACCCCCCGCTTAATAGTGTTTACCCGGCGCATGGTGATCCCCAGGTTCAACCCGGCCAATTCCAGCGTCCCGGCAAAGCGAAGTGTGTTGCCCATAGGCGTGACAGCGACTTTCGCTTCGTCCAAAATAAGCGGCACCTCGGGAAACGCGGGAGGACGACGAATAGTGATGCTGTACCCCTTCGCCGCCTCCACAGGAAGCCGGGAGCCTAACCGACGGGTTAAACGGGGGGTCCATGCCCCCGCGGCCAGCACCACATGCTCGGTAGGGAACTCCCCTCGGGTGGTCATCACCCGAGTGACTTTGCCGGCCTGCACGCGAAAGTCCAGCACTTCCGTATGGGTGAGCATGCGCACGCCCCGAGCGGCTACTTTGGGGGCAAACGCGCGGAGAAACGCTGCCGGGTCGAAGTGCGCGTCCTCCACATAGTACACTCCCCCCACAATGTCCGGTCGAAGCAGAGGAATTCGGTCCCGTGCCTCGTTCTTGTTCAGCACCTGGGATTGAATGTCAAAACGGGCCAACGTTTCCGCCAACGCCAGGCCGTCCTGGAACCCGGCCTCGGTGCGGTAGACTAGGAGCAATCCGGCCTGGGCAAAGGGCACATCTATCCCCTCCTCGGCCATCCACTCCCGGTACAGGCGTAAACTCTCGCGACTTAAATCCCGAAGGATGGGGATACTGCGCAGGAAGGTGGACCGGTTGCTTGATCGCAGGAATTGCCACAGCCAGCGCAGCAAATCGAAGTCCGGCCGCGGTTTGATGTACAGCGGACTGTCCGGGTCCAGCAGCCATCTCAAGCCTTGGGAAATGACGGCAGGCGACGGGAGTGGCAGGGAATCGCTGGGTGTGATAAGGCCCGCGTTTCCGTAAGAACTGCCCGCGCCGATGTCCCCCTTTTCCAGAAGGAGCACCGAACGCCCGGCTCGGGCCAGACAGTACGCGGTGCTGAGACCGATAATACCACCACCAACAACGATCACATCATAGCCTGCCATCTCACGTGCCTCCGGCCGGTCGGCAAACCGTGTAGAGGCTCAGGTCCCCTTCACGGCCGTCCGAGTAAAATTGTTCCACAATGGACAATCCCGCACGCCGGGCCAACGCGTCCATCTCGGCTTCACTCACATAATGGACGTAGCGGTAACCGACACCGTCGCGTTTCCAATCCATGAGATAATCGTGTTCGTCCACATCCGCGGCAGAAAGGCCCACGCGCTCCCACGACACGATCTTGCGACGCATGCGCTCGCTGTGCAAAAAACGCCAAGTGGAAAGCACAACATACCCATCTCCCCGGACCACGCTTGCCATGCCCCGAAGAAACGCGGCCCGGTACTCGAAGCCAGGGATGTGGTGGAGCACTGCGAACGCGACTACTAGGTGGAAATGCCGGCGCGGGAGCACATCGGCCCACTCGGGACGGGAAAGATCCAACACCAGGAAGGATGGGATCACCCGCTTCAATCGATCCGTAGACGCGCGGGCTAACGTAATCAATTCTGGACTGACGTCAACCCCTATGTAGAACGCGCGTTCTACGTGTTGTTCCAAAAAGTGGGCAAAGCGGGCGTTTCCGCAACCTAGGTCCAGCACGTGGCACATGGAAGGGACATAGCGTATAATGCGCGTGTAACCGGGTTGAGGAGCAAAGCGCGTATCAGAAAAGGACGCGGCAAAGCGACGGTAGAATTCCCTGTTGAGCGCGATGAGTTTTTGCCGGACGTGTTCGTTCATACGTGTGTGATACGTACTCGCCTGGTTAACCGACAAACCTGTGTCAGTCAATCAGCGTGATTACTGATAGAAGGGGAGAGATTTAATTCCTCTCCTTAATTGTACCCGAGAGTTCTTGGCTTGGGCCAGAGAGAGAGTATCATCGGACATGGGTTCGATTGCTGTGCGCCACCCGTCACGCAGTTCGGGCGAGGAACAACTCGTCGAACTGGACGAAAAGGTGTTAGAAGAGATCTTCCGCGGCTTGGAAACATCCCCGCAGGAAGGGGATGTGTACGCGCGGCTCAGTCGCGCGTACGCGCGGCACACCGGGCACATTCCCTCCAAGGCAGAACTGCTCGCGGGGTACCGCCATCTGGTCGAGCAGGGACGTCTTTCCCTGGACCGAAGGATCCTGCGTCATCTCCAGCGGAAGCCTGTGCGCACCAGTTCCGGCGTGGCGCCCGTTACCGTGCTCACCAAGCCGTTTCCCTGCCCCGGTGAGTGCATCTTCTGCCCTGAAGCCCGGGGCATGCCCAAGAGTTATTTGCCCGATGAGCCCGGCGCCCAGCGAGCCGTCCAAAATGACTTTGACCCCTACCGGCAAACGTTATCCCGCATTCGCGCGTTTGAGGCCATCGGACATGACGCGGGCAAGGTGGAACTCCTTATCCTGGGCGGAACCTGGGCCGCGTACCCCCGCAGTTATCGGGAGTGGTTCGTCAAGCGCTGCTTCGACGCGATGAACGGTGTCGACGCGTCCTCCCTGGAGGACGCCCAGCGCATCAACGAGAACGCGGCTCACCGCAATGTGGGATTAGTGGTCGAAACCCGGCCCGATACAGTCAGTGTGCGCGAGGTCATTCACATGCGGCGGCTGGGCGTCACCAAAGTGCAGGTAGGTGTCCAGAGCCTGGATGACCGCATCCTGGCCCTGAACAAGCGGGGACACACGGTGGAGGATACTCGCCGCGCCCTGACCCTGCTCCGAGCCGCGGGCTTCAAGATCGTCGTTCACTGGATGCCCAACCTCTACGGCGCCACTCCCGAATCGGATTACGAGGACTTCCTGCGCCTCTGGGAGGACCCGGCCCTTCGCCCGGATGAATTGAAGATCTACCCGACCACCCTGCTGGAGAACACGGAATTGTACGAGCTCTGGCGTGCGGGGAAGTACGAGCCTTACCCGGAGGACGTACTCGTTGATTTGATCGCCCGCTGCAAGACGCAGGTACCCCGGTACTGTCGCATCAACCGGGTTTTCCGGGACATTCCCACGCCGAACATTGTCGCGGGCACCAAGAAGACGAATTTGCGCCAGATTGTCCGCGCGTACATGCGGGAACAGGACATGACCTGTCAATGCATCCGCTGCCGGGAGGTGCGGCACCAGGCCGTGGACCCCGCGCGCGTGCGCCTGGAAATACTCACATATGAAACCAGCGTGGGGCAGGAACACTTTCTCAGTTATGTGACGCCGGATGATCGGATTGCTGGATTCCTGCGCCTTTCCCTGCCCCGCAGCCCAGAAGTGGTCCCCATCGACGAAATCAAACACGCGGCCATGATCCGGGAAGTGCACGTGTACGGTCCAGCCCTGCACGTGGGGAAGGAAAGTCACGGCGAGGCCCAGCACACCGGGTTAGGACGCAGGCTGGTGGAAAAGGCCGTGGACATCGCACGCGACGCAGGCTTCCGCGAGATTGCGGTCATCGCGGCCATTGGCACGCGGAATTATTACCGTAAGTTAGGGTTTGAATTAGGTGATTTGTACATGTTGAGGGAGATCACACACTGAGACGAAAAACCTGGCGTACTTTGCCCCTTTGCGTGAGATCAACAACAAAAAGCAGGAGGGGGGTTGTGTTCACAAAACGGCGGCTCTGGTATCTCAGCGGACTGGTGCTTATCCTGGCGTTGGTCCTGGGTGGTTGCAAGAGAGCAAAAGGGCCGACACCCGTGCCCACGATGGCAGCCGGCCAGGCAACACCGGCCATGCCCACACGCGCGCCGGCCGTGACCCCGCCGGCCGGCTTACCTCCCGCCACCGGCCTCCTTCCCGATGACGCGTGGTTAGCCGTGCACGTGGAGGCCGCGGACGGCACCCGCTGGACCGCGGTGGCCTACGGGGATCGAGACGAGATATACGACGAACGGAACAACCGCCGTTGGGTGGACACAGGGGCCTTCTTGAGTCGCCACCGGCACGTGTGGGAGGCCCTCTTGCGCCAGGCGTTCTTCCCGGATGTGGACCGGGACGCCTACTTCACCGATTGCCCCGCGTGTCCTCGAGTGGCCCTGGCCGTTCGGTTTCAGCAGGACAACACAGTGAAAGGACTTTGGACCCAAGTGCGTCCCTACGATGCGCCCTTGCCCATCTTTCGCCTCCTGCCGGTAGAGAATGCACTGCGCCTGACCGTGGAGAGCATCATGGCCCAATATCCAGCCTCCACCATCCAGACGGGCACTCCCCCCCGTCCGGCCGCCTCTCCACCCGACATCCTGCGCCTGCTGTACGGCGACGCGCTTAAGATGGGAAAGGAGGGGGTAATCCTGGGAGATGACGTGCATCCTTGGGTGTTGAATGTCGTTGAGGGTTCGTTTATTGAACCAGGCGCCCAGGAGATCGCGGCGTTGGTGGGTGGGGCTGTGGCCGAGGATGAGTACACAGACGCGGATCGGCCTTATGTGATGGCGCGACTGATCGTCCTGCGCCAGAAGAAGGACGGCTCCTGGACAATCGTCGGAAAGTCGGACCCTCTGGCATCGAACATCGATGCGGATCAATTCCCTGCAGTGATCGACCAGGTGGTAGACTTTGATCACGATGGGCGTCAGGAGATTTTGTTCGCCGTGGCCTCCTTGCTGCCGGGGTACCTGGATGGTATCTATCACCTGTACCGCTGGAACGGAGAGAGATTACAACGGGTGTGGATGACCACATTTGTGTACGATAATATTTCCTTGAGTGACCAACCGGATTACGCCACACAAGTGGCTTGGCCCACCTGGGCCGATCGGGATGGGGATGGTGTGGACGAGATTGTGCTGACGGTCCACCGTCGTACGTACGCCCGTGTGCCGCCGGGCATTCCGGACACGTCCCAAGTCCAGAATGAAACGACCAGCGAGACCCTGTTTCGGTGGGATGGGCGGGGCTTTCAACTGGTAGGGCCTTAATTCCTGTGGAGTCACTTCCCCTTGTCCTGATTTCTTTTCTGAACGGGTGCTTATTTCCTCCTCACTCCCGCGCCTCAACACCAAAGATTTCTCGGTTAATTCGGCATCTAACGTAACGTCTATACGCCTCATACGAAAATCTAACAGTCTGCCCTTATAATTGAAGCCGTCATAGAGAGTGGAGAGGTATATCCGGTGTACGGAGGTCGGCCGGGTCGGGCCGAAGGAGGTTGGCCATGAGAATGACGGGCGTTCGTGAACGGGTCGTGCGAGAACCGGCCGTTGCGGGCACATTTTATCCCGCGTCGCCGGACCGTCTACGGGCGATGATTCGCATGTTCCTGGATGAGGCATCTGTACCGGCCCTGGTTCGCGTGCGGGCGGTGATTTCGCCTCACGCAGGGTACGTGTACAGCGGTCCCATTGCCGCGCACGCTTACAAGGTGTGGGAGCACGCGCCTCAGCGCCCGCGCACCATTTACTTAATGGGGCCGGCGCACTATGAGTATGTGCCCGGTGTGGCGTTGACGCGGGTTAGTGCCTTCGCGACACCTTTAGGGCAGGTGCCTGTGGCCGAGGAGATCGTTGATGTGCTGCTCGACCACGGCAAGCCCTTCCTGGTTTCGGAAAGTGCTCATGCGCCCGAGCACTCTCTGGAAGTCCAGTTGCCGTTTCTGCAAGTCGTGTTCACCAACCATTTTCGCATCGTGCCTATGCTGTTTGGGCAGGTGAACCCGATGGAAGTCGTGCCGGTGTTGGTGGATCTCCTGCAGGCCGACCCCAATGCTTTGGTGGTGGTCAGTTCGGATTTAAGTCATTATCACGATTATTGGACCGCGCGGCGGATAGATATGGCGACGGTGGAGGCGATTGTACAGGGGGATATGGAGGCCGTGCGTCGGGGCGAAGCGTGCGGTATCCTGCCGATTCTGACGCTGATGGGCGTGGCCGGTCGGCTGGGATGGACACCGCACCTGCTGGATTATCGGAATTCCGGGGATACGGCAGGGGATAAATCGCGCGTGGTGGGATACGCGGCGATTGCGTATACGGCCTGAGATAAAGGCGAGGAGGCCTGGGGATGGCACAGGAAGAACGGGGATGGTTAACAGAGGAAGAGGGGGCTCTGTTGCTGCGCATCGCTCGACGTTCCTTGGAGGAGACGTTGGAGCGGGGGCGCGTGTACGCGGTGGATTTGGCCTCGTTGCCGCCCCGTTTGCGGGAGGAAGGAGCGTCTTTTGTGACGTTAACGCAGAACGGGCAGTTGCGAGGGTGCATTGGCTCGCCCATTGCTCATCAGCCCCTCGCGTTGGATGTGCGTGATAACGCGGTGAAGGCCGCACTGGCCGATCCGCGTTTTCCGCCCATGACCGCGGCAGAGTTGCCGTATACGGAGATTGAGGTGTCGGTGTTGACACCTTTGCGGCCTTTGGAATACGACGGACCGGATGACCTGTTGGCGAAAATCGTGCCCGGCAAGCACGGGCTGATGCTGGTGCAGGGTTATCATCGGGGGCTGTTCCTGCCTCAGGTGTGGGAGAAGTTGCCGGATAAAGTAACGTTTTTGGAGCAATTGAGTCTAAAGGCCGGGCTCCCTCCGGACGCGTGGCGGGATCCCGGGACAATCATTTATGTGTTTGAAGTTCAAGAGTTTCACGAGAATAAGACACATTCAACGCATACCTCGGCATCACGTTGAGAAAGCATGTGTTTTCTGGGTGAATGCGGTGGGAGTGTAACGTAAATGGAGATAGAGAGTACGAATTATGTTGAGGAGGTGAGGAGAGTATGTTCCCTTGGCCGAAGGATCAAGCACAAACAAACGGACAACCGAACATTCCTGAGGAATTACCCATCTTGCCGCTACGCAACACGGTGGCTTTTCCCTTTACCGTGTTGCCGTTGACGGTGGGGATTCCCCGTTCGGTGCGTCTAATTAACGAAGCCATGGAAGGAAACCGGCTCATCGGGCTGGTCGCGATGAAAGACCCGTCCATCGAATTGCCCGGGCCGGATGAGGTATACACCACGGGAACGGTTGCCCAAATTTTGAAGGTTGTCAAAGGTCCGGATGATAATCTCCAGGTTGTGGTACAGGGGTTGGAGCGGTTTAAGATCGATTATTGGACGGCGACCGAACCGTATCTGAAAGCACACATTGTGCTCGCCCCTGACATCTTAGAAGGGGATGAGGTGGAAATTGAAGCGCTACGGCGCACCCTCATCGATCTGGCCCAGAAGTTGGTGCAGTATCTGCCCAACATCCCGGAGGATGTTGTAGAGTTCCTGGAACGGGTGGAGGATCCCCGTTACCTGACCTACCTCCTGGCGTCTAACGCGCGCATTGAGATGGAGGATGCACAAAAGATCCTGGAAGAGGACAACCTCCGGGAGAAGATGCGGCTTTTAGTGAAATATCTAAGCCGCGAGTTAGAAGTACTGGAACTTGGACAAAAGATTCAGTCCGAGGCTCGCGAGGAGTTGGAGAAAGCCCAACGTGAATTCTTCCTCCGCCAGCAGTTGAAGGCCATTCAGCGGGAGCTGGGCGAAGAAGATGAACAGCAGCGGGAGATTGAGGAGTATCGCCAAAAGATCGAAGCCGCGGGCATGACTGAGGAGGCGAAGAAGGAAGCCTTGCGCGAGTTGGCGCGCATGGAGCGAATGCCGCCTCAGGCCGCTGAGTACTGGGTCATCAAAACCTACCTGGACTGGCTGGTCGAACTTCCTTGGAACAAGTTGACCGAGGATAACTTGGACATCGAGCACGCGCGCAAAGTACTGGATGAGGACCATTATGACCTGGACAAGGTTAAGGAACGCATTCTGGAATACCTGGCCGTGCGCAAGCTGGTGAAAGAGCGGGGAATGGAGACAAACCCCGAAGAACAAGGCGCGGCCGGTGCGATTCTCTGTTTTGTGGGCCCGCCCGGTGTAGGCAAGACCAGTTTGGGCAAGTCCATCGCGCGGGCATTGGGTCGTAAATTCACCCGCATGAGTTTGGGCGGCGTGCGCGATGAAGCAGAGATCCGTGGGCATCGGCGGACGTACATCGGCGCCATGCCCGGCCGTATTATTCAGGCCATTAAGCGGGTAGGGACCCGTAACCCGGTCTTTATGTTGGACGAGGTGGACAAGATCGGCGCGGACTGGCGGGGTGATCCCAGCAGCGCGTTGCTGGAAGTGCTGGATCCCATGCAGAACCACGCGTTCCGGGATCACTACCTGGACGTGGACTTCGACCTGAGCGAAGTCTTCTGGATCGCGACCGCGAACATTCTGGACACCATCCCGCCAGCACTACTGGACCGTATGGAGGTTATCCGGCTGGATGGGTACACGGAGTATGAGAAAATCAAAATCGCCGAAGGGTATCTCATTCCGCGACAGATCAAGGCCAACGGACTGAAGCCGGAGGAGATCGAGTTTACCGAAGAGGCTCTACGGGCGATTATTCGGGAGTACACCCGGGAAGCGGGAGTGCGTAACCTGGAGCGGGAGATCGGCAGCATTTGCCGCAAGGTCGCCGTGAAAATCGCGGAGGGCGCACTGGAGGAGAAGGAGGTCATCACGCCCGAGAAGGTACGCGAGTACCTGGGTCGGCCGCGGTATTACTTCGACGCGGCGGAACGGGTGGAGCGTCCGGGCGTAGTCACCGGCTTGGCGTGGACGCCCACGGGCGGGGATATCCTCTTTGTGGAAGCAACCTGTATGAAGGGGAAGGGCAATCTTATCCTGACGGGCCAACTGGGTGATGTGATGAAAGAATCGGCCCAAATCGCGCTCTCCTACGTGCGATCCAAGGCCGCGGAGTTCGGCATTGATGAGGATGTGTTCGAGAACAGCGATATTCACGTCCATGTACCTGCGGGGGCCATTCCCAAGGACGGGCCCAGCGCCGGTATCACCATGGTGACGGCGATTGTCAGCCTGCTCACCAATCGGCCCGTGCGCGCGGACGTGGCCATGACGGGGGAAATTACCTTGCGGGGCAAGGTACTGCCCATCGGTGGGGTGAAGCAGAAAGTGCTGGCCGCACATCGCGCCGGTTTGAAGTGCGTGATCTTGCCCAAACGAAACGAGCCGGACCTGGAGGATGTGCCCGAGGAAGTACGAAAGGAAATGACGTTCGTGTTAGTGGACGAGATCGACGAAGTCATTCACCACGCGCTCCGTCCAGCCCAGGATACGGAACAGGGCGCGATGTCCGATGTCTCCGCAGCCTCGGAAGTCCCGCGTAACGGGCAAGAAGGGGAACCGCAGGCCGAAGTCATATCCTAGTATTTCGTCAATCGTGGAATGATGGATGAAACGCTGTGACAATTGGGTAGGCGAAGGCACTGCCTTCGCCTACCCGTGGCCATGTAGATGGGTGAATTCTGCAACATGGGGCTCCCAAGCGAAGCCACCTTTACCATCAGATGACGCTTGACTGACTAGTAGGCAAAGGCTCTACCTTTGCCTACCCCCGATGAAACCGCCTCTTCTGTCAGATGATGCTCAACTGAGCACTACTCCTTCTCCCGCGGAAAAGCGCGAAACGCGGCCTCTCAAGAGAAGAGGTGAATGCCCAAAAGGGGCAACAATAATAGGAGAACTAAAATCGCCAAAAGAAGAATCATCACACTTAACGTGACCGCGAGCATGAACCCACAGCCGAATTGAAAGCCGTCCGCGAACGTCAAGCCCGGCAGGGATTCCTCGACGGTCGATAATGTCTCCGCCGGAGATTGCGACCAATCCGCCTCTCTAGACGACATGAGCCACTCCTCCTCGTTCTACCCACGGGGCCGGAGAAAAAAAGAGGGGAGGGTATCCTCCCTCCCCTTACATCACTGGTCGGGGCGCGCGGATTTGAACCGCGGACCACTTGAACCCCATTCAAGTGCGCTACCTGGCTGCGCTACGCCCCGTTCCAGGCTGGGGGACAGGGATTCGAACCCCGACTCGCGGATCCAGAGTCCGCTGTCCTGCCCGTTAGACGATCCCCCAGCAGCGCTCCATATTCTACCCATAAACGCTACGTCGGTCAAATCCCATTTGGATGTGCGCACAACCCTCCGCCTCCGTTCTAAATCTCGCACGGGAATAGAGTATAATAAAGTAAACCATCCTCTTCTGAAGGGATCGTATATGGACGAAAAAACGCGCAGTGAAAAGCCCAAGGATTTAGCCAACGAATTCTTGTACGTAGAGTTAGACTACTCCCTGGGGGATAAGTACGCGAACATCGAACTCCCCGAGGAGGAAGCTCCGCCATCCATTGAGAGCATTGAGGTATATCCCTATCCTCACCTGACCAAACTCTGGATTAAAATGAATCTCTCTTACTTCAAGGAATATCCAAACCTGGAACTTTACCTGTACAACCCGGACGGTCAACTCATTGCCGACATGCTCATGGTCGAACATCGACAGTTTTACGTGGACGTCACCATGCACCTACGGGAAGCGCCCCGGCCGGGTGAGCGGTATCGATTGGAGGTCTTCCTCATCCGCGATGACACCATTCTTGACCAAAAAACGCACGAGTTCGACCTGATATTTGTGGATCCGGAAACGGGGCAACCGATTGTCCCTCCTGACACGGAGGGGTAAGAAAACCAGGAGGCGACATCATGGCAGGGCAGGATTCCAACAGGCCACCGGATGAGAATTTGGAAGAAATCCACAAACGCATTGAAGCCTTGCGGCGGGCTATTGAGTATCACAACTACCGGTATTATGTACTGGACGATCCGGTCATTCCCGATAGCGTCTACGACGCGATGTTTCGGGAACTCGTGGAATTGGAGGAGAAGTACCCCCAATTCCGCACGCCGGATTCCCCCACCCAACGGGTGGGCGGTCGCCCTCGAGATGAATTCCCCACCGTGCGCCATCCGGTCCCCATGCTCAGTTTGGCCAACGCGTTTAACGAAGATGAACTGCGAGCCTGGTACAACCGGCTTCTCAAGCTCATCCCTGAGGGCACGCAACTCGCGTTCGTGGTCGAACCCAAGATTGACGGCCTGACCGTTGTCCTTCACTATCGAGACGGATCCTTTGTGCTGGGAGCCACTCGAGGGGATGGCATCGAGGGGGAAGATGTCACGCCCAACCTCCGCACGGTCAAGCAATTGCCGCTGCGGCTTCCCGTGCCTCGAGAGGATGGACGAATACCCGACATCCCGGTGCCTACCTACCTGGTCGTCCGGGGCGAAGCGTACGTACGCCGGGCAGATTTCGAGGCGTTCAACGAGGAACAGCGTCGTAAGGGGGGCCGCACCTTCGCGAACCCCCGTAACTTCGCGGCCGGCTCTATCCGCCAGTTAGATCCTAACGTGACGGCCCGGCGTCCTATTCGCCTCTGGGTGTACCAATTGGTCCTTGCAGAGGGCTTGGCCCAGACGTTTACATCGCATTGGGACGCGCTCCAATACTTAAAAGCGTTGGGCTTCCCTGTAAACCCGGAGAACAGACGCTTTGAGAACTTCGAGGACGTGGTCTCCTATTGTCTGGCCTTCGCCCAAAACCCGCCCGATCTAGGCTATGACATCGACGGCTTGGTCATCAAACTGGACAACATGGACTTGTGGGATACCCTAGGATTTGTGGGTAAAGATCCTCGGTGGGCCATTGCCTTCAAATTCGGAGGAGAAGAGGCCGTTACCCGGCTTCTGGACATCGTTGTTCAGGTGGGACGAACGGGCGTGTTGACCCCGGTAGCCATCCTTGAGCCTGTCCAGATAGGGGGCGTGATCGTCAGCCGGGCCACGTTGCACAACGAAGATTACATCATCCAGAAGGACATCCGAATTGGAGATTACGTCATCGTCCAGCGGGCCGGCGAAGTCATCCCACAAGTATTGCGTCCACTGCCTGAATTGCGCACAGGGAACGAGAAAATCTGGCGAATGCCCAAGCACTGTCCGGTCTGTGGTGCGGAAGTCATCCGGCCGCCGGGAGAAGTCGCGTACTACTGTGTGAACAGTTCATGTCCGGCCCAACTCATCCGTTCTGTCCAGTGGTACGCGTCCAAGCAGGCCATGGATATTGAAGGGCTGGGCCTCAAAGTGGCCGAACAACTGGTCAATGAAGGGCTGATCAAGGACCTGGCGGACATCTACTACCTGAAGCGGGAAGATCTCCTTAAACTGCCGGGATGGAAAGAGAAACGGGCCGACAACCTCCTTCGGGCCATCGAGGAAAGCAAAAACCGCCCCTTATGGCGTCTGATCACCGGGTTGGGCATCAAATTCGTGGGGCAGGTCACCGCGCAGATCCTGGCCGAACGGTACAAGAGCATGGATGCCCTCGCTCGGGTGAGCCAAGAGGAATTGGAGCAGATTGAAGGCATCGGGCCACGCATTGCCCAAAGTGTGGTCACCTGGTTCCGTCAGGAACAGAACCGTAAGGTGCTGGAAAAACTACGCCGCGCGGGCGTTCGCATGTCGGAGGAGAAGGAGACCGAGGCAGAAGTCAAACCCTTGGAAGGACTGACCTTCGTTATCACGGGGGCCCTCTCCTCGATGACCCGGGAAGAAGCCAAGACGTTTATCGAATCCCTGGGTGGCCGGGTGACAAACAGCGTCTCCCGCAAGACCGATTACCTCATTGTGGGTGAAAACCCGGGCAGCAAACTTCAAAAAGCCCGGCAACTGGGCGTTCCGACCCTTAGCGAGGACGCGTTCTTCAAATTCGTGGAGGAACGCAAGGCCCAGATGACGAAGAACACGGGCTGATGGACGAAACAGCGATGGGTAGGCGAAGGCAGTGCCTTCGCCTTACCCATTTGCGGAGTTTCATCCATCATCCTATGGTTGACATACGAAAATATCTTCGATGAGTTCAGGAGGGAACATGCCTTACTTTCAGCCGGAGAACGTCCCTGTAAAATGCCCAAAGTGCGGAACAGAAGTTGTGGTGCCCGCTTTTTCCATCATTGACGCCGAAGACATGCCCGATATGCTCAACGCGCTCATCATGGGCGCGCTCAACGTTTTTACCTGTCCTCGTTGTGGCA
>CAYPUG010000057.1:0-16165 GCA_964413905.1 uncultured Anaerolineae bacterium | reverse complement strand
AACGTGGAAAGTCGGCGGGTGGACGCGTTCCGCGAGGAGGACATAGAGACGCTCATCGCGTTTGCCGGCCGTCTCGGCCAAATTCTCTCGGCTCGCGCCCGTCAAGACAAGGCCGACGCGCACTTGATGGCCGCCAAATTAGGCATGATTAATTCCACTTGGATCCACGAAGTACGGCGGGAGGTGGGTCGTTTGCGTTTGGAACTCTTCACCTTGAAGAGACGATACGAGGCCGATCTTCCGCCTGAACTACGGGGGGACCTGGACGGTTTAGAGCGCATTGTTGAGGACATTATGGCCGAAGTGCCCTCACCGGACACCCGTGTGGACGAGACCGAGTCCGTGCCTATTGTGGCTTTCCTCCGCCGGATGATGCCTTCCATCACGAAGAAATTCCCCGATGTTCCCTGGTCGCTGGAGGTCCACGTTCCCGAGGACACCCTCGTCCAGACCAATACGTACTGGCTGCGTTGGACCCTGCGCCAACTGGTGGAAAACGCCGCGGAGGCCATGTCCCAGCAAGGGGAAAAACGCCTCACCGTGCGGGTGACCACGAGGGGGGAATCGGTCATCGTGGAGGTGGAAGATAACGGGCCGGGCATTCCCGAGGACGTGCGGAAACGGCTCTTCCGGGAGCCCATCCCCACCTCGCCTGACGCGAAGGGGAGCGGGGTCGCGCTGCTCCTGGCCCGCACTATCCTGCGGGGGGTGGGCGGTGATCTGGACGTGTTGCGGACCGGGCCGGAGGGCACGGTCATGGCCGTTTTACTCCCACGTGTATCCCCTGACAAGGAGGACGAGCAATGAAGCATGGGGGAAAAGAGGTGCTGGTGGTCACTCGAGACAAACATGTACGCGAGAAGGTGAAGGAGTGGGTAAGCCCAGAATCTCGCATTCGGTGGTGTCGGGGGGCTCAAGACGCCAAGGAGAAACTTACAGGGGAGGATGAGGAGGCGGTAATTATCTGGGACGCTTCGTTAGAAGATACACCCAAGGCCATTCGTCGGTTGCACAGCGTTCGGCCGGAGGCCAGAATCATTGTGGTCTCTCCAAACCCCCGTTGGGAAGAGGCCCGCGAGTGCTTCCGGGCCGGGGCAGTCGACTATGTATCGAGCAAGATGTCATCCTGGGAGCGACGGAGAATTAGGGAACGTTTGCGGCAATGGTTGGTGTAGCCGCTCGAAAGGAGAGGTGAACATGTGTCAGGGGAAAAAACGCATTCTCATCATTGAAAATGTGAGCACGTTTAGGGCGTCCCTCAAAAGGTCGCTGGAGGCGGACGGGTACGAAGTGCTTGAGGCTGCCACCGCGGACGAGGGACGCGAGCGTCTGGCCCAGGAGTGGGTCCACCTGGCCCTGGTGGACGTCCGGGCTCGCACACCGGAAGTTGATGAATCGGACGATGAGAGCGGCTTGGATCTTATCCGGGACAAGGCGCATCCGTCTTATGGCGTCATTCCCCGTCTGATCCTGACGGCCTACCCGGAATGGGATAAGGTCAAGAGGGCATTGGCGCCGGACGAGAACGGCATCACCCCGGCCGAGGATTTCCTGGTCAAAGGGGTGGATTCCCCAGAGGAGATACTGCGAAAGGTTGAAGAAACCATCGAACGCTGGTGGTCTCCGCGATTGGACATCGACTGGGAAGCCTCAACCCCCATCTGCCTGGCCAGTTTCCTGGAACCCGAAGAGAAGTGGCAGGATGGAGAGCACCTTGAAGTAAGCGCCCGAGAACTCGGTGCCCTGTTGTGTCGGGCGTATGCGAATGAGCCTCAAATCCGCAAACTCTCCATTCGACGCGTGCGTCGTGGCCATGCCCGCACATTTATCGCGTTTGCTCGCACGCATCTAGATGATGCAATAGCAGGACGTGAGGACGTGCTGAAGTGTGGTCCGCGCGAAGTTATTGAGCAAGAGATCGAGAATTACAGAGAATATGTCAGGCCTCATACTCATCAGATTCATGTTCAAAGGGTCTCCCAAACGACAAAGTACGCCACCATCCGCTATAATCCGGCCGGAGGTCGGTTAGGAGCTTGCGAAACCTTCAAGGATTTCTACAGGGATAGTCAGGTGGAGGAGATTAAAGCCCTCTTAACCCGCCTCTTCCGCGGGGAAGGGACACCCCTACGCACGTGGTACCATGAGAGGCGGGTGCAAAAAGAGACCCATGAGGGGCGAGATATCTTCGCTCATTACAACCAGACCCTGAAGGTAGCCAGGCGGGAGCGCAAAAGACAAATCAACGGCCGCGGCCCCATAGAAAGACTCCTTACATCTCTGGAGAAAGGGGGGCAACTAGGGATTCGTGTCGAACGTCACAGGAATACCCTTACGGTACATGTGACGAACTTCGGGGCGTTTGCAGTGAGCGACTTCATGGCTTTAGTCCGGGGAGAGAAAACGCTGCCTCTCCCTGCCCCTCACTGGTGGGGCGTTACCCACGGCGATCTGAACGGTGAGAACATCCTGGTGGACGAACAGGGAACGCCTTGGCTTATTGACTTTGAGCGCACCGGCTGGGGGCCCGCGTTCCGTGATGCCGCGGAGTTGGAGAGTGTTATCCGCTGGGAACTTTTGAGAACAAACAACATGAGGGATATTGTCATCTTTGAAGAGGTGCTCCTGAAGGCGGCGTTGCAAAGCGGGGAACAAACAGAGTCTTTGGTAGACAACAACGGCGGTGAATGGTCAGATGATTTGAAGAAAGCCGCCCGGGTCATATTGCACCTGCGCGATTTGCTCGGAGCAATGTACGGGCGAGGTCCTAGGATGTATCAGGAGTACCTGGTGGGAATGTTCTTCTACGCGTTGCGTTTCGTGAGCAAGGATGGCATTACATCCCCAGGTCAGGTGCGCTCTCCTATTGTGCGCAAAACCCACGCTCTTTTGAGTGCCCTGAGGATTGCCCATATAGCACAAAATGGATGGCAGGAGCTACAAAATGAGTGATAAAGTCCAGGATAAGCTGCTTATTCTGAAAGAAGAGTACGAGAGCGAAGTCTCTCGTTACCAGGACTACATCTCATTCTACGAAAAGGCAGCGCAACGTGTGGTGGAATTCATGACGCTGTTTCAAGGCGTATACTTTGCCGTCATATCATTCTCTGACCTAAAAAAATTACAAGGCGCACTTGATTTGCCAAGGGTGTTCATGGTCGTCTTTCTTCTTCCCCTAGTCTTCTTGTTCCTGTCCATGTCTGCCGCAATATATATGATGGTCATGACAAAAGGACGTCCAGATCCTACGGATTCTCCCTCTTCTGTAGAAGAGCGAAAAGAAAAATTAAAGAAATGGGAAGATTGGTGTGCCCGAAAACATAATGCTCTGCGTTTCTCATACATCTTTATGGGGGCGGCGTTCCTTTTCCTGTTCATCGCCATGGGTGTATACTTGGTGTGTCTACCCGGCGTGGAATAAAGGAGTAATATGATCCTTCGGCAACACCTACTCCAGAACCTTCTCTCCACCCTCGACGCCGGAGAATCCGGCGTCCTTATTGGCGCGTCCAGCATGGGGAAGTCACGCCTGTTGCGCATGTTGGAGAGAGAGGAGACCCGTCAGGCCCTTCGTCAATCCTTGGCACCCGAAAAGGACCCCATGTCCCCTACCCTATATGTTTTTGTGGATTTCAACCGTTTGCACGGCAAAGCGGATTGGTTGTACTACGAGATCATGCTCAATGCCCTTCTGAGGGCCATGGACAAATGGGCCGCCCAACATCAGGAGCCCTCTATTCACCCTGTATTGGAACGTCTATATGAGCAGACCGTCCAGAACAAAGACGCCCTTTTGGCGCTTCGTTACCTGGAACGTGGCGTCGGGCTCCTTGTTGAAGCATTCGCGGGTGGGATTGTTTTTTTGATGGACGAAGCAGATGCGGCCGTCTCTGAAGCCCCCGCTTCCTTTTTCCGTACCCTTAAAGCGCTTCGGGATGAGTACAAATACCGGGTGCGTTACTTGATCTCTTTGCGGGATGAGATTGCCCGCATCCGGGAGGACATAGACGAGATCGAATCCTTCTATGAACATGTCACCCTGCACGTTTTCTATATCGGCCCCTATACCCCCGAGGACGCGGCCCGCGTCTTGGATGCCCTGCTCGAACGGCACAAACAAACTTGGCCGCCCCAACTCACCCGCCACATCATCGAGGTGTCGGGAGGACATCCCGGATTATTGAGAGAACTTCATGCCTGGGTGACCCACACCGAACGTGCATTGCCGGAGCAGGTGGACGTCCTTTTGCAGGAAAGCCAGATTTGGGAAGAATGCGTGCGCCTTTGGCAGAGTTTACGCCGGGATGAACAGCAGGCTCTTTATCAGATAGCAAATCATGGGAACCTGACAGGCATCCCCATCGAAGTCGTTCATATCCTCTCTGCCAAAGGACTCATTACCGTGGAGCACCCCTCCGCTCGGATTTTTTCGCCGCTCTTTGCCGCGTTTGCCCGTCAACACGCGGCCGGCGTTGAACAAGGCATCAAGATTCAAGGTGGACGGGTTTGGGTGGATGGACGGGAAATTAACCTGACCCGCTCAGAACTCAGATTGTTGGAATACCTGGTTCACCATGCTGGCGAAGTGTGCAATCGAGAGGACCTGATCCGGTACATTTACAGAGAAGAATACAACGCCACCGGGGGGGACATTGCCGATATGCGCTTAGATTCCTTAATCTACCGGCTCCGGGAAAAAGTGGAGCCCGATCGTCGTCACCCCCGTTACATTTTGACCATACGAGGGCGTGGGTTCAAATACGCAGGTCCTGTTCGTTCTGACGAACCGTAAGGGACCTGCTGCTAGATGGCCAACATGAAGAAGTAGCCGGCTAGAGCCAATGACAGCAGGACAAGGATCCCACCTACACAGCCTTCTCCGCTGTCATCATGTCGACTTGCCAGGGCGAACAAGAGCATAATGATCACCCCCGCCCCCAGGCAAAAGGTCCCGGCGCCAAAGGCCAGCAGATGAAGGAACTCGTGCATCATGTTTCCTCCTTTCCCGTGCACATACACAGGGACACGTCGTGGCATCCTTGTACAGGAATGCCACGACGTTTTGGGACCGGCGGAGCAACACACCGTTAACTCGTCAAATCCTCAAGAGTACCACGGTCATTGGTTTTCCTCCTTTCTTTGGATAGAATTCTGGGGGATTCAAAATCTGCCGTTCTATACCAAGGACAAAATCTTTACCAACCGCATGGCCACCTCCTTTCTTGTCTCTGTTGAATGGGGTTGGTTTGAACCTCTCTCGTTTTCTGTCTTTACCCTACCACAAAGCTTTGTGGGGAACATGACATAGAGTTGGAATGTTCTTCGCGGAAAGTCAACCCTTCCTTTCAGAGTTGACATTTGAACACCCCCTCCTCCGTTTGCTCCCTGCCGTCCCCTGCGTTAATATGTGGCCATCCGGCGTACGCAATCTTCGTGGATAAAGGATGTCGGCCATGACACACACACGCACCGCCCTACTCTCCGTCAGTGACAAGCGCGGGATTGTGGATTTTGCCCGCGTGCTCCATGACCTGGGTTACACCCTAGTCGCCAGCGGCGGCACGGCCCGGACCCTTCAGGCCGCGGGATTACCCGTCACCCCTGTCAGCGATCTCACCGGCTTTCCGGAAATCCTGGGCGGGCGGGTCAAGACGTTGCACCCTGCTATCCACGGGGGCATCCTGGCCCGGCGCACCGAGGAGCACTTGGCCGAACTCGCCGCCCACGGCATCCGGCCCGTCGACCTGGTCGTCGTCAACCTCTATCCTTTTGAGGACACCGTGACCCGGGAAAACATCACCCTGGAAGAGGCCGTGGAGTATATCGACATCGGTGGCGTGGCCTTGTTACGGGCCGCGGCCAAGAACTTTGCCTACGTGACCGTCATCTGTGACCCTGCGGACTACGCGTGGGTAGGCGAACGCCTGCGTTCCGGAGGGCTGAGCGAGGCGGAACGACGGCGCCTCGCGATCAAAGCCTTCCGGCACACCGCAACCTACGACGCGGCCATCAGCACCTACTTGGACACCTCGGACGCGGCGCCATCCCTCGAGGAGCGAGTTCCCCTCTTCCTGCGTCGGGTCGCCTCCCTGCGCTACGGCGAAAACCCCCACCAGCAAGCCGGCCTTTACTTGCCCATAGGGGCCCAACCCGCGTTCGAGCAACTCCACGGCAAGGAGATGTCCTACAACAACTGGCTGGACCTGGACGGCGCTTGGCGCGCGGCCCAGGAGTTTGACGAACCCACCGTTGCCATCATCAAACACACCACCCCCTGCGGGCTCGCCTCCGCGGACACTCTGGCTCAGGCCTACGAACTCGCCCTGGCTTCTGACCCCATCTCCGCGTTCGGATCCGTCATCGCGGTGAATCGGCCCCTGGACCTGACCACCGCCCAGATGATGCGGGACCTGTTCATCGAGGTGATCGCGGCCCCTGATTTTGACCCTCCGGCCCTGGACGTCCTGCGCCGCAAATCCCGGAACCTGCGACTTTTGCGCGCGGTCGCGCCGGATGTGCGAGGGCTGCAGTGGCGGAGCACCGTCGCGGGATGGTTGGCCCAAACGCCGGACCGATTGGAGGAGGACCCCCGCACCTGGCGCGTTGTCACCGACCGGGACCCCACGCCTGAGGAGTGGGAAAGCCTCATCTTTGCCTGGCGCGCGGTGAAGTTCGTCAAGTCTAATGCCATCCTCTTCGCTCGGGGCAAGGCCACCGTAGGCGTGGGCGCGGGGCAAATGAGCCGGGTGGACGCGGTGCGCATGGCCGCGTGGAAAGCCGGCGAGCGGGCCCGAGGTGCGGTCATGGCTTCGGACGCGTTCTTCCCCTTCTCGGACGGCGTGGAAGTCGCAGCCGAAGCGGGCATTACTGCCGTGGTCCAGCCGGGGGGCTCCAAGCGTGACGAAGAAGTCATTGCCGCGGCCAACCGCCTCGGGCTAGCGATGGTCTTTACGGGGGTACGTCACTTCAGGCATTGAGAAAATCTAGGGAAGGCGAACTCGCGGGATAATCACCGCTTTTGACGGCGGTCATCCCGCGAGCATTCATTCTCCCTTTAGGGGAACACTGGCTGGAGGAGGCGAGTTCCGCGCGCGGAAAATTCCGCCATCCATCCCTCATGCGTGCCCCACCGCACGCGCCACCAGCGCAGTGCATCGGCTTCCTTCGGGCCGTCGAGCACCTCTAAGACCGTGTTGGGGGGCACAATAATTATCACATCATCCGCGGGTTTCCCTTTATACCCGGGGGTCTTGCGCATTCGTACACCCACGCGGCCGACCACTTTGGCTTTTCCCCCTACGTACAACCCTTCCGGAGGGGGAGTCGGTGTAGGGGATGGCGTGGGGCTCGGCGTGATCTCCGGGGTGGGCGTTGGTGTGACCGGGTGCCAGCGGGTGGGGCCCGCGGCGTGGGACCACCCCCGGGCCGCAATGTACGTACCGGCTACGACGAGGATGAGGACGGTCGCCACTCCCAAGAGGATCCCCAGGAAAACAACCGTCCATTTCTCACGCGCGTTCATGGTTCTCCCTCTCGTGGCCGCTATGAGGTAGGAGCAATACCTCTTTCCCGGTGAGTCGTTCCTGAACCCGTTGCACGATGATGTCCAAATGGGCAGGATAACGGACAAAATCCAAGCGATCGGCCGGAACGGTGAGCACAGGGCACAGGTTGAAGTGTGCAATCCACTCCTCGTAGAGGGCATTCAGGCGTTCCAGGTATTCCGGAGCAATACCTTGTTCGTAATCCCGGCCTCGACGTTGAATGCGTTCCAGCAAAGTGGGGACCGAAGCCTTTAAATAGACGACTAAATCGGGGGGCGGCAACACGGCGACAACCGTCTCGTATAAGTCGCGGTACACGCGATAATCCCGTTCGTTCATGTGTCCCTGCAGATAAAGATTGCGGGCGAAAATTTCGGCGTCTTCATACACACTGCGGTCCTGAATCACCGAGTGCCCGCGTTGCAGGAGTTCGTAATGATGGCGCAAGCGGCGGCTGAGAAAGAAAATTTGCGAGTGGAACGCCCAACGTTCCATGTCTTGATAAAAATCCGCCAAATAGGGATTTTCGTCTACAGCTTCAAAGTAAGGTTCCCAGCCCAACCGTTTGCTCAACAACTCCGTTAGCGTGGATTTACCCACCCCAATGTTACCGGCAATGGCAATAAACCACCGTCCATGACTCATACCGCCTCCCACGTACGTTCCCAATTGTGTTCCATTTTCTCAACGTACACCGTTTCCATGTCAATGTTTGCACTGTTAGCTAGTTTGAGCAGATAAGCCAACATATCCGCGAGTTCTTCTCCCAAATGTTCGATGTGTTCTTCCAGCGCACGTTGAAGCGCTTCTTCAGTGTTGCCCAGCTGCGAGCGGAGTTGTCGCTCCCGATAGCGCACACGTCGAATCACGCGCGTTAACTCGCCCAGTTCATCAACGAGGCCCAACAAGTTAGCGTATAGGTCATCCTTGAACCCCTTTTCCTTGTCCAATTCGCGGTGCCACGCTTGAAAGTCGGCCAACCGACGGCGAGCCGTGATAAGAGGACGTTCTTCCTTTTTGTGTTGAACCTCGGGCAACAAACCCGGAAGCGGGTGTTCGACAATGCCTTCCTTCAGCGCTGTTCGTACTTTGCCGATCACCTGGGCCCGGTGTTCGGTGTTTGACACCAAATTCAAGTGATTGGTGTCAATGGCCAACACCGGCGCTTCCTTGTATGTCGAGAAGAACCGTTCATACGCCACGCGCAAGTCATCAATGTACTGACGGGACATATTGCGTTCATAAGGACGATCGCGAAACGCAATGCGTTCCATGAGCACATCCGTGCTCGCTTTTAAGTACACCACCAGGTCGGGGACAGGAATGTGCACGGCCAGGGCCTGATGCAGTTGCTCGTATACCGCCAGTTCGTCCCCGCGTAGGTTCAGATGAGCGAAGATGCGGTCCTTGGCAAAGAGATAATCGGAGACCAGGGGGCTATGTTGGAGCACGCGCGGGATCACATCGCTCTGTTGCCGGTAGCGACTGAGGAGGAAGAAGATCTGCGTTTGAAACGCATAGCGTTCCCGGTCCTCGTAGAACTTGGCCAGGAACGGGTTTTCCTCGAACACCTCCAACAGGAGTTCCGTGTTCAGCGCCTTGCTGAGAATGCGGGCCAGAGTGGTCTTCCCCACACCGATGGGGCCTTCGATGGCCACATAAAACGTTCGCTCCATGATGTTCTCACTCCATCAGGGATTGGGGTGTCCTCTATGTCTGAAATGTATCATAGCCTACTCCCGTTTCCTCTTCCAGTTTACAGCCAAGGGAGGTCCTTACGCGATGGGTTATCGAAACTGCCGTGGGCTTTGTGCGCGAAAGGGTTTGCATCCGTTCTCACCGGATTTTTCGTATCCACACGTACACACCGGGATGAGGGCGTAACGTCAACACCGGTCGTGGTTGTACCGGATACCCGGGTACCCGTTCTAGCCGGTAACGTTGCGCCATGAGACTCATCACGATGGTCATCTCCAGGGGGGCCAGCACATATCCCAGGCATTTCCTTGGGCCGCCACTAAATGGGTAGTACGCAAAGGGGGGCAAATTTGGGGGGATTCCCTCGCGAAATCGTTCTGGATCAAAAGCCTCTGGCGCAGGCCACCATCGGGGATCGCGATGCGTGACGTATGGACTGACAATAACCCGCGCCCCGGCAGGAATGCGTACCCCATCGACCACATCCTCGGCTGCCGCATCTCGAGCGGTCACCCAGACCGTCGGGTATAACCGGAGCACCTCGTCAATAACCATTCGAGTGTAATGTAAATCCTCCACATTGTCTCGGGTGGGGGGCCGGCTGTTCAGAACATCGTGAATCTCTTGACGAAAACGACGTTCCACCTCTGGGTGAGTGCCCAAGAGATGCCAGGCCCAACTTAACGCCAGGGCTGTAGTCTCGTGACCGGCCAGAAATATAGTGAGCGCCTGGTTGCGCAGTTCTTCAACGGTCAATGTATCTCCGGTTTCCGGATCGCGTGCCTTCATCAGGAGAGTGAGCAAATCCGAACGTTTGGGCTGCTCTTTCTGGCGAGTGCGAATAATGCGGTAAATAACTTCGTCCAGGGTAGCCTTGGCATGGCGGAACGAAGGGAGGACGCGGACATAAAGGGCCGACAAACGGGGCCAGGGACTCCACGCGATGCGGTTCAGGGCGTGCATGGCGGTGTTAAAAGCGTGCAGAAGACGCTCTTCCTCCTCGATAATGTCCACCGAGAACATGAGTCGGGCAATGATGGCTAATGTCACTTCCATCATTAGCGGGACGACATCGACCGGCTCTTGCCGTTGTGCGAGGGTATCCCACTTGGGATAAAATCCTTCCACCGTCGTGACCATCGTGTCTACGAGGTCAAGGAGACGATGGCGGCTAAAGGCCGGTTGCACCAAACGTCGCAGGCGACGCCAGGTTTCCCCTTCGGCGCTGACCAGATTTTCACCCAGGAGAGGGCGAGGCACATCCATAGTGCGTCCCTTGACGTAATGGGTGGCACGGTCTTTCAGCACGTGTTGGGCACCGCTCGGTGACGTAACAACGTAGAGCCGCCGACGTCCCAGAGGAAGCACTGCGACGCCGCCTTGTTCTTGGGCCAGACGGACTAAGGTATTGACCGGATCTCTGCTGAATTGTGGAAGCATTCCAAGGAGTGGGTACGAGCGCATCTCTTCCTCCAGTGTGTGGGCATTCATCTGAGGCACGATGATCGGTAAGACACCCTATTGTATCATGTAAGGGCACACTTCGACAACGGGTTGGACTTTTGAGTCGGGGTGCCGTAGAATATCTTCCACAACCCAAAGGTGAGGGGAAATAAGGCGCGATGGCATCGATAACGCTGGAGGAAGAACTGGCTTTTGCAAAGCGTGTTGTTCAGGAGGCCGCTGACCTCTTGCGTACATATTATCGGCAAGGTGTGCATCATATCCGGCGAAAAAGCAGTGCGGTAGACTTAGTTACCGAGGCGGATATCGCTTCCGAGCAGTTGTTATTACGGCGCCTTCGTGAACGTTTCCCAGAGGATGCGATTCTGGGGGAAGAAACGGGTGCTCATCAGGGGGGCAAACGACGGTGGATATTTGACCCTTTAGATGGGACCACCAATTTTGCCCATCGATTGCCTATTTTCGGTGTCTCCCTGGCGTTGGTGGAGGGGGGACAGGTTCTGTTGGGGGTTACGTGTGATGTGGGACACCGTCGACTGTATTGGGCTGTGCGGGGTCAAGGCGCGTGGACGCAGTCGGAGGCGGAGGATACCCCTCAACCCTTGCGCGTGTCGAGCGTCCGTGACTTGCAAGCCGCGTTGGTCGCGACGGGTTTTCCCTATGATAAGACGACCAGCCTGGATAATAACCTCCGGGAATTTTCGGCCTTCCTTGTGCGAACGCAGGGGCTACGTCGGGCCGGCGCGGCCACGGTGGATATGGCTTGGGTAGCGGATGGGCGATTGGATGGATACTGGGAACAGAAATTGCAACCATGGGATTGGGCGGCGGGGTCTTTGTTGGTGGTAGAAGCGGGGGGCAAGGTTACGGATTACGAGGGACATCCTTGGACACCGGGGACCCCCAACATCGTAGCCAGCAACGGGCTCTTGCACGATGCCATGCTTGAAATCATCGCGTCCGTACGGAAGAACATCCCCCATGTTGTCTCGGAATAAGTGAAGGTGTAGCCATGTACATCAATCGGGATTGGCGCCCACGTCGACGGCGGCGGGGCTGGTTCCGTTATGTGCTTTTGATAATGTTGGTCGTAGGGCCTCTTTACTGGGCTCGGGGTGCCCATCCTGAACTTTTGCGAAACCCATTTGTGACGCCTTTACCAACTCCTACTCCCACACGTACCTCCTTAGCGTGGCTGGCGGACGCGGAAGATGCGTTCAAGGCCGGACGCCTAGAAGATGCTATTGACGCGTATCGTCACGTGGTGGAATTGGAACCTTCCAATGCGGACGCGTACGCATGGTTAGCCCGTTTACTGACCATCACCGGACAGACCGAGGAAGCGCTTGTCATGGCCCGTAAGGCCGTCGAATTGGAGCCCAACAATGCCACCTATCTGGGTGTTTTGGCCATGACGTTGGATTGGAACGGCAAGTACGACGAAGCCATAGAGAAAGCGTTGGAAGCCGTGGACCTGGACCCTAACAACGCACAAGCCCACGCATATCTGGCCGAAGTGTACGCGGATATGGGCAATTGGGACCGGGCGCTGGAAGAAGCAGAGACGGCCCTCTCCTTGGACACACAAGATCCGTTTATCTGGCGCAATTACGGTTATGTCCTAGAGGTACGGGGGGAGTATGAAAAGGCTATTGAGGCCTACCTCAAAGCCACAGAGATCCATCCAAACCTCGCGTATATTTACATTGCTGCCGGCCGCAATTACCAAGCCCTGGGCGACTTTGACAAAGCCATCGCTATGTTCCAGAAGGCTCGAGACATTCGTCCAAAAGATCCTGCGCCACAAGATGCCATTGGATGGGCCTATTTCCTGGCCGGTGATCCGCAAAAGGCCATGGTGCAATTAGAGAAGGCCCTGGAATTGGACAAGTCTTACGGGCCGGCATATGTGCATCTGGGTACCGTCTACTATGTGCGGCGGAACTACGAAGGCGCGATTGAGGTGTTGACGAAAGCGGTTGAACTCGGTGAGGGCAAAGAACCCGTTTATTATATGATCGGCTTGGCCTATGTGTTCCTGGACGACTGCCAGAGGGCAGAACCTTGGTTACGTAAAGCATTACAAGAGAACCCTCAATCGCAGCCCGCGTTACAAGGGCTAAGACGATGTAATTTGACGCCCTGAACATGGACATCACACCATATCTTACCGTGCCCGTGAGGTCTCGGCCGGAGCCCACGGGAGGAGGAAATATGTCTGACAGACAGAAAGTACCTGTTACGGAACAGCCCACTTTGGAAGAATGGCGGGCCTTGTACGATGCTTTCCTCCGAGTACGTGAGTTGGCCCCCTGGAAATGGATGACCGAAGATATGGTGTTTGCCGTTCAGAACCCTGAAAATGGGGATATAGGGTATATAAGCGTTATCGGAACGTTGAACGAAACTTTGGGAGTGATTGTATACCTTGGGGGGGAGGGGTGGTATGGATTTCAACGCCTGCGTGAGTTCGTCCAAACGACAGGCGAGGCTCCCGTGGAAGTTGTCCTCACTATCCCTTTTCTCCAGGCTATTTGGGCAGATCGCGGGGATCTCTCCGCGGCCGACCGACGCATTATCCGTTCCCTTGGCCTTCGCTTTCGCGGTCGTGGGGCTTGGCCGCTGTTTCGCGACTTCCGGCCGGGATATTATCCCTGGTATTTCAACGCACCGGATGCGCGGTTTATGACGCATGTGCTCACACAACTGCTTGAGATCGCTCCACGGGTGCAATCTCAAGGCCCCGACGTTCTCGTCCATCCCGAGGATGAGCGACGTTTGTTGACCCGTGTGCCTCGGCCCACGGGGAAGGGCCTTTTATGGGATGAAGCGTACGTGAAGCCGTTACCCTGGGACGGTTGGGTGTTATCCCCGGACATTCCCGCGGAATTCCTTGACGAACTCCGCCGTCTGCCCCAGTCCACGGAGATTTGGCAGGTGGATGTGTTTATGGGAACCACAGGGGTGCGCGATCGTCGGCATGAACGGCCGTACATCCCTTATTTTCTCATCGTTGGAGAAGCCAAGACCGGCTACATTTTAAAAACAGACATCCTCGTAGCCGACGAGGGATTGGGGCGGATGTATGAGAAGATTCCCGGCTCTGTATTACAATTAATATGGGAACGGGGGGCTCGTCCCCGGCGTGTCGAAGTACGCACAACTCTGATGTATAACTTGCTGGATGTGCCCTTGAAACACTTGAGCATTGCCCTGCAAAAGACGGCTTCTCTGCGGGCTGTGGATGTGTTCCTGCGTGTAGCCGATGAGTTATTATAGCCATTAAGCGCAAAGTCGTGGTATGGTGAGGAGGCGTTTCGCAAGCTTTGGGCGTCTTTCCTCATCCTGATAGGTTTTGATAGATTTGGCCCCCTATAGTATCCTGTGGTGCTCGCTCTACCGCTCGCGCGGGGAGCGAGTTTTTTGTGGAGGACGATACATGACCCGAACATCCCGCATTCCCGGATTCTACAAGCGATCATTGGAGGAACGGGTGCGCCTGGTGGCCGAATGGGCCGGCCTGAACGACGCGGATATCACCGCGCTTCGCGAGAGTCTGGCCCTGGCCCAGGCCGACAAGATGATCGAGAATGTGGTGGGTCGCCATGCCCTTCCCCTGGGCCTAGGCCTGAACTTCATCATCAACGGCCGGGAGGTGCTGGTACCCATGAGCGTGGAGGAGCCCTCGGTGGTAGCCGCGGTGAGCAACGCGGCCCGCATCGCGCGCGCGGGCGGAGGTTTCCTCGCGGGCAGCACCGAGCCCATCATGATCGGCCAGATCCAGGTGCTGGACGTGCCCGACCCGAACGCGGCCCAGGCCGCACTTGACCGAGCCAAAGCCGACATCCTGCGGCGGGTGGACGACATTCACCCCTCACTGGTGCGGCGGGGCGGTGGCGCTCGGGACCTCCGGGTGCGATACCTCCCCCGCACGCCCGTGGGGCCCATGCTGGTGGTTCACCTCTATCTGGACGTGCGGGACGCGATGGGTGCGAACCTGGTGAACACCGCGGTGGAGGGGATTGCCCCCCTGGTGGAACGCCTGACCCGCGGTCGGGTCAACCTGCGCATCCTCTCCAATTACACCACTGAACGACGGGCCTGGGCCCTGGTGCGCATTCCGGTGGACGCGTTCTCGGAAAAGGGGGCACGGGGGGACGAAGTGGCCCGGGGCATTGTGGAGGCCAACGCGTTTGCCTGGGCCGATTCCTACCGCGCGGCCACTCACAATAAGGGCATTATGAACGGTATCGACGCGGTGGCTATCGCCACGGGCAATGACTGGCGGGCCATCGAGGCCGCAGCCCACGCGTGGGCCGCGCGGGACGGCCGGTATCGGGCCCTGACCGAGTGGTACATCATGGGGGATACTCTGGTGGGCAAACTGGAACTGCCTCTGGCCGTGGGCATCGTGGGTGGCGCGACCAAGGTCCATCCCACGGCCCGGGTGGCGTTGAAGATCTTGGGCGTTCACCGTGCCCAGGAACTTGCGGAGATCATGGTGGCCGTAGGCCTGGCTCAGAACCTGGCCGCGCTGCGCGCGCTGGCCAGCGAAGGCATCCAGCGGGGCCACATGCGCATGCACGCGCGGCAAGTGGCCATTGCCGCGGGCGCGGTGGGCGAGGAGATTGATATTGTCGCCGCGAGACTGGCGGAAGAGGGGAATGTGAGAGAGAGTCGGGCCAAGGAAATTGTGGCGGAAATACGCAAAACGTAATCATATTGGAGGGTGTACTCATGCCAACGCGCTTGCTGACGCCAACCCGACCGGTGGGTATTATCGGTTACGGTGCATACGTGCCCCGATACCGCATCCCCGCGCGGGAAATTGCCCGCATGTGGACGGGGGGCAAGGGGGGCACGCCCATCCGGGAGAAGGCCGTGCCCGGGCTGGACGAGGACACCGCGACCATTGCCATTGAGGCCGCGCGCAACGCGCTGGCCCGCGCGGGCATCCACGCGGAGCACCTGCGCGCGGTGTGGGTGGGGAGCGAATCTCACCCGTACGCGGTGAAACCCACCTCCACCATTGTGGCCGAAGCCATCGGTGCGACCCCCTACGTCCAGGCCGGGGATTGGGAGTTCGCGTGCAAGGCCGGCACCGAAGCCATGCAAGCGGCCATCGGCTTTGTGGGGTCGGGCATGGCGAACTACGCGCTGGCCATTGGCGCGGACACGGCCCAGGGCCGTCCCGGCGACGCGCTGGAGTACACCGCGGCCGCGGGTGGGGCCGCGTTCATCATCGGCCCGGCCGAACACGCGCTGGCCCTCATCCAGGGGTCCCTCTCCTACGTCACGGACACGCCCGACTTTTGGCGCCGTGCGGGCGCGGAATACCCCAGCCACGGCCAGCGTTTCACCGGGGAACCCGCGTACTTTCACCACATCACTAGCGCGGCTCACGCGCTCATGGAGGAAATGGACACCCGTCCAGAGGACTACCGCTACGCGGTCTTCCA
>CAYPUG010000056.1:0-16190 GCA_964413905.1 uncultured Anaerolineae bacterium | reverse complement strand
CGACAATGAAGCAAAACGGCGTGTTCCGTGCCCCTTCATGTGAAAACCGCGATGCAATACCGCCTATTGTTTTTGAATCGACAAGGTGTACGGTGCCGGTTCCCAGGTGAGTGGGGCCAGCGCGCTGACCGCGATAGTGGTATCACCTTTGCCTAAATCCTTAATGGTGAATGCGTATCGTTCACTTCCCTCGATAAAATAACGTTCCAAGTACAGCGTATCTTGTTTTCGTTGTATGACTTGGATGAGATATTCTTGGGGCACAAAGGTGTCCGTTCGGATAAACCCTTCTTGGACCCACCCGGTGAGCGGTTTTTCAAAGTCCTCGTCTAAGTCGGTACCTTCAATACGCACGTCATCCACAAAGAAGCCCGGCCGTGTCAGGGCATCGTCGGTGATGTATTCAAAACCGATGAGAATCTCTTTTCCCACGAAGGGGCTCAAATCCACCTCCTCTTTGACCCACTGCGGACGATCGCCTCCTCCACTCACACCTGTATACCCCACTCCCAAGTTATTTCCAAAGGGGTTCTTACGGGTCATATCGGGAGTTTCCAGCAACGTCCAGTGCGCGCCGCCGTCGGTGGATACAATAACGTACGCGAAGTCCCACAATTCCTCAATGTCGTACCAGGTCCAGAAGGTCAGTTTCGCGGTGGAGGCGTGGGAGAGATCCACACGGGTGTACAGCCGGCTGTCGCTGTCGTCTCCGCGGTTCCCCCACATGACAAAGTTGCCGCTGTGGGGTTGAAGAGGGGCGAGTTTGTTCACCGTGTCACCCCGGAAACGTACCCGAACCGCACCGCTCCCTTCAAGGTGAATGTAGTCTACCCCGTATTGGGATACGCTGTCACTCCAAATGGCAGGCAGTTCGGTGATTTGGTGGGTCCAGGAAGCGTGGTCGTCAATTTCTTTCCGGTATCCGTAGGCAGGATCAATATCGGGATCGTTAATGAGGTTGGCGACTACCCAATCCGCGAAGATGCCTTTTGCCCCTCGTTGAAACCCCAGCTTCTTTAAGATGTTGTCGACGGATGCCATGCCGTTTTCGGGATCTCGAGAGAGTTCACGAATGGCCTGCTCTCCAAACCGCTGGTAAAGATAGTAGGTGAACAGTCCGGACGCGCCATAATGGGGAGTAGAGTTTTCATCTGACCAACCGGTGAGTTGAAGGTCAGGTTCGGAGAGGTAGATGTATACGTGTCCTCCCATGGGGAACCCGTTGAGCACTTCGGCCAACACGGAGAGCCCTTCATTCAGCCACGTTTCTTCGTTTCGGTCTTGGTACCATTGGATCATGTGCTGAAATTCGTGAGCCACGACTTGGTCAAAGAAAGGATCGCCCGGTTCGGTCGCATCCAGGTTGATGTAGAACATGTCCATTTCATTGGAATACGGGCTAACCACTCGAGGGTATGAATCCGCGCTGGAGAAGTAGCCGGCCAGATGGCTGCCCAGGTTGGATGCGAGGAGGAAGGTGATGTGAGGATCGTTGTCCACGCCGGGTTCCCATTCTTCTCCAAACACTCGCCGGTCGGTGGGATAGATGTGATCTTCGAAGAACCGGGCGGATTTTTCCAGAGCATTCTGGTCCACGTCTTGTCCTTCTTCTACCCAGTAGTACGCATGTTCTGTGATGTAGCGCAATTTGGCTTTGAGTTGGAAGTGGGTGTTCTCATCGGTGTTGGTGGCGTAGAAAGTACGCACATCACCCACATGATATACGGGCGGGGTGGCGTTCACGATCGGCGGGATGTCCCCTCGTTCGGGATGGAAGCGCATGCCTAGGACGCGCAGGTCTCGAGTGGGGAGAACGATGTGTTGGGCTTCGGCGACGGTGACCTTGCCGCGTTCATTCATCGGTAGGGGCGTTGTGGGAACGGTCGGAACCTCGGTAGGCGATGTGAGGGTCGGTGAAAGGGAGGTAGGCGTAGGGAGCGGGGTGGGAGTAGGGAGTATAGGTATAGGTGTGGGCGTGGCCAGCGGGGTTGGGGTCGCGGTGACGTAAATGATGCGGATTTGGGGCGTATGCCGCGCGGCTTCGCGTACTTTCAGCCAGTAGCCCACCACGGAGACGCTGGCGCAGAGTAGCAGCGTCATGACGGCGAGAACGGTTAACAATAGGATGATTAACCACGTCCAGGTTGTATCCTGGGACGATGTAGAGCGCCGGTTCGTGGTCATTTACCCGTCACCTTGAAGGTATGCACCGTTTGCATGGATGCGAGTCACGTTTCTCATGGATGTTGTACTTGAATGGTCACCTGACAGGGTGGAGGATAGTTCCCTGTGATGTCCACCACAACCAGGCGAATGGTGTAGGTGCCGTTAGGTACGGCAGCTGCATTGAAAGTCCCTAACACCCCGTTTTCAACAGGGGTTTCTCCACCGTCAAAATAACTCCATTGGGTGGGTTTGGCACCGATCCCGAATTCCAATTTGTAGAATTGAAAGGCCTCATGGCGCGCGGTACCGATGATTCGCGTGGGGCCGCTGAGTACTTGACCAATCCCCGGCGAGGTGATGACCGCTCGCGCGTCAGGACAGACAGGGGGGCGAATGGCGGGCGTGGGTGTGGGCATGGGTTTGGGGGTGGGCGTAGGGCGCTTGGGTTTACGGGTTGGGGTGGAGGTGGGGGTTGGCGTGGCCGTGGGTGGAGGAGTTGGGGTCGGTGTGGCCAAAAGTACGGTTTCCGGCGTGCTAAGGATGGGGGCTTCAACGGGTTCCGGTACGATGTCCACGAGTTTGGTGGAGGCCAGGTAGGTACCGGCCATGATGAGGGTCAACACAAAGGTCGCGGTGGCCGCGGTGTACACCTGATGGCGAGCGACTTCTTTTTCCAGGGCAAAGAGCGCGGCCAAGCGCTCCTTGCGTGCCCGGTAAACCACGTGCAAATACCACATGGCCCCCAAGGCACAGGCCAAGTAAATCCACTTCGCGTAACTTGCTATAAGTTCCAGGAGAATTCGCATGACGCCTCTCCTCTCCCCGTGTTATGGCGTGAATTCTCCTCGCTCCGCCATGAGGGCCACGATGTCTTGCAACAACGACGCCAGGCGAGGAGCCACCTGTTGCCCGGTCTCCAGGACTTCTTCGTGGTCAGCCTCTTCTTCCGCGTCGACGTGATCCACCGCGATGTTGGTGATAGTGGAGATGCCCAGAACTCGCATGCCCGCGTGGACCGCGGTTACGGTTTCGTGGACGGTGGACATGCCGACCGCGTCTCCCCCCCAGGAGCGCAACATGCGCACTTCCGCAGGGGTTTCGAATGCCGGTCCACCTAAGCCAACGTACACTCCACGCTGGAGAATCATTCCGCGGCGTTCTGCAGCCTCCTGGGCCAGTTGGCGGAGACGGCGATCATACGCTTTGTTCATCGGCGGAAAGCGGGGGCCAAAGCGTTCGTCATTAGGGCCCCACAGGGGGCTGTGTCCCACCAGCCCCGGGAGGTTGATGTGATCTTCGATGAGCATGAGGTCCCCCGGTTGAAAACGCGGGTTTAACCCACCGGCCGCGTTGGTTAAGATCAAGATTTCCACGCCCATGAGTCGCAGTACACGCACGTAGAATGTCACCTCGGGTAGCGTGTATCCCTCATAGTAATGCACCCGTCCTTGCATAATGACGATGGGAACCTGTCCTAGGTGCCCGATAATCATCCGTCCTGGATGACCTTCTACTGTAGGCTTGGGAAAATGGGGGATGTCCGTGTAGGGGATGCGCACCGTGTTTTGAACGGCATCGGCTAATGGTGCCAGACCGGATCCTAGCGTGATAGCAACGCGTGGTTGTAAGGGCGTCTGAGCGAGAACGTATCGGGCGGCTTCCTGATAGTGTTCGTATGTGAAATTCGTCATCGGTCCGGTGTTATCCTTTCATGCACGGGGATGGGTGTTGTCGAATACATTTCGCAGATGTTCATTGACCACCCGAGTGTATTGTTGGGTGGTGGTCAGGTTCGTGTGTCCGAGTAATTCTTGGACCTCGCGCAGGTTTGCTCCTTGTCGTAAAAGATGGGTGGCAATGGAGTGTCGCAACACGTGTGGGGTCACTCGAACCCCAATCCCTGCTATTTTCGCGTACTCTTTGATAATTAGCCAAATACCTTGGCGGGTAAGCGGTTTTCCCCGGTAGTTGAGGAAAAGGTAATCGTTGGGATATTTGCCGTTCTGGAGATGGGGGCGACCGTCCTTTAAGTAAGCCAGCAATTTTTGGGCCGCGGTTTCGTGGAAGGGGACTTCCCGTTCCTTGTTCCCCTTTCCCCGACAGCGGACGATATTGCGTTCTAAGTCCACGTCACCAAGGCGCAGCGCGGTCAATTCGCTCACCCGCATGCCCGTGGCATAAAGGAGTTCTAAAATGGCTTGATCTCGTAGTCCTTTGGGGCCGTCGACGTGAGTGGGCGCATCTAAAAGGCGTTCGATGTCTTCCGGTGAGATCGCTTTGGGAAGCGGACGGTGTACCTTCGGGCCTTCTAGGCCGCGCGTGGGATCTCGCTGGATAACTCCCATGGAGAGGAGGTACTGAAAAAGGGACCGAACGGTAGCCAATTTACGGGCAATGGTCGCGTTAGCATATCCTTGCTCATAGAGGTCCTTTTGGTACAGCCGAAGCGCCTCTGCATCCACAGCGTCCCAGCCGCGTTGGTCGAACAAAGGCACGTGTTCCTCGAGGAAGGCGCACAATTGGTGCAAATCGGTCCGATAGGCTTGAATTGTATGATGTGAATAATTGCGTTGCACTAACAGGTAATCCAGGAAGGCCTCAATCCACTGTATGTAATTTGAGGACATCCTAACCTCCCCTTGTCTGATGGTGGGGCTCTTATATTCTAACATAAGCAAAAGGGATACACATAACTTCCCGGGAGGTGGGTTCTAGCGGGTGTGCCGATGGTGGCAGGAGAGAAGGTCGCCGTCTGTTCCTTCCTGTGGTAAAATGAAAAGCATGAAAGAGAGAGGGATCTCAGAACGCGTGCGTAATAAGTTAGAGAGTCTCCCCCGACGCCCCGGCGTGTATCTTATGAAGAACACGGCCGGCGAGATTATCTATATCGGTAAGGCCGTGGATCTCCGCGCACGCGTGCGGAGTTATTTCCACCGCAGTGCACAGCACTCACCACGGATACGCCGTCTGGTGGCGGAGATCGCGGATATCGAGTGGATCGTCGTCGATACCGAATTGGAAGCCCTCGTCCTGGAGAACCAGCTCATTAAGACGCACCAACCCCGCTACAATGTCCGCCTGAAGGATGATAAAACATACCCTTACATCAAAATCCACTGGCAAGATCCCTTCCCGAAAGTCACTATCACGCGGCGGATTGAGCAGGATGGTGCCCGCTACTATGGCCCTTACGCCAGTGCTTCGGCCGTCCGTCAAACCTTGGACGTCCTCCGTCGGGTGTTCCCTTACCTGACGTGCAATCGCACCATCACCGGGCAGGACACCCGCGCGTGCCTTTACTATGATATCAAGCGGTGTGCAGGTCCATGCATCGGCGCGGTGTCCCAGACAGAGTATCGTCAGATAATTGAGGGGTTGGCTCGGTTTTTGGAAGGTGACACAGAAGGCGTCATCGCGGAATTGGAAGCGGAGATGAAGAAAGCCGCGGATGCGCTCCAATTCGAGAAAGCGGCACTTCTGCGGGACCAAATTGCTGCGGCGCGTGAGATCGCGTCACAACATCAGGTTGTGGCGCACGGCTTGGCCAACGAGGATGTGCTCGCTTTGGTTCAAGAAGAGGATACCACATGTGTCCAGGTGTTCTTTGTGCGCCGAGGTAAATTGCTGGGCAGAGAGACATTTTTCTTGGAGGGCACGGATGAAGCGGACATGGAGGAAATTCTGGTGTCCTTCATCCAACAGTTTTACGATGAGGTCGCTCGGGTACCGGACGAGGTCATTGTGCCCACTGCCTTGAGCGAGGCCCACATCATCGAACGTTGGCTGAGCCAAAAGCAAGGGCAGACGATACGTGTGCGGCTCCCTGCCGATGAGCGAGAACAGGCGTTGGTGCAGATGGCCGCGACCAACGCGCTGGAAACGTTACGGGTGATGCGTCAACAGTGGCAGGCGAATAAAGTGCGTCAAGAGGAAGCCCTGGCAGAATTGCAACACGTGTTAGGCCTGGACACCCCGCCGGCCCGCATTGAGGGGTATGATGTGAGTACCCTCCAAGGAACCCACACTGTGGGTGCGATGGTCGTTTTCGTCCACGGTGTGCCCCGCAAGAGCGATTACCGACGCTTCAACATCCGCACAGTACAGCATGTGCTAGAACCTAATGACTTCGCCGCACTGCGGGAGATGCTCCGTCGTCGACTGCGGCGTTTAGTCGAACCCATTGGGGAATCGCCAGGGGAAAAAGCCCGACGTCGCGAACAAACGTGGCGCCTGATGCCCGATTTGATGCTCATTGACGGGGGCCGAGGTCAGTTGAACGTGGCGCTTTCGGTATTGGACGAGTTCAACTTGCGGGGGACCATTCCGGTCCTCGCGTTGGCAAAGCGAAACGAGGAGATATTCCTGCCGGATCGTGGGGAACCGCTACGCTTACCGCGCACTTCTGAGGCCCTTAAATTGCTGCAACGGGTCCGGGACGAAGCTCATCGCTTTTCCATTACCTCCCACCGCCAACGGCGTCGTCGGGAGAGTTTGAAGGGGATTCTGGAGGAGATCCCCGGCATCGGTCCAAAGCGCAAACGCGCACTTCTGCAGCATTTCGGATCCTTGGACGCGATCCGTGCCGCATCGGTGGAAGAATTGGCGCGAATTCCCGGGATGAATCGCAAGGTTGCAGAACGATTGAAGAAAACCCTTTCTACCCTCTAAAGGAGAATCACGGACTATGATTCGAGAAGAACGCATTGTCTCCACCTTTTTGGAACTCGTCCGCATTGACAGTCCATCCGGCCAGGAGGCCACCATTGGAGCGCACCTGCATCGGCGCTTGGAGGATCTGGGCTTAACCGTGGAACAGGATGAAGTAGGGAACCTCATCGCCCGCCGGCCCGGCCGGGCCGAGGCTGGGCCCGTGATGCTGAACGCTCACATGGACACCGTGGGTACGGATACAGGTATCACGCCGGTCATTCGTGATGGCGTGATCTATTCGGACGGTGCAACCATCCTCGGCGCGGACGACAAATCCGGCCTGGCCGCGATTTTGGAGGTTTTGCACGTATTGCAGGAACATCCGGAGATCGAGGCCCCGCCCCTGGAAGTGGTGTTCACCGTAGGGGAGGAACGCGGGTTGATCGGCGCTCAGGCCCTAGATATGTCCCGCCTGCACGCGCGTCGTGGGTTGGTGTTGGACAGCGGTGGGCCCATCGGGACGATTATCGTGGCGGCTCCCTATCAAGACAAGCACCACGTGACCGTGATCGGGAAAGCCAGCCACGCGGGAGCCGCGCCGGAAAAGGGCATCAACGCCATTCGGGTGGCCGCAGAGGCCATCGCGGCCCTACGATTGGGCAAAATCGACGAAGAGACTACGGCCAACGTGGGTATCATTCACGGAGGGGTCGCGACGAACATTGTGCCGGACCGCGTGGATGTGGACATGGAAGCCCGGAGTCGGGATGAAGCCAAGTTGGTGGCGCAAACCGAGCACATGTTGACCGCGTTTCGTGAGGTTGCGGAGCGCCATCATGCTCAAGTCGAAATGGAGGTCCGACGCCTTTATAATGGTTATCGCCATCCCTTGGATTCCCCGCTCATCCGCTGGGTGTCCGACGCGGTGCGCCGTCTAGGACGCGACCCAATCTATCACGAAGCCGGTGGAGGCACGGACGCGAATGTGTTTAACGCGCGGGGTCTTCCATCGGTCGTTATTTCCACAGGTCAAGCCGATGTCCACACGAAGGACGAACACATTGCCATCGCCGATCTGGTGGACTGCGCTCGCTGGGTCCTGGAATGCGTGAAAAGTGCCTGAAATAGAGCAAAGAAGACATATCCATGCCTTCCTGGGTTTTAGGACCTTCTTTTGTGAGCACATATAATGGGCGGCGGTGCTGATCGAGCAACAGAACACCGCGTATGCACCTGGAGTTCAAAGAAAAGGGAAAATAACACGAACTTCTGCGCTCTTTTTACGCTGAGATGCACGATGTGAGTCAATTAAGAACGAAAGTGAGGATAAGCACCCATGACGGAACAGGCATTACTGGACACCATCGCGGCACTGGCCGAAGATGCTAAACGCTTGCAAAAGGAATTTGCTCATTACTGGAGCCCGGAAGGTGAAAACATCGCTCAATTGGAAATCTTCATCGATCCCGATCTTTTCCAGTACATCAAACGTCTTTATGATGAGACGCAATCGTTTCTGGAGCGTGTGGCCGCGTTGGAAGAATACCTGAAGTAGCCGTCAACTTTGGGGGGACACCATGCGACGGCAAGCAACCACGGATTACATTATTTATTTACTCGTTTCGGATGCGCTGCTCACAGTGCTCGCGTTACACACGGCGTATATGGCTCGTCTGCACCTGCCGCTTGGCATTACTTTGGCCCCACGCCATGTCCATCTTCCGCCGAGTTTGTATGTGGTGGCCGTGGCTTTGTGGCTCTCTCTCTTTCTTCTACTCTCTGTTTACGACCCCCGTGCGACCTTACGGGTACACCGGGAGATTCAACGAGTGCTTCTTGCTTCAGGCATTGCGGCCGCCTCGTTCGCGGGGTTGTTGTACCTGACCGTACGAGATCTTCCCCGTTTGCTGTACGTTTATTTTGTGATTCTGCTGCCGTTGTATCTTGTGATTCATCGTCTGACTTTGCGGTGGGCCTTCCGGTATGCGGGCCCCCGGGTGCGGGATACAGAACGGGTGCTCCTGGTGGGAGCCGGGCCTTTAGGACGGGAAGTGGCCAGGCGACTGCGTGGGTTATCCTGGTACGGCCTAGATCTGGTGGGCTTCGTGGATGATGATGTGTCGTTACAGGGGAAGACCGTTGAGGGTGTTCCCGTGCTGGGACGTCAACAGGACATGATTCAGGTTATCCGTAATTATCACGTGGATGAAGTCATTTTCGCGTTGCCACGCCGTGCTCAGGCCCGCATGGCCGACGTTATTCGCAGTTTGTACGCGACCCCCGTATCCATTCGTGTGGTCCCTGACGTGCTGGATTTAAGTATGTCCGGGGCCTCCGTAGAAACGTTTGAGGGAATTCCGTTGATTGGCCTACGTAACTCTCCCATCACCGGTTTCAACCGTGTTATGAAGCGAGGCCTTGATCTGATCCTGGCTGCGCTGGCGTTGTTGATGGTGTGGCCCTTGATGCTCCTCATCGCCGTGGCCATTAAAGTCACATCACCGTCCGGTCCGGTCCTCTTCAAACAAGATCGCATTGGTGAAAACGGTCGCGTTTTCAAGATGTACAAATTTCGCACCATGATCCCCGAGGCTGAAAAACACTTTGAAAAAGTCATCCGTCGCCTCCCTGATGGGACTGTAATGCATAAAAGCAAGGATGACCCTCGCATCCTTCCCATTGGACGTATTTTGCGGCGTTTCAGTTTGGATGAGTTGCCGCAATTGTTCAACGTGTTGAAAGGAGATATGAGCCTTGTCGGCCCTCGGCCGGAGATCCCTCAGATGATTCAATACTACCAGCCTTGGCAATGGGAACGCTTCTCCGTTCCTCCCGGCATTACAGGATGGTGGCAGATCAGCGGCCGAGCCGACAAACCCATGCATCTCCACACCGAGTACGACCTGTACTACATCCAGAATTACTCCCCGTTACTGGATTTGCGTATCCTCTGGCGGACCATCGGCGCGGTTCTGCGCGGCAAGGGTGCGTACTAGCGAGGTGGTTTTTTTCAATGGGCGAACGCGTGAAGATACTCCATCGTCCATCAATCTGTTGCATGTTCGCTCAGAAGGCCGCCGGATAGGCGAATGTACTCTCTGCACCTCCCTCTCTGACATGGAGGGTAGGATTTCTGAAAAGCCCTGTATCGGAGAGTATCTCCTTGTGCTCTTCGTGCGTATAATATCAAGGAAGCACTTTGTAGTATCTTCGCCGTCGATGATTGCGAAAGACGCACGAGTTTCCGCTATAGAGTTTTTTCAGCCAACCAGCACCAGGTTGAGGGATTTATCTCTCATCTAGGAATGTCAGTGTCTGATGTGGTGGAATGTAATCAAAGGAGGGGGGCATGAACGAGCAGGAGAAACAAAAGCAGGAAAAGGTGGTCTTGGACACGATTCGTGACGTGTTCCTTGCGGGTATTGGGGCCCTGGCGTTGACCCGGGAAGAGTTGGAGGCAGTAGCCAAACAGTTGGTAGAGAAAGGAGAGATTGCGGAACGCGATGCTCGCAAACTCATTGAAGAAGTGTGGGAGAAGCGGAAGAAGCGTTCGGAGGAATGGGAAGATAAGATGGTGAGCATTGTCGAGGAGCGGGTTGAAAAGATCTTGGACCGATTGGATATTCCGCGGCGGAAGGATATTGATGCGCTCCATGAACGCATTGCTCGTTTAGAATCCCGTCTGGATGAGATGGCTAAACGGGCCGGCGAGGAAGAAGCAGCAGGCTAAAAATGCTGCTCATCGCATGACACGGGGGAAGGCAGCAGAACAGCCTTACCCCGTTCTTGCATAATACGTTGTAGTTCACGCAATGTCAGGTCCACGCGTTCATCTCGAAGCAAGGGAAGGCGTTGACGGGTTCGGCGCACCTCACGTAAGTCCAGGTCTACCACCAATCGGGCTTCCTCAAAATAGGGGGCTTGTCCTAACACTTCGCCGTTGGGCCCGTACACTGATGAGCCCCCCCAGAAGTTGATGCCGTCTTCTACCCCCGAGCGATTGCAGTGGAGCACGTAGGAGGTAAATAAGGCCGCATACGTTTGGTTCACTTCCTCCACAAAACGGCTGCTATCCAGCTTTCCCTTGCCCGTCAATCCCCGGCCCGGGCTCGCCGAATGGTGGATAAAGAGATCCGCACCGTCCAGCCAGAGGATGTACGGCGGACTCGCATGCCAGAAATCCTCACAAATGAGAATCCCCGCGCGGCCCCACGGTGTGTCGAACGCACGGATGCGATCACCTCGGGCCAGGTCTCGACCTTCTTCAAAAAGTCCGTATGTGGGGAGGTACACCTTGCGGTGGATATGGAGCAGTTCGCCCGCGTGGAAATAGGCGGCCGCGATATAGAACCGGTGACGTACATCTTCCTCCACAAATCCCACCACAATATCTATGCCTTTTATAGCCGACGCTTCTCGAATAGGTTTGAGGATTGGGTCATCCCGGTCATGGGGATGAAGAGCGACTTCTGGTACCAGGTCACGTAAAGTGTACCCACATAAGGAGAGTTCCGGGAACACAATCAAGTCACTTTCCGCCGCACTCTCCTCAATCCAGGCCATGTGCTTTTCCAAGTTTGCTCGGACATCGCCCAATTTAGGGGAAATTTGGGCCAGTGAGACGGTTATTGTGGTCACCGCTCAGTCCTCCCACACCTTCCAGGGCGTTTCCCCCCGTTCCCACATCCGGTTGAATTCCAGCCAATCTCGGTATGTGTCCATACTCTTCCAGAAGCCCTTGTGTTCGTAGATGGCCAATTGTCCGTCTTCTGCCAGGCGACGTAGGGGTTCCTCTTCCCAAACTACGTCATCGTCTAGGTAATCGAACACGCGAGTGTTCAGTACAAAGAATCCTCCACTGACAAGCCCGTCCAGCTGGGGTTTCTCCCGAAATCGCTTAACCAACCCATCCTCGGACATTTCCACCACCCCAAAACGTGAGAAGGGACGGACGCCCGTGACCGTCGCAATGCGTCCCTTTTGGCGATGGTAAGCCAGGAGCGCGTCAATATTGATGTCTGCTACGCCATCACCATACGTCATAAAGAACGTGTCGCCGGGGATGTAACGGCGGATGCGATAAATACGCCCTCCCGTATTGGTCTCCAAACCGGTATCGGCCAGTGTAACGGTCCAATCTTCCTCCGGATGGTGATCATGCAAAATAACGCTGTTCTGTTGGCCCAAGCGGATGGTGAAATCCCTGTGCATGTACTCATAGTTTAGGAAGTACTCTTTAATCATGTACCCCTTGTAACCTAAGCAGATAATGAAGTTCGTGAACCCGTAATGAGCATAAATCTTCATAATGTGCCAGAGAATAGGGCGTCCGCCGATTTCCACCATGGGCTTCGGGCGAAATTCTGTCTCTTCCCGTAGGCGGTATCCTCTTCCCCCGGCCAGAATGACCACCGGAATATTACGTTTGTCTTCCATCATGGCATCCTCTTTCTAAAATCCCCCTTTGATCTTGTAGCGAAACATATTCAAAGCAAATTCAAGCACCGTTTTCCAGCGCACCTTGGATTTCCCTGAGGCTCGCGGGTAGAAAATTACAGGAACTTCTTCCACACGCAGGCCTAAACGATGCGCCTTAATCATAATCTCCGCGTCCAGAAACCAGTCCTTGCTTTGGGGTCGGATGGCTTCATACGCTTCTCGCGTGAAGATTTTAGGACAGCCGTTCACGTCCGCGGAGTGGACGGGGAAGAAGAAGGGAAAGACGGTGTTGTACACCTTCGTGATGATAAGTCGCTGTAGCCCATCGTGTCGTTTCACCCGCAGGGATTTAACTAAATCCACATTGCCTTCACGCAAGCGGAGGAAGATGCGCACCACATCTTCCGCCCGGATTTGGTTATCTCCCCACGCGTATCCGAGATAGCGACCACGACAATGTCGTAGTCCGGTGATAATACCCCACCCATATCCCTGATTGACGGGGATATGGACCGGGACTAATCGGGGATTTTCTTGGGCCATCCGTTCAATAATTGCCCCGGTTGCATCTTCCGAACCGTTGTTTACCAGCACCAGTTCGTAATCAATGTTCTGGTTTTCCAGGGCGCGTACCAATTCGGTGACCACGGAAGCAACGTTTGCTTCTTCATTGTAGAGGGGGATGGCCAATGAAAGTTCTGGGACAGTTGTCGTTCCCCCTCTCTTCGGGGCCGAGGCCGGTTCATTCTGTTCGGAAGGTGATTGTATCGAATGTTTGTCACCCTTCATGGGTTTATGTCTCTCCCTTTGACCGGCAGGTCTTTTCAGTACCCTCGGATGCCATTCGTCAAGTTTGCATATGTCTTCTGGTTAGAAGGAGAAAGAGGTCATTGCCTTCATCCATCCACCGAAGTATATGACTTCTAAGTGTCCGGCTCTGGAAGAGCCCGTTGCGTATCTTACCCGCACGAAGTCATATGTTACCATAAAGGGGAAGGCTCCTGCCAACTTCTGGCCCATTCGTTCGTATTCGGTGGGGGTATCTTTGCGGCAGATTAAACGTCTTTGATGATAGGGCTGATTGACTGACATATCGCGTTTCATGTACCTCTTTCTAGGCCAAGGTGCATTTGCAGAGTTTTGTCGGTCAATCAGGATGATAGGGGATTACTGTGTGGGTGAGCAGGGATATCTGTATATTGCCACCGTACGGCGTCCCATGAGTCGCGTGGAAAACTCATGCATTGCATCAGGGAGGCACAAGATGGCCGATTTGGTATTGGATACAGGGGCGTTCACCCAGTTCTACGACCTGTGGGGTGAAGACGCCGGCGAGATAGTCCGTGAGATGATTGACATGTTTTTGAACGAGGCGCCGGCCATGCTTGCGGGAATGGAACACGCGTTGGAAGCCGCGAATGCGCGGGAATTACGTCGCCTGGCTCACACGCTCAAGTCGAACGCGGGGACCTTGGGAGCCAGGCGTCTCTATGATGCCTGTCGTCAATTGGAAGCATTAGCCGCGGAGGAGAACATGGACGCGGCCCAACAGATGTACGAACGTGTACGTTTAGAGTACCACGCGGCCGAGAACGCGTTGCGTGAGTACATGGAGACACTCTCCGGTGCCTGACGGGAGCCCATCACAACATGTTCGCTTCGCGGAACCAATGTACGGCTTCGGCAAACGCGGTCTTTAGATCGGTCTGAGGCATCCCCAGTTCCTCGACAGCTTTGCGTGGATTCGCGGTCAGCCCCTCCGGTGCCGTGCCCGAACGACGCTTGCCTCGTCGCATTTGTTGCCATACCTGACGAAGGGCGCGACGCCATCGACCGGTCCAGGATGCCTTGGGGATGTGGGGGCAGGGCGCGTTTGAGACCCGGCAGATCATCTCCAAGAACGCTGCCAGCGAGAAGTTCCCCCGGAGATGCCCCAAGATGTATCGTTGCCCCGGGCGTCCCCGTAAGGCGGCCAAGATCATTCCTTCTGCCACGTCCCGGGCGGGGACAAAGTTTATGCCCTTGGGTGGATATGAAGGAATCTCCCCGCGCAGGACGGCGAGAATACGCCGGCCGGTTGCGGTGGGGCGCCAATCCCACGCGCCTACAGGTGCGGTCGGGTTGACAACGACGATAGGCGCGCCCATCTGCGCCCATGTCAGTGCAGCCACCTCTCCCAGATGTTTACTGCGCACGTAGTGACTGGCTCGCTCCCACAAGTTAAAGGGTTCCCTCTCATCCGGAGGCCGTCCATCTCGGCGGCGGCCGATCACACCAATGGTGCTGGTGTGCACAATGCGCGGAACGCCCATTTCCCACGCCAACCGCAGGAGGTATCGCACCAGCCCGACGTTCACTCGGTACATCTCCCCCACGTCTTCGGGGCGTTGGCTGTAGAGGGCGGCCAGGTGAAAAAGTGCGTCCGTTCCGGTCAGGACCGATCGCATAAAGTGCTCATCATCTAATGCCCCCCGCCTCAGGTCAATGTCCAGGCCCTCTAACACGCGCACATCGGACGTGGGACGAACCACCGCGCGCACTTCTACACGGTGTGCGAGGAGGGCTCGAACGAGGTGGGCCCCTAAGAAACCGTTGGCCCCGGTGACCACGGCTACACGGATGGGGGCGGCTACGGACGGGAACACAGGATGTTCACCGGCCATTGTTTTCCCACCTCTCGCCGGCCAGCAGTGTCGTGGTGCTGAGCAGGGCCACGCCAAGGGGGAGGACGTCCTCGTCGATATCGAAACGGGGATGGTGATGGCCGTATACGAGCCCTTTGGCTTCATTACGGATGCCTAACAGCATAAAGCATCCGGGCACACGGCTGAGGAATTCGGCCACGTCTTCGGCCACCATGACCGGCTTAATGCGCACAATGCGTTCTTCCCCAAGGAGGTGTTGGGCTGCTTCTTTGGCAATAGCCGTGGCTCGTGGGTGATTGAGCAACGGCGGTGCGATGGTCTCTGCCAGGACGATGGCGCGCGCGCCGTGTGCCTGGGCAATGCCTTCGGCTAAGGAGCGTAAGCGCGATTGGGCCATGTGCATGACGTTGTCAGAGAACGCGCGCAGGGTACCCCGAAGGATGGCTTGCCCGGGGATGACATTGAACGCGGCGCCCGCGTGGAGTTCTCCCACGCTGATGACCAGCGATTCTAGGGGATCTAGGTTACGGCTAACGATGCTTTGGATGGCGTTAATGACTTGGGCGGCGACCACAATGGGGTCCACGGTTAAGTGTGGTTGGGCGCTGTGGCCTCCCCTGCCGACAATTTCGATGTCGAATTTTCCTGCCGCGGCCATTAACGGCCCTTCCTGGATGGCTACATACCCTGAAGGCAATGGATTCCACACGTGCAGGCCGAAGACCACATCCGGTCGAGGGGTGTCCAGGACGCCTTCTTCTACCATGCGTTTGGCTCCTCCTAGCCCCTCTTCTGCAGGTTGGAAGACGAGTTTGACTTGGCCGTGCATTTCCGTCCGGTGCCGGGCTAGGAGGGTCGCAACGCCTAAACCGATAGCCACATGTCCATCGTGCCCACACGCGTGCATCTTCCCCGGCACCTCGGAGCGATAGGGTACGTCGTTTTCCTCTTCTACCGGCAGAGCGTCCATATCGAAACGCAGCATCACGGTGGGGCCTGGGTGGGCACCTTTGAGCAAAGCCACTACACCGGTTTGGGCAATGCCTGTACGCACCTGGTCAAAGTTCAACGTGTGCAGGTGTTGGGCAATAAGGGCCGCGGTGCGTTCTTCTTCAAACCCCAGTTCCGGGTGGCGGTGTAGGTCCCGACGCCAGGCAACCAATTGAGCGTGAAGGCTCTCGGCCTCCGCGCGTATTTCCCGCACATTAACCATGTTCTTCCTCCCGACCGGACGGTGTGGCCCAGGTCCGAAGTTTTTCGCGGATGCGAGGGAGTGCCGCTCGCGCGGCT
>CAYPUG010000055.1:0-16339 GCA_964413905.1 uncultured Anaerolineae bacterium | reverse complement strand
AGGCGACGGCAATGCCGTCGCCTATCCTGCCGTCGTTTATCCGTTTGCCCCTGAGTGGAAGGTCGCGGAAAAGTCCCGGTGTTGAACCTTTTCAAAATCCGGCCCTTTCCACGGTTATTAAACTTGGACATTCTGTGCGTTGGGCCTATAATCCCCCACTACACCAAATCGAATGCCCTACGTGCACACAGGGCTTATCCATGCAGGCTTCCATCGCCCGCGACGGAACGGGGGGGCAGCCCCCGGTGAATTTGAGCACGGATTGGAAGGGAAGGTTATTCTTCCTTGAGGCTGAAATACACAAAACGAAACGTACCCGTCACCCAGGTCGGCAAAGGGTAAGGAATAAGGGATGAAAAGGAACGAAAGGAACGCATCTGAGGAGTGGTTTGTCTTTACCGTGGAAGCACGGGACGGGCACGCGCGGGTGGGACGATTCCGTACCCCTCACGGAGATATTCCAACACCGGCCTTTGCGCCCGTGGGCACCCAAGCCACCGTCAAGACGATGACGCCCCACGAGTTGAAGGATCTAGGCACACACATTATTCTCTCTAACACGTATCACCTATATCTGCGCCCCGGCGCGGACCTTATCGCCGAATTGGGGGGGCTCCACACCTTCATGGCCTGGGATGGACCCATCCTCACCGACTCCGGAGGGTTCCAAGTCTTCAGCCTGGCCCACATGCGCCGGGTGGACGAAGAGGGCGTGACGTTTCGTTCTCACATTGACGGCTCTCTCCACCGCTTTACACCGGAGGTGGTCATTCACACCCAGGAGTTACTGGGCTCAGATATCATCATGCCCTTGGACATCTGTCCCACGCCGGACAACCGCGCGGAGGTGGAAGAAGCGGTGCGACGGACCAACCGCTGGGCTGTGCGGGCCAAGGCCGCGCACACTCGCCGCGACCAGGCCTTGTTCGGCATCGTTCAAGGAGGCATCTTCCCCGACCTGCGCCAAGCCGCGGCTCAATTCTTGGTCGACTTGGACTTTCCGGGCTACGCTATTGGGGGGTTAAGCGTTGGGGAGACAAAGGAGGAAATGTACGCCACCCTGGATGAAACCGTCCCCGCCCTGCCGGAGGATCGTCCTCGGTACTTGATGGGTGTGGGCACACCGGAAGACATTCTAGAAGCGGTGGAACGAGGAGTGGACCTTTTCGATTGTGTGTTGCCTACTCGCGTGGCGCGCAACGGCGGGCTTCTCACCCATGAAGGACGGCTGAACATCCGCAACGCGCGCTTTGCCCGCGACCCGAACCCCATCGAACCGGGATGCACGTGTTACACATGTCGGCACTTCAGCCGAGCGTACATCCGCCATCTGTTCAAGGCGGGTGAAATCCTGGGACTGCGTCTGGCGACCATTCACAATTTGCACTTTATGCTGCGCCTGATGGAACAAGTTCGTCAGGCCATTCGAGAAGGTCGGTATCGGGAATTCAAGGCCGCGTTCCTGTCCCGATACCGCATCAGCGACCAACGCGCGCGGCACAAGAACAAAGAAGCCTTCTTGGCTCGTCAACGGGGGATACAATGACGCCGTTTCAAGCCTTATTCCTGGGCATTCTACAAGGGCTGACCGAATTCCTGCCGGTGAGCAGTTCAGGCCATCTGGTCATTGTACCTTGGCTTTTAGGTTGGGACCAGGCCAGCCTGACATTTGACACTATGGTGCACTGGGGAACGTTACTGGCCGTGGTCATTTACTTTCGGCAGGACATTTTGCTGTACATCCGCGCGGCATGGAAAAGTCTTCGACAACGCTCCTTAGATGTGCCTCACGCGCGAGTGGCTTGGGCCATTGCTGTGGGCAGTATCCCCGCAGCTCTAGCCGGGTTACTCCTGCAAGACACGTTCGAAGCCTTGTTTCACGCGCCACGCAAGGCCGCAGGCTTTCTCCTGGTCACGGCCTTACTGCTCGTCGTCAGTGAACTCATCGGTCGCCGCTCGCGCCCCCTGGAGGACGTGGGCTTAGTAGACGGCTTGCTCATCGGTGTGGGGCAGGCCCTGGCCATCACCCCGGGCATTTCCCGATCCGGCTCGACCATTGCCACAGCACTCACGCGCGGTCTGCGACGGGAGGCCGCCACCCGATTTTCCTTCCTCCTCGGACTTCCGATCATCTTCGGCGCGGGATTGGTGCAGATCAAGGATGTTGTCGCGGGGAGTACACCCGAACCTACCGGTGTGCTCATGGTCGGCTTTTTCGCCGCGGCCATCAGTGGGTACGCGGCCATCCATTACCTGCTGCAATTTGTGCGACATCATAGCCTCTACGTGTTTGCTGTTTACTGCGCGCTCGTAGGAGGAGGAGTTCTTCTGCTCACGTAGGAATAAGGTGAAGACATGAACATCTCACGCTTTCTGGGGACGTTCCTGCTGCTTTTTGCACTGGTCGCGTGTACCCTTCCTTCGAAAGACGTTCCACCTGCTCTGCCTCCTACTGTTCGGGTCGTGGGTTCCAGCGATATGGCCCCCCTCCTCCCGACAATCCGGAATCGCATTGCCGCTCATATTCCCAACGCGGATGTCCGTTATGTGCCCACGAACTCAACCGCGGGAGTACGCCTTCTCCGTGAAGGCTTGGCGGACATCGCACTGGTCTCCGATCTCCCGGCCGATCTGCCCGATGACCTTCTTGTCATTCCGGTCGGCGAGGATGACGTGGTGCTCATTGTGTACCCCGACGTGCAAGTCCCTCCCCTTTCTCCCAACGTAGTACGACGCATCTTCGAGGGGCACTATCTCAACTGGACAGAGGTGGGTGGGAACGACTTCCCCATTCGACTGGTCAGCCGCGAAAAAGGCTCTGGCACGAGGGCGCTGTTTGAACGGGTTATCATGGAGAACTCGAATGTAGCGCTCACCGCGGTGGTTATGCCTTCGGCAGAAGATGTGGTACACTACGTCCGACGCCACGAAGGCGCGGTGGGCTACGTAGGCCGGTTAGTGGACACCGACCACGTTCGGATCCTCGATATCGACGACGCAACGACAAAGGAGTCTCTGCATCGTACATTGTACATGGTGACATTAAGCCGCTTCGCATTTCTGCAAGCATCCCCTTAACAAGGTATGTGGTGCATTTTGCGCCCACCTTGAAGGCGGTCTACCGTTGAACCAGGGCTTTTCGATGCTCTAACATGCGAAGGTGCTGTATCGGCGGTTGAGCCATCGTAAGGCCGTCGGGGGGTAGGCGACGGCAATGCCGTCGCCTACCCTGCCGTCGTCTGCCCGTTTGCCCCTGAGTGTAAGATCTCTGAAAAGCCCTACCGTTGAACACGGTAAGTTGCTATCACGAATTCGCCCTTGTAACAAAGGAGGAGGCCCTCAATGGTTCAAGCCCCATCCCTTACCCTCGCTGTAGAGGAAGAATATCAATTCGTACATCCCGAAACCCGCGCGCTGGAGCGAGTGCTCCTCCAGCGCATCACGCGGGACGGTGTCGCATGGCGAGAGATCACGCGGAATGGTCTGGATGCGCCCCGGTCGGAAGCCACCGTCCCACGCGTGCGCCACATTGCGGATTTGGACATCGTCTTGAAGGAACAGCGAGCCCGTGTGTTCGAGATGGCCGAACGCGAGGGGTTGGAGATCGCCGTCTCGGGGACCCATCCGTTTGCTTCCTGGCACGATCCGGATGAAGCCCTGGTGGCACGCTACAACCGGCAGGGACAGTTCATGGATGTGATGATCGCCCATCTGCTCTTTTTCAATATGAATGTCCAGGTCGGTGTGGAGGATCGAAACCTGGCCGTGGATATTATGGATGTTTCTCGCTATATGATGCCGCATATTTTGGCGATCTCGGCCAGCTCTCCCTTTTGGCGGGGCGAGGATACCGGGTTGAAATCCGTCCGTTCTGTGCTCATGGAGAATGTGCCCCGCTCCGGGATGCCGGACCGTTTCCGCTCTTGGAGCGCGTACCGGCGCTTTATCGATAGCATGTTACGTACACACAGTATGACCGCAGAAACGCATGTGTGGTGGGATGTACGGGTTCACCCCGTCTTGCCCGTTATTGAATTCCGCGTGTGCGACGCAAACCCCCGATTGGTGGACGTACTCGCTTTGGCCGCGCTGTTTCAGGCGTTGGTGGCCTGGCTTTGGGATCTGCGTCGGAAAAACCTCACCTTCCGCTTGTACCATGGCGATCTGATTAAGGAGAACCGATGGCGTGCGTCCCGCTACGCGTTGGATATGCCCCTCATTGACTTTGGGAAACGCGAGGAACTTCCGGCTCGGTCCTTGCTTCGGGAACTCCTCCACTTGGTCATGGACTACGCGGAGGACTTGGGAAGCCGGACGTATCTGGAACGCATCTACACCATCTTAGAAACGGGAACCAGCGCAGATCGCCAAAAACGAGTGTATGAACAAAACCGTCGTCTTACCGATGTGGTGGATCACTTGGTTCAAGAAACCCGACAAGATGTGATTTAAAGGTGCCGTCTCCTTGCCATACCTTGTCGACTTATTGAAATGCATGTGACCTTCACTTAAATGACATTTGATGGGAGGCAGTGATGAAACGTCCATCCCTGACCTTAGGCATTGAGGAAGAATATCAAATCATTGACCCAGAAACGCGCGCCCTCAAATCATATATCACGCACTTCTTAGACATGGGACGGCAGGTCATCCTCAGCCGGGAGATCAAGCCAGAATTGCACCAATCCCAAGTGGAATTGGGCACGCATATCTGCCACAACGTGGCCGAAGCCTATGAAGAATTGCGTGAACAACGTCGATTCATTTGCGAACTGGCTCGCGACCAGGGACTGGCCATTGTCGCTGCCGGAACCCACCCCTTCTCCTCGTGGGTGGAACAGCAGGTCACCCCCTTCGAGCGATACTACAACATTTTGGAGGACATGCAATGGTTGGCCCGGCGTTTGCTCATTTTCGGCATGCACGTGCACATCGGCATTGAGGACCGAGAATTCCTCATCGACACCATGAATGTGCTGCGCTACTTTCTGCCGCACCTTTTGGCCTTATCCACCAGTTCCCCGTTCTGGCAAGGCCGTCCCACAGGCATGAAGTCCTACCGTAGCGTGCTCTTCCAGGATTTCCCCCGCACGGGTATACCCACTTATTTCTCTTCCTGGGATGACTTCGAAGACCTGGTAAACACTTTGGTGGAAACAAATTGCATTCCCGACGGTTCCAAGATCTGGTGGGATGTGCGGCCACACTTTAAGTTTCCTACCTTGGAATTCCGCATCTTTGACATTGTGACCCGGCTGGACGAAGCGATTGCGTTGGCCGGTCTCATTCAGGCATTGGTTGCGTGGCATTGGGATATGCGGCAAAGGAACATGACGTTCCGCATCTATCGCCGCGATCAAATTGGGGAAAATAAAATCCGGGCCATGCGCGATGGCATCGAAGGGGAACTCATCGATTGGGGCAAAGAAGCCGAGGTCCCGTTCCCCTCGCTGGCCGAAGAAATATTGGACATTGTGGACCCGTACCTGGACGAACTGGGCAGTCGGGAATACGTGGAACCGGTGATCCGGCGCATCCTCAAAGAGGGAACCAGCGCGGAAAGGCAAATACGCGTGTATGAGGCTACTGGGGACCTCCGGGCTGTAGTGGATCATCTCATCGAGGAAACATGCCTGGGTGTAATGGACGAACCTACGCGGCCCGCTCCATCACCTGCGCCAACGCGCTAACCAGTTCCTCCCGAGAGAATGGCCAATGGATCGTCACACACGACGAGCAAGCCTCCTCACTGTGGCCCATAGCCGGGTCAAAGCCTTCGGGCAGGATACCGATGAGGGGGACGTCGAGACGCTGGACTACCTGGGACGGGAGAGAACGTTCGCGTGCCAATGACCATTCGGCCAGGATCGCGACCACGTCTTGCGCCCCTTCTCCGACCATGTGCACACACTCCTCAGGGGTAGTCACCCAGGTGGTGTGAACCCCTAATGGGCGCAATTGTTCTCGAACGGTTTGGGCCAGCATCGCGGATCGAGCGACGACGATAACTCGACGGTTATGCAGGATCCCCACGGCATTCCGGAGGGTCGCGTCCCGTGGAGTCTGCTCCTGCACTTTTTCCTCGTATACGGGCAAGTAAATCACAAAGGTCGTACCTTCACCCACCTCGCTCTGGACATCAATATATCCCTTATGCTGCTGAACAATACCGTACACTTGGGAGAGACCCAACCCGACACCTTTATCCACATCCTTTGTGGTGAAGAAGGGCTCAAAAATGTGGGGCAGAATATCTGAAGGGATGCCTTGGCCCGTATCGGTCACCCGAACAAAGGCCCACCTCCCTTTGGGCATCCCGACCACCGGCGCGTCCCGTGGGTCCAAAACCTGTATGGACCCCACTTCGACCACGATGTCCCCGCCCTCCGGCATCGCGTCGCGCGCGTTGGCGATGAGATTGGTCAAGCACTCCGCGATCTGATCGGGATCCGCGTACACCCTCACCGGACGCTCCGGTGCGAGGTAGGAGAGCCGAATGTGAGATGGGAGAATACCATGCATCCACTCCACTAACCCGGCCACCGTTTCCCGTAAGTCCATCGGTCGGGGATAGGCCACGGTTCGCCGGCTGAAGTCCATGATGCGGCGAACCAATGTGGCGCCCCGTTGTCCGCCTTCTAAGATGAGTTGTAGACGACGCTTGACGTCGGGTGGGAGGTCATCCCGATTCAAAAGTAACTGCGAAAACCCAATAATCCCTTGTAAGATGTTATTGAAGTCGTGAGCAATGCCGGCCGCCATTTGCCCCAACGCGGCCAGCCGCTGATGCTGTTGGATGCGACGCTGAATTTCTCGCTCACGGGTCACATCCCGCACCACCAAAATCCATCCGATCAGTTGTTGATTCCGCTCTACAGGCTGAACCAGCACCTCAAAAATATCGTGACCACCTATCCCGATCACCTCACGGGCCAGCCCGCGAAATTCGGTTTGGAGGAGATCGTTCAAAGCCACATTGCCTAGATGTGATAAGGGCCGGTCTTCTTGTTCAATGCCCAATACAGGGAAGTATGCACGCGCTCGGGGGTTGCTCATCAGAATGCGGTATTCTGTGTCTAGGAGAATAACACCTTCGGGCAGCGTGTCGAGCAACTGTTGCAAACGACGGGCCTCGGCTTCAATGCGTTGCCATAACTGCCATCGTTGCACCACACCGACCAATTGGTGGGCCACAGAACGAAGGAGAGCAACTTCTTCCTCGTCCCAATGACGAGGCATGGAAGAGCCTACGGTGATACACCCCAAATGTTCCTTATCTTCCAAAGGAACGGTGATAGAAGAACGAAAGCCGTACTGCACCATGATGCGAGCAATGGGGGCCAACGGAGAAGCCTCATCAATGGCAAGCCAATCATCGACCACGGTGGGATTTTCCATGGTGGAAGCATGAAGGTGCGAGATTTTGCCCATCTCCTCCACAAACTCGGGGGGGAGAGATCGCCATGTTTCGTGAACCCGCGTGCGCAAGATGCCGATATCTGCGTCCAATGTGGCCATTAGGCGATCTAAAATCTCTTCTAAGAGAGAACCGATTTCCGTGGAGTGAGTGGCATGGATAATGATGGAGTTTAGGGTCTCCAAATAATGGGCTCGCCGTTGGATCTCCTCGAACATGCGAGCGTTGTGAACGGCAATCGCGGCCTGGCGGGCAAATGTCATCAACAGGTCCAGATGCTCTTGGGTAAAATACCCCGGCCGGTCGTGAAGAACGTGAATAACGCCCAACACCTCATCGCCCCACTTCATGGGCGCGGAGATCACAGCGCGGAAGGGCTTTTCCTCCCGATATGGAGACGCCTGATTGTCCCAAACGCTATAATCGGGAATGATAAGGGGCTCTCCGGTTTCCGCGACGAGACCGGCGGATCCTTCTCCGTACTTCAACACGACACCGGTGTAATCCCTTTGCGTGTTGTAACTGACCACACACCGCACCGTCTGAGAAGTAGGGTCCGTCAAGTACATGCCCCCACCCGTTCCGCCTAACAACGCGGTCGCCCGTTCTACAATTCGCGGCAAGAGCACGTTCAGATCGTGCTCTGAAGTAATGTCCGCAATGGTCGTGTAGAGAGTATGGAGTTGAAGGGATCGTTCGCGAATTTCCGCGTTCAACAGAGCTTGTGCGATGACGTCTGCGACTTCGGTCGCGAATCGAATCTCTTCGGGCGTCCATGAGGCATCCTCAGACAAGCGGACAAAGGCCACAATTCCCCACGTTTTTCCGTGGATCTGCACCGGCGCGAGCAACTGGGAGGCCCGGTACGCGGTTCCGTCGTCGGCCTTTATTTCACATTGGAAGGTCTCGGTTTCGTGAAGCGTCGGCAGGACCCGACACGCTTCCTGAGAGGTCAGGTCATACGTAGCACGCAAGGGAGGGAGGCGAGTGGTGTCCGGGTAGAAAACCAAACGGTCGAGCTGTTGCCTATCATCACTAATTCGCCAAATGCTTGCTCGCTCCACCCCCAACGTATCCGCGGCCACACGAACGATAAAAGGCAAGGCTGTTTCCAAATCCCCTTCAATGATAGCCGGGTGGGTGATAAAACGCCCAAGGGCTTCCTGTTGCCGTTGCATGCGCAATAAAAAGCGCTCCCGTTCCTCCCGGATCCGGACCTGTTCTGTGACATCTTCGATGTATCCCACATACGCGATGGTTCGTCCGTTCGCGTCTCGCACGACCCGACCGGTATTACTTACCCAAATGATCTCCCCGTCGAAACGGCGCAATTGGACCTCAAAATTCATGTACGTGTCATGTTGGTCAAGGTAGGCCCGCCAATGCTCTCGATCTTCAGGATGCACGTATAGGTGGGTCGCGGGCGTGGACAAGAGCGTCTCCAAATCGGGGGCGCGCAAAATATCTACCAACGCGGGATTCGCTTCCACAATGCGCCCGTCCGGCGTGCTCCGATACAACCCAACAGGAACACTCTCGAAGATCTCCCGAAGGCGGGCTTCGGCCGCGTGCAGTTGATCGTAAAGACGAGCCCGTATCAACGCGGTGCCCATGATACTGGCAAAGGGAAGCAAGCGCCGCGCGTCTTCCTCGGTAAAGCCGTAGGGTTTGGTGCTATCAAGCCGCACCATACCTAATATTCGACCCTCGTACTCAATGGGAATGGAGATGTGAGAGCGAATCCACGCGGTTTCGGGGTGAGTGCTCCACTCGGGGTCGGCTCGGGTATCCTGAACCACTACCGGGGATTTGGTGCGAAGCACGCGACGGGGAATGGCGTACGTTTCCAGCGGCTGCACAAGATCGGTCACATAATTCTCAATGCCGAATTTCTCGTACCCACGCCAACGCACCACCCGCACGGCCTCCCCTTCCAACAACGCGATGTTCGCCGCGTCATAAGGGATGAGACGCTCAACTTGCTGCAAGATCTCGTCCATGACTGCGTCGGTGGTGCTATGTGCGGAAAGGGCCAACGTGATCTCCCGCAAAGTTTCCGCGTACAGACGCTCCTCTCGTTCTCGACGCAGAGCGTGGCGTAAATGGGATTCTAAGGTCTTAATGCGGGTGACATCCTGCCAAATGAGCACCGCGCCCATATATTCCCCATTCTCCGAGGTCACCGGATCCACGCGCACCTGATACCAGGCCTCTCCTTCACCTTTGGAGGACGGGAGCCGCAATTCCACCTGCTGTGGGCCACGCCGATTCAAGGCGAAAAGGAGGTCCGGCCAGCGCCGCAAATGAACGTCCACGGGTTTGCCTAACAGGGATTCTCGTGATGCACCCAGAATTTGAACCATTGCTTCGTTGGCGTCCAAAATGTAGCCGTCCACATTTACCATCAACACGCCCGTGCGGAGTCGCTCCAGGGTGATATCCCGGGAAACCGGGGTCAAACGCAGGGCATGAAAGTGGGAAAAGAGCAAAACGACGCTTAGGCCGGACAGAGCAAACGCCCACGCGGAGAAGTTATACACGGTCACTCGGGAGAGATAGAAAATGACGGCGATCAAGGAGATAACCAATCCACTGGACACGAACGTCCAAAGTATTTTATGACGCGGAGGCAATTGGGGGAAGGAAAGGAATAACGTAAAAAGACCCGCCACAGTGGTAAAGAGTTGATAGAGGGTGTGAAGCCAGAAAAGAGGGCCGTATTCCGGATACACAAACGGACTGTCCGATAGCGGTTTCACACTCAACCAAAGGAGGTGATGGTGCACATTCGTCCACGCGGCTATGACGGTAATGAAGGGAATGAGGAGCAAGGCCCCTAAGATCGGGGTTGAGAATTGACGTAGACGGTGTGTGTATGCGAGGAGAAAAAAGAGGATAGAGGGGCCGATAAAAGCTACAAAGGTGTACTCAACCCGTAACCACCACACTTTTTGGGAAAATGTGGGCAGTACGGCTTCCACAACCACAGAAGCATAATATCCCCCGATGGACGCGAGCATAAAAAGGGCCGTCTTGCCCTGCCAGTCATGCCGATAGGGGTAGGCGGCCACGCCGCCCAACACCCCCACCAGGGCCGCAAATACATATCCCCAAATTTCAACGGAATGCATCATAATGCGTAGATGTTCTCCTTAACTCCAATATCGTGTGAACCCGAAGAGCCCATCCGATGCCTTCCCCACATTACCTTTGTTTCCCCGGTTGACAAAAGACCATAATGTTGTGAGCGATTCATTTTCTATTCTAATCATTTCGCCGTGAAAAGACAATAGGACTTCTGGGGGAATTAGACTTTTCAGGTATTAAAGCGGCGCCGGGTCGCCGCATTCCAAAGCCGTTATCAAAGCAGTGTCGGGGCACCGCACGTCAAAACTTCTCCGGTTATTCCTACGAAAGTTGAAAAGCTTTTCCCACTCTTCGCGTCCTATTGGCCTCGAGGCCGTACTTATGTTATGGTAGTGGGTTGGATTAAAACGAGAAGGCGATGTTCTTCCTGCACACCAAAGTACGTAAAACACGGTGTGTCGGCCGGTGCGGGTGGGTTTTTGGAAATTCACCCATTGCACACCGGTCAATCACATCGAAGCGCGAGGGATAGGAACGCTATGGCTCAAGTGACACGCGAGGCCCGCATCATCGCAACACATCAATTCGATGCAGCTACCCGGCGGGCTTTTTTTGAAAATATATTGAACCGCCTGGGGGGACGTCACACGTCCCTGCTTCCGTTCGATGAAGTGATGAACATTTTAGGGCAGACACGCCCTAAACGCACTAAGCCCGTACCGGAAACGATCCCGCTGGACAAGATAGTGGGCAGCGTGGGCCGCTATCGGGATTTCACGCGCACGTTCCTGCCCACGGAAAACGTGGACAAGGAACGCTGGGTACGTGTGGCTTCCCTGATGGAAGGACCCGGCTGGCCTCCTATCGAGGTGTACAAGGTGGGCGATCTCTACTTTGTCCAGGACGGCAATCACCGAGTCTCGGTGGCCCGGGCCAACGGCCTGAAGGAAATTGAGGCCTACGTGACGGAAATTCTCCTGCCCGAAGGGGTCAGATTGACACCGGACATGGACGCTAAACAACTCATCTTGCAGATGGAACGGGCCGCGTTTTTAGAACGAACCCACTTACACCGATTACGCCCGGATGTCCACATTGAACTCACCGAGCCCGGACGATACCGGGAGTTGCTCCAACACATTGACGTGCACCGCTATTACCTTGGTCTGGAGCGGAACGAATACATCCCTTATGAAGAAGCCGTGCTTTCCTTCATCGAAAACGTGTACCTGCCCATCGTGGAGGAAATTCGCCGGTCCGGCATTCTCAAGGAGTTCCCCGGTCGCACCGAAGCCGATCTCTACCTGTGGATTGCCCAACACCGGGAGCAATTGCGCGCACGGTACGGATTATCCCGACCGCCCAGCCCCCACACCGCGGTGACCACGTTCGCAGAAGAACACGGCGGGCATCCGGTCCGCCGGATCCTTAAGCAGGCGAAACGGGTGCTCGCACCCCCGCGCAAGCACCCGTGATGCAGGGCTTTAAACGATCACTCGATTTATTATCCCGGATTATTAAAGCGGTGACAAGTCACCGCATTCCAAAGCCGTTATCAAAGCGGTGTCAGGTCACCGCACTCCAAAAACGTCAAAGTCGATCAGGGAGTCCCTTCCAGGAACGCGCGAACGCGCGAGCCCAACCCGTAAATCAGGAACATGATGTAAAGCACCTGCAAGATGGGCTTGAAGGAGAGCGCGAACACGGTCATGCTGCCGAACATGGTCGCAGCCAGAGCCAAAGAGATAGCTTGGGAACTGGCCGTCGCCCCCAATACGAGAATCATCCCCTGCGCGTAATCCAACCGAAATACCCGTGCGGCCAACACGGACACCCCCGTCTGCACAATGTAGTACAGGAATAAGGCCGCGGCCACCAGGAGAAAGACACCCGGCCGTTCCACCACTTTGGGGGCCACTTTGGCCACGGAGAAGAACACGATAAGGAGAATGCCCGTGGCCGAAACGCCCGGAAAGTACTTCTTGATGTCCATGAAGTACGACATTCCCTTGCGACGGATGATTTCCCGTCGCGTGATGTATCCCAATATTAGAGGCACCAGGATGTACATCAACAGGTTGAACATCAACGCTTTGGTGTCAATGGGCAGCAAGGGCCCCCCACTGAAACGCACAATCAGCGGGGAAAGCACAGGGATAAGGAGCAATCCGATCACCGCGATGACCAGAGCGTCCTCCACGCTGGCGTCTGCGATGCCGCTCCACCCGATGAGCATGTTGGAGCAGGGAATGGCCCCCACGAGGATAATTCCCAAGGCCAATTCAGGATCACCGGCCAGGATGGTGCGTGAGAGCACGTACGCGGTGCCCGAGGCCACAAAAAACGCGAAGAACAACGTCAAGGTAATGAGTTTGTAGTTCCGGCCCGCGCGCTTGACCTTTTCCACAACCATGCCGGTGAGCATGGGGTATAACATGATAAAAACGGCCGCCATGCTGATGGCCCGAATGTTGACCTTCTGAATGTCTACATGCAACCCCACCCACAGCGCGAGAATGAAATCCACCGCAACGTACACATACAGGTATTTTTTAATGTGCAATAAAAGACGCTTCATCTCTCCACTCTCCCGGGGATAAGTTGTACGCCGTGATAGTCGTTATCTTGAACGCCATTGCATGAACTGCCGAAACACGTAATAGAGCCCACGATGATACACCCGATCCCACGCGCCCACCATGCGCACTATCCGACCGCCAAACCCTTGCTTGAACCGGAACACTCCCCACAGCCCATCGGTGCGCTCAGGCGTGCGCTTGGCCCACTCCTCCGGCCGGGCCCCCACTTCATCGGGAATGCCCCACAAGTCGTATTCCCGAGCCCCGCGCTCCCGCGCCCACATCATCCCCTCCCACTGGAGGAGATGATTGGGCATCCGGTGGCGCTCGCGGGCGCCGGACGCGCCGTACATGTAGATGGCCATCGTCCCACCGCGCACAACGAAGATACCGGCCAAGGGAAGATCCTTATACCACGCCATGAGCAGGACACCCGTATCGCCTTGTCCGAACATCTGCCACGCGCGGCGGTAGTACTCGTCTGTGTGAATGGGGAAGCCATCCCGTCGCGCGGTCTCCTTCATCAACGCCAGAAAATGATCCACCTCCACTTCATTCTGAACCGGACGGACGATGACGCCCTTGCGACGGGCCAACCGGATGTTATAACGCCACTTGGATTTCATGCGTGCCAAAATTTCGTCGGGAGCAGGGGTAAGATCCACCAGGAGGGTGCTGCGGGGTTGGACGCTGTGAGGTGAGGGTTGAAATCCAGCAGCCCGGAGGATCGTCCGGGCCTCAGGAGCATCCTCCCAGTGGGGTTCCACTTTGAGAAAGATGGCCCGGTGGCGTCGGGCCACCCCATCCATGTCCCGAACCAACTCGACCAACAGGTCAGGATCGGGGTGGGCGAGGACGGGACCCCGAGGCACGTACGCAATAGAAAACCCCAGCGGCAAAGGTCGGAAAAGAACCTGCGCTCCGGCCACGAGGCGCCCCTGCCGGAAGATACCAACCCGCTCCACGACCCACCCGAATTGGGATTTGAACGCTCCCCAAACGCCGGTTTGCAGAAAGTGGCCGTGTTGTTCGACAAAGGCATCCCATTCCGGGTCCGAAACCATGTGCACCTACGGCTCCTTATAAAAACTCATGTGTTGTCAAATTATCCCCGGGAAGTCCGCAAACACCAAATCCCCACACAAAGAAAACGCACCCTCCATCCAGGGATTCCCCCTTAAAAAACAAAACGTCCACCCACATAGATGGGTGGACGTCTCCAGTCGGGGCGCCCGGATTTGAACCGGGGACCTCATGGACCCGAACCATGCGCGCTAACCGAACTGCGCTACGCCCCGTTACATTTATGGTATTATACGCACATCTGCCCAATGTGCCAAATTCACCCACCCAAATATGTCTTCATGTTGGCCGAATCCCGCATCAAAGTTGCTTGAGATTCCCTCTTTAGGGTAAAACAAAACACCCTAACGGACTGCAGGCGAAGGCCGTGTCTTCGCCTACCCGGGGGGCAGATGAGGGAATTCGGAAATATGGGCTCCCTGGAAGCGTCGCCTTTACCGTCAGATGATGCTTGACCGAGGACTACGTTGGTTTAAAAAGAGAGGAGTGTGCGTATGAACTCATTACCTACCGTTGGACAGCACCTGGACGATTTGCACCGAACATTCGGCCCGCTCTCCCTCACCTTTGACGACGTGCTCCTGGTTCCCGGTTACTCGGACATTCTCCCCGCAGACGTGGACCTGAGCACCGTCCTTCATCCCAGGCTCCGCCTGAACATTCCCGTCCTCTCCGCGGCCATGGACACGGTCACCGAGTCAGAGATGGCCATCGCGTTGGCCCGTCAGGGCGGCTTGGGTGTCATCCACCGTAACATGGACATCGCGGACCAAGCCGCAGAAGTGGACAAGGTGAAACGCTCCGAAGCCGGCATGATCGTCAACCCCGTCACCCTGGGGCCGGATGCCACCCTGGCCGACGCGGAAGCCATCATGTCCCGGTATCACATCTCCGGGGTACCCATCACCACAGAGGATGGCACCCTCGTGGGCATCCTCACCAATCGCGACATCCGCTTTGCACGGGACTTCTCCCGTCCCGTCCGCGAATTTATGACCTCCGAAGGGCTCATCACCGCGCCCGAGGGCACTACCCTGGAGGAAGCCCGGGAAATCCTCCACAAATACCGCATCGAGAAACTCCCCCTGGTGGACAAACAGGGGCGTCTGCGGGGACTCATCACTTACAAGGACATCCTCAAACAGGAAACTTATCCCCACGCAGCCAAGGATGACAAAGGACGCCTGCTGGTCGCCGCGGCCGTCGGGGTAGGAGAAGACGCGCTGAAACGCGCTCAGGCCCTGGTGGACGCGGGCGTGGACGCGCTGGTTATCGACACCGCGCACGGCCATTCCGCGCGCGTGTTGGAGACCATTCGCGCTTTGAAGCACCACTGGCCCGAGATCCCCGTGCTCGCGGGCAACGTGGTCACCGCCCAAGCGGTCGTGGCCCTGGCCCAGGCGGGCGCGGATGTGATCAAAGTGGGCGTTGGCGCCGGCTCCATCTGCACGACCCGGGTCGTCGCGGGTGTAGGGGTCCCCCAAATCTCGGCCATCTGGGAGACGGCTAAAGCCGGACGCGAATTGGGAATCCCCATTGTCGCGGACGGCGGCATCAAATATTCCGGTGACATCACCAAGGCCTTGGCCGCGGGCGCGCACGCGGTCATGTTGGGGTCCCTCTTGGCCGGGCTGGAAGAAGCGCCTGGCGAACTCATCATCTACGAGGGCCGACACTTCAAATCCTACCGGGGCATGGGCTCCTTGGGCGCGATGAAGGGTCGGGCCCGAGATCGCTACGCGAGTGGACAGAGTGGGGGAGACAAACTCGTCCCCGAAGGCATCGAAGGCATGGTTCCCTACAAGGGGAAACTCGCGGATTACATGTTCCAGCTCATGGGCGGCTTGCGTTCCGGCATGGGGTATGTGGGCGCCGCGAACCTCAAAGAACTGTGGGAGAAAGCCCGCTTCACCCGAATTACCAACGCAGGGCTCATCGAATCCCATCCCCACGACGTGATCATCACCAAAGAAGCGCCCAACTACCAGGCCCGAGAGTGATCTGATGGGTACCCTAACGCTGATCTTAGGTGGGGCCCGAAGCGGGAAGAGCGCGTGGGCCGAACGTACCGCGCGCGCGGAAGGGGGGGATCATGTGCTTTTCGTGGCCACGGCCCAAGCCTTAGATGAAGAGATGCGGGAACGAATAGCCCGACACCGAACCACGCGTCCCT
>CAYPUG010000054.1:8937-16750 GCA_964413905.1 uncultured Anaerolineae bacterium | reverse complement strand
ACAACGCCAACATCAAAAAGGCCAGGATTCCTAACTCGACCCACAGCAATGCTCGGCCGAACAATTTTCGCTGTTCAATACGGATCAGACGAATGATTTCTCCCTTCATCGCGGTGCCCTCCTATGTTTTATACTGCTCACGAATTGACCTGATGGACCAAGACATCGCGCCTTATAGACTTCGACACACGGCCGCTAACCCGCCACTCCGACAATCTCCATAAACACGTCTTCCAGATCCTTTTTGCCGCGCAGCAACTCTTGCACCTGACCTTCGGCTAAAACGCGGCCCTTATTCAATATCGCGACCCGATCACAAATCTGCTCCACCTCGTGCAACAGGTGACTGCTGAGAAAAATGGTTGTCCCCTCGTCGGCCAACCGCCGCAAGAGTTCTCGAATCTCCTTCATACCGATGGGGTCCAGCCCACTGGTCGGCTCATCCAGGATGAGTAATCGAGGTCGGTGTAATAGAGCCGCGGCCAGTCCCAGACGTTGTTTCATGCCGGTCGAATATTCCTTGGTTTTACGGTCGGCGGCTTCCGTAAGCCCAACCAGAGCTAACACCTCGTCCACACGGGCTTCATCCACCTGGGGATACAAACGCGAGAGGAGGCGCAAATTCTCGCGACCGGAGAGATAAGGGAAGAAGCCTGGGGGTGGCAATAGGGCGCCCACATGTCGTAACCCTGCCGTCCGGCGTGGGGAGATCTCCTCCCCCAAGATGAACACGTGGCCCTCGGTGGGATGGAGCAAGCCCGTCATCATGCTGATGGTTGTGGTTTTCCCCGCGCCGTTGGGTCCCAAGAAGCCAAACAGTTCACCCTCTTCCACGCGTAAGTCCACATGATCCACAGCCACCAGATCCCCGAACGTTTTCGTCAAGCCTTGGGTCTCTAAAACCACACTCATGGTATCCCCTCCCTTGATTGTGCTATCAAAGCAGCGCCGGATCGCCGCACTCTAAAACCGAATTAAAGCGGCGCCAGGTCGCCGCACTCCAAAGTATCATTTCCGCCCTTCCTGTACGTTCACTATAGCAAATGTTACCGCGTGTGTCATGGGGCTGTGGTCGGATTCTTGTAGGACCGGAGAAGGATCATCGGATCTCGAAGGAGCAAGGGAAGGAGCAAGGTCGGAGACAAAAAGAGGTTCAAGGCGGAGAAAAAGAGCCGCAATGGGGAGACCGCTCCCCCTCGGCACCATTCGTTACTCGTAACGTAACGCCTGGACCGGGTCCAGATTGGCCGCCCGCATGGCCGGGTAAATGCCTGAGAAGACGCCCACAAGGACGGCAAAGAAGAGAGCGAATATCACGAGCCATAAGGGCGTGTGGATGAACGTCAGGACCTGGTCTGTGTCCACGGTGCCGGAGTTCATAGCCATGTTACGCAACACGTACGCGCGCACCAGTGCGTTCCCCACCCATCCGGCAACCCACCCCAGAATCACGCCTCCCACCCCGCCCAAAAAGCCGATAACCCCTGATTCGGTAAGGAACAAGGTGAGGATGTCCCGGTTCGTCGCGCCCATTGCCTTCATCAACCCGATCTCCCGGGTGCGTTCGTAGATGGACATCACCATGGTATTCGCGATGCCGAACGCGGCCACCACCAGGGCGACCGCGCCGATTCCCCCTAAAATCCCCTGGAGCATCATAAAGAACATGTTCATCCCTTGGAGCATAGCTCGTGGGGACAATACCATATACCCCTGGCGAAGCAATTCCTGCTCCACCTTCGCGGCGACTCGCACGTTTTCCACCTTCACCAACACCTGAGGATACCCCGCCCGGTTGTAATCTACCCGCCGTCCCACCATCTCCCGGTTCAGACGGATAACATCCTTAAGGGGCATGAGAATGGCCATATCAAACATGTTGCCCGTGGGTTCCAGCACCCCCGCCACCTGTCCCCGAATTTTCTTGGATTTAACCATCACGTCCGGTTTCCTTCGACCTTCCATGACGGGTGCGGGCCCTCCGGGCACAGGCGGGGACATACCACTTATGTTGATGGTCAACGCAATGGGCTGGTCGGCCAACTCCACGTCTTTGACCCGCACGCGCGGCCGGCGGGGATCATGGAGAGTTTGGATGATGTTGCCTCCCAGCATAACTTGTGTTTTGCTAAGGAAAAGGCGACCTTCCTTTAATTTCGGTTTGAGCGCGCGTAAATCCCGGGGATCGATCCCCGTAATTGTACCCCATCCCACCCACCGACCGATCCGAAACGATGTGCTGGCCTCTAAAGTGACGATAGGCGCGACCGCAGATACGCCGGGGATTTTCCGGATCTCTTCCAAGGCTTTAGGGGTTAACCGGGCAGATCGGGTGGGACGCGGCGCGGTAGGCCCAAATAAGGCCAAATTCTCACCAGGCATGACGGTCATCAGCGTCAGATCGGTAATGGTGCCCAAACTCTCCTGGGTGGAACGCTGGAGTCCCACTCCCAGTGACACCAAGAGGACCACCGCCGCGGTACCGATGAGCACACCGGCCGCGGTCATCACCACCCGCAACTTCATTCGGTTGAGATTCAGTCCGGCCAGATACAGGATATCCCGTAAGCGCATCATGCCCCCGAATTAAGCCATTAACTACCCAGGCCCAACAACCCCTTGATGAATCTCCATACCCGGTGCAACAGTCCTCCGCCTTCCTCCTCGGCCCGCGGCTGCGCAGGAGTGCCCTCGGGCCCCGGCGTAGGTGTAGGTGGCGCGGCCTGAATCTCCACCTGGAGCTCCCCCTGCCACGTGCTCAGGTGGCCGAAATCATCCACGTAATGAACCAGCACTTGGAGCGTATGAGTGCCGGGCGTCCTCGCGATGCCCGTCGCGTCAATGGAGGTCGTGGACATCCCATCCAAATAGCCCACAAACACGCTGCCATCCTGGATCTCCATCGTGTCGCTGCGCACCTCTAGGGTGCTCACGTTTAACCCTGCGGGAGCCAGGTTCGTCACCTCAATGGGCAAACGGATGGGTTGGCCCACCAACGCCATGGGCACGGGTTCATAAAACCGTGCCTGGAGCATAGGACGCCGGCGCACACGCAGGCTCACAACCTGCACATCCTGAAGACCCCTCCCCTTCTCGTCCTCATAAGAAAGAGCGACGGGAATGTTATACACGCCGGGCTGGGCGGTGCCGGAGACAAAGATCTGCTGAACCACCTGAGCCGTCCCCCCGGCAGGAATGGACGCGATGTACCGCACATTCCCCGTATCCAAGAGCGCGAAGGCCTCCAGAGCCTTACCACTCTCTCCACCGAGGGTGACCAGAACCCGCTGTGCGTCCTGCGCGCCCACGTTCATCAGATCCAGGGTGAACGTCACCACATCACCCGGTGCGGGGATGGCCGGCTCAAACCGGGTGGAAGTGACCAGCACGCGCGGGGGAGCGCTCTTCCGGCCCTTCACCACTACACCCACCTGTTCCCCTGTGGTCAGAGGTTGCCCCCGACGGTCATGGTAGGTGATGGTCACGTCCAGACTGTATTGGCCGGGTTCCACATCCTGACGCAGGTTCAGGGGCAGGGTGGTGGTCACCGTCGCGCCCGCGTCCAGATCCCCGACGACTCGGCGGTTTCCCTCCCGACCGGGCACAATGACGTGCTCGCCCGTCACCGCGACGGATACGTCCCGGGCCCGGACTTCTCCTGCGTTCTCCAGGACCAGGTAGAGGGTAAAGGGCGCGCCCGGGACCATTGCGTCGGGTACGGTATATCCTCGATTGATGATAACATGGGGCTTGCCGGGTTCTGGAGGTTGAGCCACGGCCACGGTCACCGTCCCTTGGTACGCGTAATGTTTCCCCTCGAAGTCATTGCCTTCCATGTTCACCGTCACCTGGTATGTACCCGCGCTCAGATGTTTGGGCACGAAGAATTTCTGTTGAACTTTGACGCGGCCGTTAATGGGAATGTGCTTGACGTAATGGCCGGTCTCGCCAACGGGCACTAACACGCCACCGGGGAAGGAGATGAGCGCGTTTTCTGTAGGACGGCTGCCACCGTTAAACACTTCCACGGTGACGACCAACACGTGGCCGGGCAACGCGGTCAACGGTTGAAGCGCGTAGTTGCTGATCATAAGAATGGGCCGACCGGGGGGCGGCGGGCCCGGAGTGGGAGTAGGGGTGGGCACGGGCGTAGGCGCCGTGAGGGTGATGGCGTTGAGGAGCGTCACTTTGGTTCCATCGGGGCGAATGACTTCCAGCGCGTACGTACCCGGTCGCGCGTCCGCGGGAACCACGGCCTGGAGAATGGTGGAGTGAATAAAGGTCGTAGAAAGCACGCCAAGGCCCACAAGGCGGGCTAAAGTGCCTTCCACAAAACCTGCGCCGTAAATGCTAATGCGGTTCTCCTGCCCTGTGACCAGCGTCTTCGGTTCCACACTGCTGAGCCAGAGGGCCAACGTCGCAGTAGGGGACGGTTGAAGGGAAGGAGTCGGTGTGAACGTCGGCGTGGGTGTGGCAGGAATGGATGTCGGGGTAAAGGTCGCAGGAACCGGGGTAAACGTAGGCGTATAGGTAGGAGATGGAATGAGCGTGGTAGTAGCAGTGAGGGTTGGTGTGGCGGTCGGTGTATCCGTAGGGCGAGGGGTGTTTGATGGGACCGGCGTGGGCATGACCGTAGGGGTAAAGGTCGCGGTAGGTGACGGTATGGGCGTCGGCGTAGCAGTGGCTGTGGGCGTCTCCGCCCGCGCGGTGGGCACGGGCGTGTGAGGGGCGGCCCACACGGGCATCGCGGTCCCCGCAATTATCCAAAACAGGATCCATCCAATAATCAACAGAAACTGTGGGGAGTTCACGGAAGTTCGGGGTCTTCTCATGGTCGTCCTTCCTCTACAATGTGTCCATCTTGAAGACGAATGTACCGGTCGGTTTGGGCAATGACCTCCGGGTCGTGAGAAACGATGATGACGGTGCGGCCCTCCCGGGTAAGACTCTTAAGGAGGGCCACGACCTCCCGGCCGGCTCGGGAGTCCAGGTTGCCGGTGGGCTCATCCGCGAGGATGAGGGCCGGTTCATTGGCCAGGGCGCGGGCGATGGCCACACGCTGGCGCTGGCCACCGGAGAGTTCGATGGGTTTATGCCGCAGACGCTCGCCCAAGCCCATCACTTCCAGCAGATGCCGAGCGCGTTCCCGACGTTGTTTTGGGGGGACCCGCGCGATAATCATCGGGAATTCCACGTTTTGGAGGGCCGTCATGGTAGGCACCAAGTGGAACATTTGATAAACGAAGCCCACAGTATGACGGCGATACGCGGCCAGTTCATTCTCTTCCAACGCGGTGATGTCCTGCCCGTTCACCACCACCTGGCCCGCTGTGGGGCGGTCCAGTCCCCCAATGAGATAAAGGAGGGTGGACTTGCCGGACCCGGACGCGCCCATAACGCCGAAGAATTCGCCACGATGCACGGAAAAGGTGACACCATCCAGCGCGCGCACGATCTCTGTGCCCATGCGGAAGTGTCGGTGTAGGTTTTCCACTCGGACGATGGGCTCTGTGTTCATCATCCTCCCATGCTCGCCATCCTCCCCATAAAGAGGAAGGAGATGAGAGTTGGGATCAAAACCAACAATGTGGCCAGAATCCACACCCCCAGCACAATGAGAAATGCCTTGCGCTTGTTTATCCGAGCAGTAGCCCACACGGCCAAAGTGGCCAGGAAGAGGAACCACACGGTGAAAATGTCAATGCGTCCAAGGATGGTCCGGAGAATGAGACGGCTGAGAGGTGGGGGAGCTACCATCATTTCAAAAGGATTATCCATCTTTATGGGCACAAGCCCGGAAAGGCCGGGATTTTCGATAAGGGAATGGGTGGTTGAGATGTAAATGGCTTGAAAGAGTGCGCGCAACCCGGCGGGAAAGGAAGCGGCCACTATGCCTTGGAACATTTTAGCGAACGTACTACGCCCTCCCAAGAAGAGGGCCAGAAGATGCAATATACCGGCCCAAAACGCCCAACGGACAAGGAGTCCCAACGTCGCGGTTACGGAAGGGATAACGACGGTGAACAAGGGATTGGCCACGAATTGGGTCACGTCGGGTGGAGGCGCCGACGGAGGGGGAGATTGATCTGCAGAGCGAGGGCCTTGTTCAGGTTGACCTTCCACGTGCATGCTCTGCAGATTTTCAATGATTTTTTGGCGTGTAACGGGGGCAGCCGCGATGATGGGAAGGACAGAGAGGACGAGGACAAGGAAGCCGACAAGCAGCCAGCCTTTGGTGCCTCGTTCGGCCAAAGCCTGAAAGGCACGGGCGGGTCGGATAAGGAGGTTAACCAGGAAGCGCAGAACGGGTTCCGGTTCATGAGTTGATTCCGCGATCATTGTCTCCGTCATAGGATATCCTCCTTCTGGGCAACACCCGCTTAAGAGAGAAAAGATTTCTTAATAGTATAACAGATGGCTTACTAAGATGGCAACTATCTTGTCATCTGTTGATGATAATTGTCTTCTCCCCGCGAAGTTCGGTCGGGCCGGTGCGTTCGTCTTCCACCCCCCACACTTGAACTATATACGTCCCCGCCGCGAGGTCGGTAACATGCATTTCCACTCGGTAGGGACACATACAGCGGCATACGTCCCCCACGTTGCGTTCCACCAGTTTGATGGTTTGACCTTCCACACGCATAACCACTTCAATATCCGCGCAACAGACATATGGAAGATGGTCGACAATATGAACCTGTCCGTCCTCTACCTGGATGTCCACACCTTCCCATTCCCGGTACTGCTCAGGAGGCACAACTTCCCGGCATCCTCCCACTTCATAGGTCAACCGCGGGCCGGTGGGTGGAGATGTGGGAGTCACGGGCACGCAGGCCGCCAGGAAGAGAAGGACCAGCCCGAAGCCAGCATAACGAATGATGGTAGGCATGATCATTTCCTTCCGAATCTCATCGCTTTTGTAAAGCCCGCCACACCCGCTCGGGCGTCAACGGGATCTCCCGCACCCACACGCCCGTCGCGTTGTGCAGGGCATCCACCATCGCGGGGGAGACCCCATCCATGGGAATCTCCGCGATGGATTTCGCACCGAAGGGCCCGGTGGGCTCATCCGTCTGCACGAAGATGACCTCCACCTTGGGCATGTCCGCGGCCCGGTAGATGTAATAAGGGCCGATGGTCGGATTCTCCAGATGCCCTCGCTCGTCGTACACCATCTCCTCCGTGTGGGCCAGCCCCAATGCCTGGTGTAGCCCCCCTTCCACCTGGCCCGACGCGGTGATGGGGTTGATGATACGGCCCGAATCCACCACCATGAGCAACCGGTCCACTGTGATCTGCCCCGTTTCCGTGTCCACCGTGAGTTCCACGAACTGGGCGCCAAAGGGGGGCGGGCTCTCATAACTCATGTGGGACGCGTGGGCCATGATCTGGTGCTGATTCTGCATGTGGAGACTGTTCAGCGCGATGTCCCGGTAGGTGAGGACCCGGCCATCCGGTGACACAACCTCCCGTTCCCGTACTTCCAAGCCCTCCGCGCTGTCCAGGCCCAGCATGAGCGCGGCATGTTCCTTGATTTGTTCCAGCACCTTCTGCGCGGCCTTGCGCACCGCGCCACCGCTGATGTAGGTGGTGCTGCTCGCGTACGCGCCCGTGTCAAAGGGCGTCATGTCCGTGTCCGACGCGTAGACGATGATGTCTTCCACGGGCACGTGCAGAACTTCGGCAGCAATCTGGGCCAGAACAGTGTCCGCTCCGGTGCCGATGTCCGTGGCCCCGATATGCAGGTTGAAGGAACCGTCATCGTTCATCTTGATGCTCGCGGCGCCCATGTCCAGGCCGGCCACACCGCTGC
>CAYPUG010000054.1:0-8927 GCA_964413905.1 uncultured Anaerolineae bacterium | reverse complement strand
TGATCGCCATGCCGATGCCCCGCCGCAGGTGAGGCTTGCCGGGCACCTGATGCCACTCCGGGTTATCCCGTTTCTCGTACCACTTCATCGCCTCCAGCCCTACACGCACACAATCTTCCAGGCCGCTGGTGCGCGCCACCTGCTCGAAACCTTCTCGGCCCTCACCCAGTTGCTTGGCCAGGCGCATGGGCTCACCGGGCTTCAGCCAGTTCTTGCGCTTGAATTCCACCACATCCCAGCCCAACTCCGCCGCGATCTCCGACATCAGACTCTCGATGCCAAAGAAACACTGGGTCGCGCCGTAACCCCGAAACGCGCCGGGGGTGGGTTTGTTGGTGTAGACCACATCGCACACAAACTTGGAGTAGGGCGCGTTGTACAAAGTGAGCCCTTTGAACCCGCCCACCATCTGCACGGTGAGCCCGTGGGTGCCGTACGCGCCCGTGTCCCCCACCAGGTAGAGTTCTGTGGCCACCACCTCCATGTCCTTGGTAACGCCCACTTTGTAGCGCATGATCTGCGGGTGGCGGCTGCGGGTGCTCACGAATTCCTGGTAGCGGGTGAACTCGAAGAGCACCGGGCGGCCGGTGACGATGGTGAGCCACGCAGCCAGGTCTTCTACGACCATCTCCTGTTTGTTGCCGAACCCACCACCGAGCCGGGGCTTGATCACCCGAATACGCTTTTCGGGCAATCCGATGAGAGGCGCAAGCATCCGCCGGATGTGAAAAGGCACCTGCGTGCTGGAGTAGACCACCAACCGGTCATCCTCGTCCCAGTAAGTGAGGCAGACGTGGGGCTCCAGGTTGACGTGCTGCTGCTGAGGAGTGCGGTACTCCCGTTCGAACACGTAATCCGCTTTCGCCCACATGGCCTCCGCGTCCCCCACTTCCGCCTCGATGTGGTGGACAATGTTATGCTGCGCGTCGTGAATGCCCACGCTGTCCTCTTCATCGTGAATCACAGGCGCCCCATCCTGCATGGCTTCCAGCGGGTCTGTGACGTGTGGCAGAATCTCATATTCGACCTCGATCAGGTTGAGAGCCTTGCGCGCGAGTTCGGGCGTTTCCGCGGCCACGATGGCCACCCGGTCCCCCACATGGCGCACCTTGTTGTCCAGGACCACTTGGTCGTAGGGCAAGGGGTTGGGGTAACTCTGACCGCCGGACGCGTACTTCACCCGCGGGATATCCTTGTACGTCAGCACCGCGTGAACGCCGGGGAGGGCCTTGGCTTTGCTCACGTCGATGTGCTTGATGCGCGCGTGGGGGTAGGGGCTGGTGAGGAGCGCGCCATAGAGCATCCCTTCCGTCTTGACGTCCCCCGCGAACACGGGCCGGCCCTTGGCCAGTTTGACCGCGTCCACCTTGGTTTCGGGTTTGCCCACGACCCGGGTGGGGGGCATGTCGGGCGGTGTGAGGACCAGCGGCGGCAGGGGCTGACCGTCTTCAGCTATCCGGTAATACTTGCCCAAGATCTCGGCCGGATCCGTGTCCGGTGTGAGGACCTCTTCCACCGGCGTAAAGGGAGGAACGTCTTGGCCTTGCATCATGGCCGCGGCCCGCTGCACTGCTTGGACGATTTTGACGTAGCCGGTGCAGCGGCAAAGGACGCCGTTGAGGGCCTCGCGAATTTCCTTTTCGGTGGGCATCGGCGTGCGGTCCAAAAGGGCCTTGGCCGTGAGCAGCTGGGCGGGCGTGCAGAAGCCACATTGAATGGCCCCCACGTCGATGAAGGCTTTCTGTAGAGGGTGAAGTTGGCCGCGCGGGGCCAGACCTTCCGCGGTGAGGATGTGGTGCCCCTCCGCGTCCACGGCCTTCATCCGACAACTGCGCACCGGTTTGCCGTCCAGCAAGACCGTGCACAGGCCACACTCGCCTGTATCGCACCCTCGCTTGACACTGAAATAGGAGGCCTGACGCAGGGCGTCCAACAGGCTCGTGCGCTCGTTCACTTCTAATGTACGAACGTCATTATTTATATGGAGCGTGATAATGCGTTTTTTGTCCTTGTGCGTGCTCATTGGTGCCTCCGGAATAGAGAAAATAAACCTTGTGATGCGTCGGACGTGAGCGCCGAACGCTTTACGGCCTTATGCCTGCATGTTCTATCGCTCGTCGTGTGAGGACGTGGGCCATCGCGCGGCGGTATTCCTCGCTGCCGCGAAAATCTCCCCGCGGTCGGACTTCTTCCGCGACGGCCCGGGCAATGGCCTGGACGGTCTCCTCGGCGAAGGGTTGGCCGACCCAGCGGGCCGGGGATTGGGGAATATAGACGGCCAGGCGGGAAACGCCGTTCAGGGCCACGCGGATGCCCCGCAAGACGCCATTGTCTACCCGGACGGCCGCGGCCGCGTACACGATAGGCTCATCTGTGGGAGCCCGGGCCACGTAGTCGCTCGCAGCCGTCCACCCGTCGTTGGGGACGAGCAGCGTCTGCCAAGGATGGCGACGGTACATGACCTCGGCCAGGGGTAAAGTGCGTTCTCCATCGCTCACCTGTGCGCCCAGCGCGATCAACATCGCAACCCAGGGGGCAGCCAGTTGGGGCGCAGCCATCACCTGGGACACCTTCATCTCGTTGCGCACCTGCCAAGGAACGAACTGCCGCAAGGGAAAGGTGAGGAGGTCGGGAGCAGACGCATCTTCTACGACAGCCTGCAAGGGGGATTGAACGGATATCTCCCACACGGTGTTTGATGACATTGGTTTACCTCCTGGATGAATACCGACGAAGTGGACATTCTCTTTTTCTGCCAACCTGCACACACGGAGTTTTGTCCGTCCATCAGACTGACGAACCGGACATGAGGCTCGTTCGTCGTGTGCTCTCTATTGTACCCACGCCTCGGGAAAGAGCAATCTGTTTCCGAATCCAGGCGAGGCTTTTCCCTGTTCAAAGTCCAGCAAGGAATACGCTGTGATTTCAGGTCCCGGCACCGACAACGACGGATACGCTGCGCCAGGTCACCTGTTTCCCTTCCAAAGCGGAAAGGGCTTGCCGCAGGGCCTCCACCGCGGCAGCAGGTAAATGAGACGCCATCCGGGCGATGTAACTGCGCGGGTTCTCTTCGTCCAGCCAGCGGCGCAGGTGGGCGCGGGTGATGCGTACCTCCGTGTCCAGCACCATCACTTCCAGTGCGTCCACGGAGAACCCCATGGCCTCCAGCGCGGCCTGCAGGTCTTCCACGTCCCAGGCTGTCATGGGATCGGATGGGTCGGTGAACAGGGATTCCTCGGCTGCGCGCAGCGCGGCCCATGTGTCCTCGTCAAACGCGGACCGGAGCAGGAACGCGCTCAGCCGCTGGCCCCGCCGGGGCACCCGTTGTACCAGGGCCAGTCGGCCGCGGGCTCGCAATACCCGACGTACTTCCGCGAGCAGGTCCTTCTGCTCGGGCAGACGGGTCAACGCGTTACGCGCCAGCACTACGTCGAACAGTTCGGAACGCAAGGGCAGTCCGTCGCGTTCCCCGCGCGCGAGGAGAACCCGGGGACGGCGGAGAGGGTCCAGATCAGGGTAGAAAGTTGCGAGGGCCTGCGCGTCCCGCGGATCGTCCACCAAAGCCCACACGCCGCCTTCCGCGGCGCGGCGCACCGCCTCCCACGTGAGCAAACCCGACCCCGCGCGCAGGTCCAGCACCAGGTGATGGCGCTGCACTCGAGCCATCTCAAACACGCGCGCCCGCTCCCGGGCGACGTGCTCGCCGACTCGGCTCAACGTGCGCTGCAGCCACCGGTCCACGGCCCGATCGCCCGGAGCGTAGGTGAGCACCTCCGGCGGTCCGGCCGCGCTTCCTTCCAGCATGGCCGCGAGTTGTGCCTCCCGCCGCTGCTCTACCAGGTCCCGGATATATGCCTCATAGCCCTGGTCTGAGGGGCGGTAGAAGACTTTGCCCTTTAGGTGGTCGGGCAGGTACTGCTGCGCGACCCAGTGGTCCCGGTACGCGTGGGGGTACACGTACCCCTTGCCGTGGCCGAACCCCTCTTTGTCTCGGCTTGAATCCTTCAGGTGGGTGGGCACCTCCCCTTCCCGTTCTTCTTCCACGGTCTTCAGCGCGTCGAAGTAGGCCATGATGCTGTTGGATTTGGGCGCGGTGGCCAGGTAGAGCGCGGCCTGGGCCAGGTGGAACTGGCCTTCGGGCATCCCCACCCGGTCGAACGCGGCTGCGCACGCGGTGACCACGGTGATGGCGTTGGGATCGGCCAGGCCCACGTCCTCACTGGCTAGGATAAGCATCCGCCGGAAGATGAAGTGGGGATCTTCGCCCGCGTAGACCATCTTGGCCAGCCAGTAGAGGGCCGCGTCCGGGTCCGAGCCGCGCAGGGACTTGATGAACGCGCTGATGGTGTCGAAGTGGACGTCCCCCTCTTTGTCGTAAAGGACCGCGCGGCGCTGGATGCTTTCCTCGGCCACGGCCATGTCAATGTGGATAACGCCGTTTTCGTCCGGCGGCGTGGTCTCCACGGCCAGTTCCAGCGCGTTGAGAAGCGCGCGCGCGTCGCCGTTGGCCACGTTGATCAGGTGATCGAGCGCATCCGGGTCAATCTGGACATTAAGTTTGCCGTATCCCCGTTCCGGGTCGGTGAGCGCACGCTCCGCGATTTTGCGCAAATCCTCTTCGGTGAGAGGCTTGAGTTGGAAAATGCGGGAGCGGGAGACCAGGGCCTTGTTCACTTCAAAATAGGGATTCTCCGTGGTCGCGCCAATGAGGATGACCGTGCCGTTTTCTACCCAGGGGAGGAGCGCGTCCTGCTGGGCCTTGTTGAAGCGGTGGACTTCGTCCACAAAGAGGATGGTGCGTTGGCCGTACATGCGGCGGCGTTCCTGGGCTTCCTGGATGGCCGCGCGGATGTCCTTGACGCCGGCCAGAACCGCGTTGATGGCGATGAAATGGGCTTTGGTGGTGTTGGCGATGATGCGGGCCAAGGTGGTCTTACCCGTGCCCGGGGGACCGTAGAAGATGAGGGAGGAGAGTTGGTCCGCCTGGATCGCGCGACGCAGCAACCGGCCCGGGCCGATGATGTGGTCCTGGCCCACGAATTCGTCCAGGGTGCGTGGGCGCATCCGGGCCGCGAGGGGCGCCTCCTTCTCCATGCGGTCTGCGAGGGCCCGGTCGAACAACGGAACTTCGGTCTTGGATATCTTACCCGCCTTGGCCATAGGTCGGTTCCCTTCGGGCGGATATTAGCACATCCCGCGCTGACGGGGAAACCCCATGAATTTACATTCTCCGTCCGCAAGACGGGCACGTGGACAAGTCTACTCCATCTGGCCCAACACTGCATTCGCCTCCCTCAGCAAATCCTCGTCGGGCCAGGAGGTCGGGCAGGTCCTCGGCCCGGTACGTTACCTCCGTGTCGGCCATCGAGCCGTTGTGTATCCTCCTAGCAGGCTGTTGGTAGACGAAGGCAATGGCCGGATAGGTGCGCGTATGAAGGAATCCGGTCATGCAATGGGATCGGGAGGTATCTCCGAGGACAAAGCCGTAGACGCGTCGTCCCCGTCTATGGCCCCGCGGAGAATTTCCTCCAGAGCCTGGACATGTTCAGCAAACGCTCGGCGACCTGCGGGCGTGAACGCGACATAGGTGCGTGGCCGTCGGCCTATAAACGTTTTCTCAATGGCGACATACCCGGCATCTTCCAGTTTGCGCAGGTGGGTGGCCAAATTCCCATCGGTGACCCCCAACAGATCGCGTAGGGCTTTAAAGTCAATCTGGGCATCTTCGGGTAAGGCATTAAGGGCTGCTGTAATGCGCAAGCGCACCGGTTGGTGAATTATGGGATCAAATCGGGCCATGTTTTATCTCCACACCCATCGGATGTACGCGCCCGCACCTATCAAGCCTCCCCCTCCCAGTATAGCCATCCACAAATTGAAATAAGTGGGAAGGAAAACGTAGCCGATCAGAAGGAAGACCGTAATGCCTATACCTAAAGCGACCAGCACAGTACTGCGATAGAATAATCCTGTGATCACATACCCGAACATGGCAAAAAGGGAAATCAGCAGGCTCAGATGACTTCCACTTTGGGGCGCGGCGAAATAGATGATGAGGGCTCCGTATCCCAGCCATGAGAGCCAAAAGAGTCCCATGGTGTTGTAGGAGCGCCAGCGCAAACGTGTACCCAAGTGAGCACCGACGAGAAAGGAGGCCACAACGCCCGCACCGTCGAGCACCATCCACACGGTGCCCGTCAACGATGAATCAGGGCCTAGAAAATGGGCCGCCCCAAATCCCACCATCCAGATAACGCCCCAAATGAAGAGGTAGAAAGGCATACCGCCAACGGCCAGTTCATATCGCATCTGTTTGGTGGTTGCTTCAATGAGATTTAATGCCTCTTTCGCTTCATGCGTTGAGATTGTCGGTTCTCCCATAGGAATTTACCTCGCCTGCTGTTTATTGTTCTTTTCGACAAGGGTGCGGTGGTTGGATGTCAACGCCAGGAAAGCGTCTTCCAACGTAGCCGGTTGGGCCCGAAGACTTCGATAGTGCAGATTATGGGTACGAAATGCGGCCAACACTCGGTCGGTGTCCTCCGGCGAACGTAAGTACAGGGTCAGTGTGCCGTCCTGGTTGGTCCAGCGTGTGACGCCGGGAAGCTTCTCCAATAACTCGTCGGTGAGAACGATGCCGTCGGGGAATTCCACTTCCAGACGAAATCCCAATCCGAGTTGCTGTATCAATTCTGAAGGCGAGCCGATTGCTACAATGCGCCCTTTATCGAGCATGATGACTCGGTCACATAAGGCCTGTGCTTCTTCTAGGTAGTGGGTTGTCAGGACGATGGTTTTGCCCTGCCGCCGAAGTTCACGAAGGTAGCCCCATATTTGCCTGCGGATGTGGGCATCCAGTCCGGTAGTTATTTCATCCAGGAAAATCACTTCCGGGTCGTTTATCAGGGCCAATCCCGCGAAGACCCGCTGTTTCTGTCCTCCAGAGAGCTTTCCGAAGAATGTATGTGCCTGTGCTGTCAAGTCTAATTTTTCCAGTATGCTGTCAATCGACGCGGTGTGCTCGTAACAGGCTGCGAACAGATTGAACAGTTCGCGTACTTTGAGACGGGGGGGAAGGTTGGCTTCTTGCAACTGCACCCCTATCCGATGCACCAGTGTATCATAGTCCCCAATGGGATCCAAGCCCAGCAAGCGGACCACACCGCGGTCGGCCACGCGTAATCCCTCAATGATTTCCAACGTTGTTGTTTTGCCCGCGCCGTTGGGCCCCAGGACACCGTAAATTTCTCCCGAAGCCACGTCAAAGGAGATGCCACTCACGGCCTGGACGGGACCGTATGCCTTGTACAGATCTTTCGCCCACACAACAACATTCTGGGGCGCTACAACGGACACCTCCGGCCGAGCCCCCTTACGAGGACGTGGCTCTTCATCCCAACGGAAGGTGTGTATGGCTACCCATGAGGATATTCCCGTGAGAAGGAGGAGGTAGCCCATAGATTGTAGGGGAGTCATCCCCCGAAACCACACATACCCCAATAGGGGGGTCCCCTTTTGAAAGGACGGCAATGGCTCGGTCAGCACATGGGAGAGGGCCTCTCCACCTGAGAACCAGAACTGCATCAATATATCTGTCGCGTGGGTTAGGGGGCTGAGATCGGAAATGAATTTGAGCAGGGAAGGCAGGGTATCGCGTGGTCCAAAGGCTCCCGAAAGAAACATCATGGGGAAGAAAAGAAGACTCCCCAATGCTTGGGCCATGCGCGCCGTAGGGGTAATGCCGGCCAGGGCAAAGCCCATCGCAAAGAATGTGCTATAGGAGAGCAGAATGCCGACCAGAATAAGGCCCAGATAGCCATCGTAACGGAGACCGAAAAGAACCACATCGGTGAATACAAGCAGGAGCAGGGATAGGGTTAACATCAGCAAGCCGTTTACATATTGAGAAAGGAGCATATCAAAGGCTCGGATGGGGTGGGTGCGAAAATATTTGAGAATTTTCGTCTCCCGTTGGGATGTCAATACCGGATACACTCCCAACAGCCCTTGGGTCGCCATGACCCACGCCAACGTGCCGGGTAGCATCAGGTCCAGGATGCGCACGTGTATACCCGAGGCCGTGGTGAAAACCTCCTGTTGGCCATACGAATAGCCGCTAATGAGGAGCAGAAGCGCGGGAAACAGGATGACAAAGAAAGTGGCTGCCGGTTCCCGAAGATAAAGTTTGAAGTCCGCCCGAAGCAATGCCTTCCAGGTGCGTATACGCATGGATCCCTCCCCTTTGCAGATACTATTGCAATGCAGTATACTTTTCAATACAAAGTATAATGTGGAACAAAGCATCTGTCAAATCGGCAAAACGATCTCGCTTGTCAGGCGCTATTCAGCGGTGTCGCCGAAGTAGAGGACATGTCGCTCCGCCATAGCAAAGGGGCCGCCCGCTCCGCATCCTTCATCAGCGTGCGCTCCGGGCAGGCGGAGCGCACGCTGCTCAGATACAAGTAGCCAATGATGTTGGTGTCTACCACAATCCTGGTCGTCCCACTCGTTTCGCCGCGTTGAAGGTTGCCTGATCAATGGGATATGTGCGCGTCTTCTCCTGCAGTTGTCAGGCCCGAGCCAGGAGAGTTTCAGGATCGACCACGTGACTGCCCAGTGCCTGTTCCAGCAAGAAGATAACCTCGCGCTGTTCGGACTGCGGCGGTGAATCTCGCCCGACGTTTTAGCCACACGTACAGGTCCTCCGGGATGTTCTTGATGGTTAGTGTGGGCATATTCTCACCTTCCTGCGATAATTCCATTTTGGAACTCTCATGGTTAACTTTCACTTCCCTGTCAAGATTTCCGATACCAGGGTCTAATCGATGCCCGCTGGGGTCCGTGTACCGCACCGGGTTGTTGCGCACGTACGTGTACCGGTTCAGGTCCTGCGGGTTCCCCGGCTCCGGCACGATGGTGTCCGGCTG
>CAYPUG010000053.1:0-16765 GCA_964413905.1 uncultured Anaerolineae bacterium | reverse complement strand
CCGAGCACGAACGGAAAGTTTTACCTGGCAACCCGCAACCCCGGGCTCACGACTGGACAAAAGCGCGTCCGGCCCCCAAATTATCGCGGCCTTAAAGCACGTGGGGAACGACCGTCAAGTTCACCTTGTGGTCCACCCAATCCCTCCCCCGCCTCCCGACATGAAGGAACTGAAACGCATGCTCAACGCGCGGCTAAAAGCCTTCCCCGGATTTGGGGGTCTCTTCCTCCGCCTGTTGGATACAGGCGAGGAAGTCAACATCCACGGCTCAGACAGCGCCTTTTCCGGCATGAGCACCATGAAAATCCCCATCATGCTCTCGGTGTACGGCAAGGTAAACGGCCTTCCCGAGGGCGAACTTCGGTCTTGGATGACGGAGACGGTAACCAGTACAACCGGCGCGGGCAACTACACGGCGAACCGATTACTCTCCTTCCTAGGTGACGGGGATCCTTTAAGAGGAGCCCAAGAGGTCACTCACCTACTCCGCTCGCTGGGCTTGAAAAACAGTTTTATCATCGCGCCCTATGATTGGCGTCATCCTCCGCCTGAACACGTTCACACCCCCGCGAACACCCACCCCTACGTGAACACATATCCTGACCCCCTCGTTCAAACGACGCCGGAAGACATCGGCCTGGTCCTGAGCATGATAGAACGGTGTGCGGAAGGCAAGGGGACCCTTTTGGCCGCGTATCCGGATCGCTTCTCCGCGGCCAAATGTCGAGACTTGCTGGGTATTTTGGCCCAAAACCCGGTGCGAAATGCTCTACTTCCCGGAGGACTGCCTGTAGGAACTCGATACGTTCATAAACACGGATACGCGCCGGATACGCATGGTGATGTCGCCCTGGTATGGGGGCCCCAGGGCCCTTACGTCATTAGTTTGTTCCTGTGTACACCCAACGAGTGGCTGGTGTGGGATATCTCAAACCCCACATTTGAGGCCATTTCACGACTGACGTGGGAGTTCTTCGCCTTACGAAGCCGATGAAGGCTTTTCCGAAGTCAGGGATTCCCGCTCCTGCGCACGGTCCGCGGTAGAGGACTGAGTGCGCCCATTACCGGAAACATCTAACAAGTCCCGCAGTTTGAGTAATCCTAGGCGCATGCGAGTCTTCACCGTGCCCAAAGGAATGTGCAAATGCTCCGCAATCTCCCGCTGCGTCATGCCGCCGAAATAGGCCAACTCCAACACCTCGCGTTGCGCGGGAGGGAGTTGACGCAACGCTTCCCGGACGGCCAACGTCTGAATGTGATGTTCAGGGGAGAACCGCTCATCCGCCCGCGTGATAGCCGTATTCAATTCCGCCTCGCCCGCGCCGGTGAGTCCCCGAACCCGACGGCGACGTAGCACGTCAATGGCTCGATTGCGGGTGATGGACGTTAGCCAAGTCGTGAACCGCGACTTACGAGGGTCAAAAGTCCGGGCCGACTGCCAAACGCGCGTGAACACATCCTGGGTCACTTCCTCGGCCAACTGATGATCCTGCAACACCCGATAGGCCAAAGAGTACACCAGGCGTCCGTACTTATCGTACAAGCGCAGCAGGGCATCCTCATCCCCTTCTGCAATACGTTGTAACAGTTCCTCGTCTTCAGTATCGCGCGTCCGCCGTGGTGTCATATTACGCTCCTTCTACTTCGGATTATAATCTAGGGTACAGTTCTCGCTAAATCATGTTATACTTCAAGGGCGGACGCTCGATTGCCGGATCCATCGGGTGGTCGATGAGAGGAGGATCGCATCGGCGACCCTATCACGTTCTACTTTTGGGGAGACCTTGACCTTATGAACACAGTCCAGGCGCTTACACAACGACTTATTGCCAACGTAGAACACGTCATCTTGGGCAAACGAACCACCATCCGTCACACCATCATCGCCCTTCTGTGTGAAGGCCATGTACTCATCGAGGATGTTCCCGGCGTGGGCAAAACCATGCTGGCAAGAGCATTGGCCGCTTCCATCGGCTGCGAGTTTCGACGGATACAGTTCACGCCGGACATGCTGCCCAGCGATGTCACAGGGGTCTCCATTTTCAATCAAAAGACACAAGCGTTTGAATTCCGTCCCGGGCCCATCCTCTCCCAAATCGTTCTCGCGGACGAAGTAAACCGAGCGCCCCCCAAAACCCAATCTGCCCTCCTGGAAGCCATGGAGGAAAGACAAATTACTGTAGACGGTGTGACGTACGCCATGCCGCGACCGTTCCTGGTCCTGGCCACTCAGAACCCCATCGAATACGAAGGGACGTTTCCCCTCCCCGAGGCTCAGGTGGATCGTTTCATGCTGCGCGTTCATCTGGGTTATCCCACACGAGAGGATGAAATCGCGATGCTAGAAACTCAACGGGATCACCATCCCATTGAGGATGTACACCAGGTGATCTCGGTGGAAGAGCTTCTAAACGCCCAACAAGCAATTAAGCACGTATACGTCGATGACGCGCTCAAAGGATACATTGTGGATCTCGTCGGGGCGACACGTAAACACCCGGATATTTACTTAGGCGCCAGTCCACGCGGAAGTCTGTTCCTGTTCAAAGGCGCGCGGGCACTCGCAGCCATGGAAGGACGAGACTACGTGCTCCCAGACGACATTAAAGAATTGGCACACGTAGTGCTCGCCCACCGCATCATTCTCAACCCAGAGGCGCGCGTGCGAGACGTCCGAGCAGAGGATGTAATTGATGAAATCCTGGCCACCGTGCCCGTGCCACGAGCCGCCTAAGTTAAAACATGGCCCCCGCGTCGATTATTCCACGGTCACCGACTTGGCCAGATTACGGGGTTGGTCCACATCATTTCCCCGGCGCACAGCCACGTGATAAGCGAACAACTGACATGGAATAACGGAGAGGACCGGTTGTAAAAGCGGTGTGCTCTTTGGGATCCAGATCACATCGTCTGCCTTCTCCGCGATGCGTTCATCTCCCTCATTCACAATAGCGATGACCTTGCCCCCGCGGGCCTTCACCTGCTCAATCTGACTCAACATCTTCTCGTACACGTGATCCTGAGGTATCAGAGCGACCACCGGCATATTTTCGTCGATAAGCGCAATAGGTCCATGCTTCATCTCCCCCGCAGGATAACCTTCCGCATGAATGTAGGAAATTTCCTTGAGTTTTAAAGCGCCTTCCAAGGCAATCGGGTAGTGGAGGCCCCGTCCCAAGTAGAGGAAGTTTTGTGCTTTATAATAGCGATGCGCCAACGTCTTTGTGACCGAATCGACAGCAGCCAACGTATCGCCCACCAGTTTAGGCAATTGGGCCAACGCGCGCGCATGTTCCCGCGCTGCTGCAGAAGAAAGCATCCCCCGCATCTGGGCCAAGTACAACGCTAACAGATACTGGTCCACCAACGAAACGGTAAACGCCTTGGTGGACGCCACGCCTATCTCGGGGCCGGCCTGCATGTAGATAACTCCATCGCTCATTCGGGCGGCTTGACTCCCCACCACGTTCACAATGGCCCAAGAACGCACGTTCTTGCGACGCGCTTCCTCCAACGCTGCTAACGTATCCACGGTTTCGCCTGACTGGGTGATGGCCAAGACCACATCTCTAGGTCCTATGAGGGGATTACGGTATCGAAATTCAGATCCATAATCCACTTCAACAGGAATACGGGCGATATTCTCGATAAGGAATTTTCCCACCAAACCCGCGTAATACGACGTGCCACAGGCGACAATGTGAACGCGCTCAATGGCGGCCGCTTCATCGCCTGAAACGGAAAGATCCTCCAACGTCACTTGGCCCGTGGTGAAATCCACACGTCCCCGCAACGTATCGGTAATAGCCTGAGGTTGCTCAAAAATTTCCTTCTGCATGAAATGCTTATACTCCCCTCTGGCCGCGGCGAGGGGATTCCAGGGGATGACGTGAACCTTCGGGAATACAGGTTCACCGGTGTCCAAGTGCAGGTAGCGAATCGAACCCGGCCGGACCACGGCCACCTCTCGGTTTTCCAGGAAAACCATGCGCCGCGTGTACGGCAAAATGGCCGGAATGTCCGAAGCGACAAAGGTTTCACCTTCGCCCAAACCGATGACCACCGCGCCCGCGTTCCCCAACCGCGCGGCCACCAGAGTATGCGGATGGTGCCGGGACATGACCACCACCGCGCTGGCACCTTCCAAGCGCGATAACGCACTCCGCACGGCCTCCTCAAAGGAAAGCCCTCGGTGCATTTCCCTGTCAATAAGGTGGACAATGACCTCTGTATCTGTTTCCGACGAGAAAATAACACCCTGTGCGGAGAGTTCTATCTTCAGTTCCAAGTAATTTTCCACAATACCGTTATGAACAACGATCACATCGTAATGAGGGTCTGTGTGAGGATGGGCATTAGACCGGCTGGGTTTACCATGAGTGGCCCAGCGCGTGTGACCAATGCCGGTGTGCCCTTGTACCGGCGAGGCCTGCACCACAGAACGTAAACGCTCCAATTTCCCCACCTCTTTATAAACATGGACCCGGCCCCCATCCGACAAGATAGCCATGCCGGCCGAATCGTAACCACGGTATTCCAGACGCTGCAAGCCATCCAAAATAACGGGTACCGCATCGCGTGGTCCCACATAACCGACAATACCACACATGGATTATCCTCCTCCCTCTGCAGGAAACATGTGAACAACAGCATAAAGAGGCACTCCCCCACGCGCGAAAATCGCGCCGAAAGACAACAAACCGACCCCGTCTGAGGTCTCCCATGAGAAAAATGTTGTCCCTTTCCCGGACTTCGCGCGCGGGAACAGCACAGCCGTGGTGGACCAGAATTGTTCTTGCCACTGTGTCCTGTTTTGTCCCCCGGTCACCCGTGGGCTTTGTCAGGACACTTCACGTTTGGGGACGGCAGGACGGTGGCACGCCCTGGGAGGCATCCGCCGATCTCTCGATTTTCCCCGGACGGGCATCCGGGTTAGCCTCGCCCTGCGGCGAGGAACCTCCACCCTCGTCAACTCTTCACAGGCATGTGAAGAGCCCAGGCGCTACGTCCCCATTCCTTCCCTGGGAGTCTCACCTCCTTTCCGGGTAAAGAGATGATGATGGGTTGACCGACACATCGCGTTTCATGTACCTCGGCGTAAAGAAGAGGCAAAGATGCCGCATCAGAACAACTTCTTACAAATCTCCTTCATTGTAGTCAAAACTCTCAAGAACGCAAATTGAAACCTCTCCCTCACACCTCACACCACCTGTAAGAAAGCAAGCGGGCCAAACGCTTCACCCATTTACTTCCTGTACTTATCGCGTGAACCCATACCGGACTGTATGTTCCCTCAACACATGCATGACGGAGAGCTACACGCAACGTCTCAGCATCCTCAAATCGCGGTAATACCGTTACAACACGTCCCAACTCCCACAAACTGTGGGCGTCCGAGCCGCCAAAGCGCCCCAGTCCGTATTCTCGAGCCAGTGCATCGGCCTTCTCGTCCATCCAACGTCGGTGATTGCGCGCGTTGAAGACTTCGAGCGCATCAACGGCGGCTACAAAACGTCGCGTGTTCTCCTCCCCCATGGCCGACCCGCGCATCACATCAAAAGGGTGAGAAATGGCCACGACAGCCCCTTGGGCCTTAAGCCGCTCCAGAGCGTCTTCGGGGGGTAAACCCTTGGGCACTTCTTCTTGAACGAAAAAAGCGATAAACTCCCCCGCGGTGGTCAGCACCTCTTCACCTACAATGATCAGATCCGGATCGATGGCCTTGGCCGCGAGCGCGCCGCGGATGGTATTATGGTCGGTCACCGCGACTTTGTCCAAGCCCATCTCACGAGCACGGCGAACCAAATCCGCGGGACGCACCAGGCTATCCGGTGAGTAGCAGGTATGAGAGTGGAACTCTACACGCCACAAATCCGTCATTCTCCACCGCCTCCTTCCGGCCGGGCGAACGATGGCTCCGCAGCCTCAATACTCACATTTCCCAATAACCAACGCCGGTTGAGAGCAAAAGTGAACACGCCCAAGAGAACACCAAACCACAGAGTAAAAATCCGTCCCAAAAGTGTCCCCACAATCGCGATGGTTTCCTCATGCGCGATGAGAAGAAACGACAAGCCGGCCATACTACTTTCCGCCGCGCCTACGCCTCCCGGCAAAGCAGACACCGCCCCCACGATAATGCCAAAAGCCATGATGAAAATGGCCTGGGACAACAACGTCAAACTGCCGGGAATCCCCAACCCCCGCCACACCAGGTAGAACGCAACCCCTTCACTCCCCCAAGAAATAAGCCCCAACACCGTCGCGATGAACAACGCATCCCAACGGAAAAGGCGATACGCACTTTGATACGCCTCGTAAAAGGCGTGGGAAAAACTGCGGAGCCCCGGTAACCGTTCCCCCCATACCAGAAGGCGTAAAGCGAGCGGTCTTACCTGAATGAGTGCAATAAAAGCACACAGCGCCAAAAAGGATAAGGCCACACCCAGGGTAGCCTGGGGATAGGTGATCAGGCCCAACATGGCCAGCAGCGTCATGGAAACGCCGTCGGTAATGCGTTCGGCCACAACCATTGGAGCCGTCACCGCGACGGAGGTTCCTGTAATACGTCCGAGGAGATAGGCTTTGAAAAATTCCCCTAATTTGCCGGGGGTCATAACCATGAAAAAGGCAGAAAAGTACACACGCGCGGAATCCACTACAGAGATGTGCTCAATGCCTAAGAGACGAACGTAGTAATGCCATTTTACGAAACGTAGCCCATAGTTCACCAGCGTAAATCCCAAGATCAAGGGGACGTACTCCCAGCGGAACGTGCGCAGTGTGAAGGCCACCTTGCGCACGTCGGCCAAAAACAGCAGGACCAAAATTACCATAAAGCCAAACAGGAAGGACAACCCGATTTTCCGCTTCATTCATTCACGCCCTCGATCAACGGAATTCACGCCAATGACCTTTCGCACAGCATCCAGAGTGACCTCGTGTAAGTGACCGTTCGTGGCCACAATTCCGTACGGATTCGTCGGGTCGGATTTATTATAACGAAACGGGCGACCGTACATATCGGTCATGCGTCCCCCGGCTGCTACCAGAACGGCTTCAGGGGCACATAAATCCCATTCCTTGGTCCCTTTCCCGGGGTGGACATATATATCGGCTTGTTGCAACGCGAGGAGAGCGATTTTCATGCCTACACTGCCGTGGGGAATTTCCCGGGAGACCCCCAACGTTTGTATGATAGCATCGACATAAACACTTCGGTGCGAACGGCTTACCGCGATGACCGCATCTTCCGGATGGCGTACATCGGAAACGTGCAAAGGCTGCCACGAGTCCTTCCACATCCACGCGCCTGCCCCGACAACGCCCACCATCGTGAGGTCGCGGGCGGGCGAGTAAATCACGCCGACGTGCGCCTTGCCCTCCACGGCCAAGCCGATCATAATAGCCCACTGGGGCAAACGTTCGGTGTATTCACGGGTCCCATCTAACGGGTCAACACACCACAAGCGGCGCTTTCCCAGTCGCTTCTCCGGTGCATCCGGGGCTTCCTCGGATAAAACGCCGTCCTCAGGGAAAGCAGCCCGAAGACCGGAGACGATCAGGTGATCGATCTCCCGGTCGGCTTGGGTCACCGGATCGTCCACCCCTTTATAATCCACATGCATATCCGGGGTATAGTACCGAAACGCGATCTCACGCGCCCGCCACACTAAATCCAACATGACAGATATTTCCTCACGGAACGCTCGCACAGGCAAAGTTCCTACAGCCCGCACCTTCATCTCATCGGTCGTCATCGACTCACCTCTCGAAGAAAATTTCTGGGCCTCCTGCATGCGCCCTATAGCAATCCTTTCACCATACCGCCGTCCACTTGCAGCAACACACCGTTCACAAAACTCGCCCGTTCGGACGCAAGAAAGGCAACGACCGCGCCGAATTCGTGAGGGGCACCCAGGCGGCCCAACGGAATTTGAGAGACCCAACCCGATTGCGCCTCTTCCATGGTGAGGCCCTGCGTCCGAACCGCATTCTCCAACAATGCCTGCAAGCGTTCCGTCAAAATCGGTCCCGGACAGACAGCGTTTACGGTGATGTTGTAAGGTCCCAATTCCTGGGCCAGGGACTTCACCAACCCATGAACACCGGCCCGGATGGCATTGGACAAGATCAAATTCGCCAGCACTTGCTTGGCCGATACTGAGGTAATCGTGATAATGCGCCCCCAGCGATTTTTCTTCATGTAGGGTAACGCGGCCTGGATTAAACGTTGTGTGCTTAAGAAGTTCAATCGGAAAGCGGCTTCCCAATCCGCATCGGAAAAATCCTCAAACGTCCCTGCCGGCGGCCCTCCTGCGTTCGTGACCAACACGTCCACACGTCCCCATTGTTCCGCAGCGGAGGTGATAAACCGCCGGACGTCATCGGGATGTGTCACGTCCGCCACAACAGGTAGGACTTCCGCGCCGGTGGACTGATGAATTTCGCGGGCGGCAGCAAGAAGCCGATCCTCGTGCCGTGCGCAGATGGCCACCCGCGCTCCCTCTCGGGCTAATTCCAACGCGGATGCCTTGCCCAACCCACTGCTGGCAGCCGCCACACATGCTACTTTCTCTCGCAACCCCAGGTCCATAGGCCCTCCTTTTGCCATCAAAGGGAATCGTATGCGGCCGAACAGAGAACCAACGTCAAATTTGACGATTTCGTGCCCTCTTTGTACCATAGATTTTGGCCGTGCTAGGCGGGGAGCTGGCGGTGCCCTGTACCCGCAATCCGCCATAGCGGGGCTGAATTCCCCCCCGAGGGGTTCGCCCTGATGTGACTGCTCGACCGGCCCGGCGATGAAGGCTGGGTCCCACGCGGCAGGCAGCCACGAACCGGGTCAGGTCCGGAAGGAAGCAGCCCTAAGTGGTGTTGCCTGGGTGACGTGGGGGTGCCTGGCCGGAGCCGGACGGCCGAGTAAGGCATCGGGGCGGGCTTCGACGGGGGGTGCACGGCCACGGCATTTATCCCCGCGTGCTCCGAGATGAGGGCGCTACCCGCGCCAATGCCCCCAGGGCCACCAACGCGCCTAACAGCGCGACTATCTGCCAAAGTCGATAGCCTCCCCACACAACGAAACTGTCGCCACGGAATGCTTCGGTGAACAAGCGCCACACACTGTAAGCAAACAACAAACGCCACCCCCACAACCCTTGGCCTCGAGGGCTGGGTTTAATGAATAACCAGAAGAGGGTAAGCACGGCGCCTATCAGGTCGTACAATTGCGTCGGATGACGCACAGCCCCCCACATCTCTATGCCCCACGGCACATTTGTTATTTCACCGTAGGCGTCCCCCGCAAACAGGTTCGCCAACGCCACAATGCCCCATAGCCACACCAAGGCCGGTGTGATGGCGTCCACAAAGCGTCCCAAAGGGATACGATGATGCCGGATGTACAGATAACCGAACACCCCGCCCCCCAGTACAGCAGCCCAAGGCACAAACGTGCTCAAACGGGGAGAAATCAGGGCCCAAGGATCCTGAATGTACACCTGGGGATACCGAACCGCGTAGGCTAGCCGTCCCACTACCAGGCCGCCCACCACGCTGAGAAAGCCCCCGTTCCACACGTGATCCCCATCTATCCCCAGGGATTCGGCCCCTTTACTCCCCAACCAGAGGGCCGCATAAAAACCGAGCAGTAAAATGAGGGGTTTGGCCGGAATGGAGAGCCCTGCCAAGGAAAACACAGGCATCATATCAGTGTCCCTCCATCAACCGTTGAAAGTGGACTCGTACCGTCGCTTTGTTCATACCGCCCACCACCATGTCCGTAATTGTACCGTCCGGTGCGATGAAAAACGTGGTGGGCAGAGCACGAATGTGGTACATTTCCGCTACGCGCATTTTCTTGTCCAGGAGTACGGGGAAAGACATGCCGTATTCCTCGCGGAACGCGCGCACCTTGGGCGGATCTTCCCCGTTATCCACGGCTAACACCACCAATCCTTGCCCTTTGTAACGTTCGTATTCGCGCACAATGGCCGGCATTTCCGAACGACAAGGCGGGCACCACGTCGCCCAGAAATTGATCACCACAGGACGGCCACGATATTGACTTAGCTTCACATACGCCCCATCTAAACTCTGTAACTCAAAATCAGGGGCAAGAAACCCCGGCTTCGGTGCTCGAGCAACGTGACGGGTTGCATTTTCGGGCACCCGTGAGGAAACAATCCAGGACAGACCGAAAATGGCCATCAGGACCATGAGAAAGATGTACCGTTGTCGTGTCCACGATGTAGATGAAACTTCTTGCCGACTCACTCCTCTCTCTCCTGGTAAGGTGTTTCCTGCGCGTGCGGTGGAGGGACACTCCGCACAGTAACCTTTTGATGGTCGTCATTAAACCCGATGGTCTCGGCCACAATGTAGAGGGGACGCGCTTTCACCTCGTCATAAATGCGTCCCAAGTATTCACCGATAATGCCCAGGAAAATGAGTTGAATGCCGCCTAAGAAGAGGACGGCCACCAAAGTGGTGGCCTGCCCAAGCAGAGCTCGGCCGGTGGTCAAACGCAGGTACACGGCGACCAGCACGGCCACCAGGCTTAGACCGGCGATCGCAAACCCGGTGTAGGTAGCCAGTTGCAACGGCACATAGGAAAAGGAGGTAATCGCGTCGAGCGCAAATTTCAGCATCTTCCGAAATGGATATTTAGTCTCACCGGCGAATCGGGGCTCACGCACATAGTATACCCCCGTCTGCTTGAACCCTACCCATACAGACAATCCCCGCATGAAACGATTACGTTCACGCATGGTACGCAACGCTTCAACGACCTTCCGGTCCATTAACCGGAAATCCCCTGTATCCTTGGGGATGTCCACATCGGTGATGCGGTAAATAAGGCGGTAAAAGAACTTGGCAGTCCACTCCTTGAACCAAGATTCCCCTTTTCGCTCCTTGCGCACCGCGTAGACTACATCATATCCTTCACGCCATTTGGCAATGAGTTCTGGGATAACCTCGGGGGGATCTTGAAGATCCGCGTCTATGATGACGACGGCATCGCCCGACGCGTAATCCAACCCCGCGGTGATGGCCAATTGGTGGCCAAAATTTCGCGAAAAGGAGACAATTTTCACCCGCGGGTCTTTCTCGTGCAGTTCTCGCATGACCGCTAACGTGTTATCGCGGCTCCCGTCGTTCACTAGGATAAGTTCCCACGGTTCGCCGACGGAATCCATCACCTCGCGCACACGACGGTAAAACTCCGGTAGGACCTCTTCTTCATTGTAGGCCGGTGCGACAATGGAAATCCTAGGCCGAGTCATTGTATCTGTCCGTTGCTCTGTCATCGCGATTCCCCTCTTCTCATGTCAAACCGCCGACGTAGTTCGGATTCCACGTCCTGCCACGAAAGCCCCCGTGCAGAGAGAAGAACCATTACATGATACACCAAATCCGCAGTCTCATACACGATCCGATCATCAGACTCGTGCAGGGCGGCGACGACTACCTCCACGGCTTCTTCACCTACTTTCTTAGCGATCTCCCCGACCCCCTTGTGAAAGAGAGAGACCGTATAAGATCCTTCTTTGGGATGAAGCCGACGATTCTCGATAATCTCCCACAGACGATTCAACGTCTCGGACATTTCACCTCTCCATTGGACCCGTCCCCGCGAAACGGCCTTCGCGTGAAAAGGGTAAATGACTTTTTGCACTTCCACAGCACGCTTTTCTCCGCTAAGGACAAGCCATCGCGGCCCTGTCCCGCGCCTTCCGGGGGCGCGCCCATGTGAAATGTAATCACTTCGCCAGCCGGCGGTAAAAACACGAGTAATTGCCCGTATGACACGCCGGGCCTGCAGGCTGAACAAGCACTAACAATGTATCCCCATCACAATCCACGCGAATGTCCACAACGCGCTGTATGTTACCGCTGGTTGCGCCTTTGTGCCAAAGCGCCTTCCGACTGCGGGACCAGAACCACGTTTCGCCTGTGGCCAAGGTGCGACGTAGGGATTCCTCGTTCATGTAGGCCAACATCAGCACGGCATGCGTTCGCGCGTCCTGAACGATGACCGGTACCAACCCGCGCTCATCCCAACGCACGATCCGCCACAACTCTGCTTCTGACACCGGCAACGGCCGAAACGTCTCAAAAGATTCCATAGGCTCTTTACCTCTCAATTTTATCCGGTAAGATATACGGATAAGGGCGACCCAACCATCCATGCAAACGTCGGTCCAGTTTGCGCGCGGCCAAGTAGAATCGCCAAATGAAGGCGTCTTCACGGTAGTACGCCCGTATCTCCCGGGTTGAATAGGGCGGGCCACTCCACTCGGGCATATCCTGCACCCAAGCATTTACCGCCTCAACGATGGCCGGAATCCACTCACCACGTTTTTCCTTGTAGAAGTTCGCGATAAGATCCAAGATCACCAATCGGAAATTATAGTAACGCGTCATCACGTCCTTCAAGAAAAATAAGCGAATCACCCATACCAAGAAGGAAGGGGCACTCCGCAGGAACAGTTCGGGGTTCAGTTGCTCTCGGCCATCTTTCTGCAGGAGAGGTGTGCTGGTATCGAAATAGGCAAGCGCCGGCTCCTCAGGCAAGATGGGGGCTCCTTCCTCTACATTGAGCACGGCCCAATTGGAGATTTGAGCGTCAAACCCTAATGCCAGGGTTCCCCCCCGAGCCATGTTCAATTGGAACACACGACGAGTCGTGTGCAGCACGTGCCGGATGAACTGCAACGTTTCCTCCAGAGAGAGGGTCCGAATGAGATGGTTCCCGATGGTGTGACGAGGCAACTTCTGCTGCAAAATATACACCGTATAGCCCTCCGGCGCCCTGGGAACCGTGATGAGGCGCGTCTCCGGCACGTGGATACCTCTGTCACGTAAGTGATGAATGTACGTCTCATGAAGGGAAATATACGCGTCCACCTCATCCAGGGAATAAAACATGGGCATCCGTTTCAACGCGTAGTTGTGCAGGAGGGGATGGTTAATGCTCAACACCGTGCTGATCTCGCCGTATCCCAGCACTTGCGCGGGGGGCTGTGCCCGTTCCGGTCGGCGTGGATCCAGGGTGTGTTCCCACCGTTCTAAGAACTCCTGTACATCACGCATGGTGCCCCCTTGTTAGCCTGTTCCCTGCGCTATGACCTGGGCGTAGAGAGCGGCGGTTTCGGCAGCCGTACGTTCCAACGAGAACTGCCGAGCCCGCCGCCATCCCCGCTCCCGCATTTCCTCGCGCAGGGTGCGATCTTGTAAATAGGCCAGGATGTGAGCCACAAATTCCTCATGCCGGTACGGCGACGCGTACAAGGCCGCATCGCCCCCGATCTCCGGGAGGGGAGGAGCCGAAGATGCAACCACCGGCACCCCAACGGCCATCGCCTCTAACAAAGGCAAACCAAAACCTTCGTAGAAGGAAGGGAATACAAAGACCAATGCGCCCGCGTAAATGGCCGGTAAATCCTCATCGGGGACAAAGCCCGTCATAATCACCCGGTCACGCAGGGGACTCTGGACCAACGCATCTAAAAAATCCTTGTACAACCACCCCCTTTGTCCCACAATCACCCATCCATCAACAAGGCCACTCGCGTAGACCTCTTCGAACGCGGTCAACAAAGACACCAGATTTTTGCGCGGTTCGAGGGTGCCCACGGTTAGAATATACCGCTCGGGTAAGCCGTATTTATGCCGGACCGCTACCACGTCATCCGGAGGCACCGGACGAAAGTGAGGGGCAGGCGCTTCGTAAATCACGTGGATTTTCTCTTCAGGCACATGATAACGCGTCACCAGGTCACGTTTGGATGCCTGGGAGATGGTGATTACCGCGGTGGCCCGACGCACAAAAAGGGGTACTGTATGGCGGAGGTAAAAGAGATTCAGGGGCTTGTGATATTGGGGGAACTTTTCGAAGATCAAATCGTGTACGGTGAACACGGTGGGGATTCGCCGAAAGGGGAGTAACAAGTGCTCAGTCGCGTGAAACAGGCGGGTATCCGCCGGCAGGAGGCGGTCAAACGGGATGTTAAGCAGGTGCCCTATCCACACGAGCATGCGCCAGGGTTTGTACCCGAGTGAAACACGGCGCGCGGGAAGTGAAGATAAGGCAGGTGGCACAGAGCCGCCAAACCGTCGGTTGTAGAAGAGGTATAAGTGTTCGCCCACCCACGTGTGCTGCAGGTGTTCCACCAACGTCGCCGCGTAGCGGCCCAGCCCGGCTTTGCTGTTCACGGCAGGAGAGATATCCACAACGACGCGCATGAGTTAATGTCCCAAATGAGGTAGGTGTGCCATTTCGAGATCGTCATCCCACAAACGCATCCGTCGGCGCCAATACAGAATTTGCGGCACCAGGTACGGCAATAAGCGAAGTTGTAGGTCCGGTGGAGAGAGAGGTACGCCCGCCTGCTCGGAGAGCATCAACACAACAAACAAGTGCTCCAGTTCGCGGCGCTTTTTCAGTTGATATGGAACCATCACCCAAGATTTCGCCGCGCCGTACATAAAGCCTCGTACCGTGTACAGAAAACGCGCCCACAAGGATGTGTCCATGGTTCGTCCGGTCCATTGTTCTGATGCTGCTGAGTGTAAAGTATAGGATAACACAAAGGCCCGGACACGCCAACCCGCAAACCACTCTACCTAGGACTTTTCAACGGTCTAACACGCGAAGATGTTGTGGCGGCCATTGAGCCGTTGCCTGTTCTTTTTAGAAGGCCGTTGGTGGGCGAAGGCGCTGTCTTCGCCCACCTTGTCTGCCCCTGAGTGTTGGCTCTCTGAAAAGCTTCGTTTGCTCTATGGTTGCTGCCATTCCCGCAACGTCTGAGGCCACGAGGAGGGAGGGTGGGCATGGAGGGAGAGGGCCCTTTTGAGGGCGCTGATGGCTTCCTGCTTACGTCCAAGCGCCTTGAGTGTGACCGCTTTATAATACCAGTACCAGGCATTTTGGGGGTTCAGGGCAATGGCCTGCTCAAAGTACTTCAATGCATCCTCATATTGCTTTGCCCCCAGCCGGGCCAACCCCATATAGTAAAGGGGATGAGGTTTGTCCGGGGCGCGTTCATGCGCCTCATAAAACCACCGAAAGGCTTCATCATACTTCCCCTGACGGCGGTACACCTCGCCCAATTCCAGGTAAGCATCCGGTCTCCCGGGATAACGGATTATCAGATCTTCATAAATGGTAATGGCCCGATCCCACTGCCTGAGGTAGCGCCACATGAGCGCTTCACGAAGAAGGAGGGGGTAATCGTCAGGGGGAAAGGCAAGGCGAGCTCCGTAATGGTAGAAGGAGGCGGCCGTTCGCCACAATCGCTTCTTTTCTTGAAAACGCCCCCGCTCAAACCAGTAGTCGGGATCTAGACGTTTGTTCGGATACCGTTCCCACCGAGCTTTCAGCTCTTTCCACCGGGCGGGGTGGGATGGATGAAGTTCAATGGCCTTCTCCAGAACCGGAACGGCCTCTGAGCGACGATCCATTTGGGCAAGCAGGGTGGCCTTGGCGTAGAGGACCCAATACGCTTGCGGATTTTTGGCCAGAGCCAGATCCAGAGAATGCAACGCGTCTTCATAACGGCCCATCTCTTGAAGTGTGAGGGCTTGGTAATATAGGGGGGTGTAACTATAAGGGACACGCCGCTCTCCCTCTCGATACCAGTGGAGGGCTTGCTCATAGGCTTTTTGATGTTGATATAGGTGCCCCAACTTCAAGTAGACATCCAGGGATTGCGGTTTTAGGCGAAGCGCATCCGTGTAAGATTGTGCGGATTTTTCCCATACACGCGCTTGCTGCCATAGATCGCCAGATCGCAAGTACAAAAAATAAGCATCTGTACTTTTACCCGCCCTTTCGTAAAGACGGGCCGCTTCTGCGAAATATCGAGCAGCGAGCTCCTTGTCCTTGTCCAACAGCGCGAGTTCCGCTTTGGCCCACCAGTGATCCGGGGAGGTGCCGGGCGTTGCGGTAACCACCTGTTGCCACACCTGTCGTGCGTGTTCCGCGTTCTTTCGTTGCTGATAGATCCCGGCGAGCGTCGCGGCGATTTTAGCCCTGGGCCAAAGACGAAACGCCACTTGATACCAGGGGAGCACCTTATCGGGCTGTTGCGTGGGCAGGTCACGCACCCAATGAACAACCATTCGGGCCGCACGCTCGGGATAAGGTACGTCCACGGATTGTCCGTGTGCCAATCCCACCACAGCCAAGAAGAAGGCCACATCATCGCGCCAAGGATTTATAGAGAGTACCTGCCGCCATACGGTCAAGGCTCTCTCCCATTGGCCGCTTCGGCAATACGCTCGGCCCAGCAAAGTAAGCACCGTCTCATTTGGGAGGTGACGGGCCGCGAGAGCTAAGTGGTGCAGCGCTCTTTGAACCTTGTCGTGTTCACGTTTCGGTAGGGGAGCACACATATCAGAGGGCCGCACCGGTGGTCGGTCTATATCGACGGAAGCCAGGGAAAGCGCTCCGATATTTTGGTGAACGAGCGCAGGAAAACGCACCACGGCAAACCCGAACAGCAGAACTGAGAGCGCTATTGTTATCCAGCGTTCCAGGCGGCTTAGGCTACCCATTTGACGATACAATGTGGCCCTCTCCCAGGACAACGGACTTCCGCTTTTTACCGGATCTTACCGGGACATTTTAACCCTCCTCCATCAAAGTGCCAAGGCCCTGCCAACTTTAATCAGCGCTTTCTGATTGACTGACAAAACTCTGCGAATGCACCTTGGCCTAGGAAGAGGAAACGCGATGTGTCAGTCAATCAGCAGTGCTTTT
>CAYPUG010000052.1:0-17174 GCA_964413905.1 uncultured Anaerolineae bacterium | reverse complement strand
CATCGCCTAGAAGAACTGGCCTACAACCTCTGGTGGGCTTGGCACCCAGAAGCTCAGGAACTCTTCAAGCGGTTGGACGAAACGTTGTGGGAAGAAACACACCACAATCCTGTGAAATTCTTGCAGCAAATTGACCAGCAGCGGCTAAACGCAGGGGTAAAAGACGCCGCCTATGTCACCTTATATGATGAAGTCATCAGCGCTTTTGACGCCTACATGCACAACCAGGATACGTGGTTTGCTAAAACATACCCAGAACATAAAGACCATCTCATTGCCTATTTCTCCGCAGAGTTTGGCCTCCACGAAGTGCTCCCCATTTATTCCGGCGGTTTAGGCATCCTCTCCGGCGACCACTGTAAAGAAGCCAGCGACTTGGGTGTCCCTCTCGTAGGTGTGGGTTTCCTATACCCACAGGGATATTTCACCCAACGTATTGCTGAAGACGGCTCCCAAGAAGCGATTTACGAAAAAATCAACTTCAACGAAGTCCCGGCCCGGCCCGCGCTCACACCCGACGGACGGGAAGTGAAAATTTACGTCGATCTGCCCGGTAGGCGGGTATACGCGAAAGTGTGGAAGATTCAAGTCGGACGGGTTCCCTTGTACTTGATGGATACCGACGTGGAAGAAAACGCACCGGCCGACCGGGAACTCGCGGCCCGATTGTACAGTGCCGATCCAGAACAACGCATCTCCCAGGAGATTATCCTGGGCATTGGGGGCGTACGCACATTGCGCGCTTTAGGCCTACGTCCTGCCGTGTACCACCTGAATGAGGGCCATTCTGCGTTCCTTGGGCTTGAACGCATCCGGTGGCTCATGGAAGAGGCAAACCTCTCGTTCGACGAGGCGTTGGAAATGGTGCGAGCCACTTCCTTATTCACCACCCACACCCCGGTCCCTGCCGGGCACGACGCGTTCCCCTTTCCCATGATGGACAAGTACTTCAGTTTCTACTGGGGAGAACTCGGCTTGGACAGAGAAAGGTTTCTCGCCTTGGGACGATACGATTACCCATGGGGAAGCCATTTCAGCATGACCGTGCTCGCCATCAACCAAGCGGCATACGTTAATGGAGTAAGTGAACTGCACGGCCGGGTCTCGCGGCGCATGTGGCGCGCCCTGTGGCCGGATCTCCCCGAAGAGGAAGTGCCCATTGGACACATTACCAACGGTGTGCACCTACCCTCTTGGATGGCCCCCGAGTTGGTCGAACTGTTAGATCGCTACCTCCCCGAGGAATGGCAGGACCACATGGACGATCCCCAGGTGTGGGAAAAGGTCTTGGACATTCCGGACGACGAGCTGTGGGCGGTGCGCTTACGTTTGAAATCCGCGTTGGTGGATTTTGTGCGGCGACGCGTGCGTGAACAGCTACGCCGACATGGGGCCGCGCCTTCCCGTATTCGCCGTATTGAATCACTGTTTGATTCGGAGGTGCTCACCATAGGTTTTGCCCGACGTTTCGCGACGTACAAACGCGCCACCCTCATCTTCCGCGATCTTGACCGCATCCGGCGCATTCTTAACAACCCAGAGCGACCGGTCCAACTTATTTTCGCGGGCAAAGCCCACCCCGCGGACGAACCGGGCAAGGCCCTCATCCGATACATTCACCAACTCTCACACCAAGAAGGGTTTGACGGCCACATCATCTTCCTGGAAAACTACGACATCGACATGGCCCGACACTTGGTCCAAGGGGTGGATGTATGGCTCAATAACCCGCGACGGCCCAACGAGGCCAGCGGCACCAGCGGGCAAAAAGCCGGTATGAACGGAGTGCCCAACCTGAGCGTCCTGGACGGTTGGTGGCCCGAAGGATATAACGGACGTAACGGTTGGGCCATTGGCGAAGATAAAGAATACCCCAACGAGGACGCACAAGATGAGGCCGATGCCCTCTCCCTCTACAACCTGCTGGAAGAGGAAATCATCCCCTTATATTACGAAGCACGACGGGAAGGACAGGCCCACGCCTGGCTGGCCACCGTACGGGAATCCATTCGCACGATCGCCCCTCAATTTTCCACCCGTCGCATGGTGAAAGAATATCTGAAACACTACTATGTGCCGGCCATCAAAAACAGCCAACTGTACAGTGCTGATGGGTTCCGGCGAGCCCGTGAACTGGCCGTGTGGCGACGACGGATCTACGAGCAGTGGGAACACGTCCACGTGGAGGCCACAGTCCACACGACAGAACGGATGCACATCGGTGACGCTTTGGATGTGGAAGTTCAGGTGACCTTAGGGGCCCTCTCGCCCGCCGACCTACAGGTGGAATTCGTTTTAGGTCGTCAGGACGAAGAAGGGGAGTTGCGGGAGATACAAACATACGCCTTGCCCTTAGCACACACGCTGGATAACGGGAAAGCGCTTTACAGGGGGACCATCTCCTTGCAACGAGCAGGACAATTGGCCTACGGGGTGCGAATATATCCTTACCGTCCGGAACTCCCCACGCGCTTCGAATTACGTCGGGTAAAGTGGGCAAGCGCACTATGATCGTCCTGTCTGCTCACGAAGTACAACCTTTAATACAGGCACGGCAACGTGGGCTCCACGAGACAACGATGACGCCGGACCTGGGGAAAACCCAGGTCCGCGTTCTCTTAACGGCGAAAGGAATACGTCTCCCCGATGGCGTATGCATCCCTTGGGAAGAAATTGAGGAAATCCTTGCTCACCCGCAGGTATGTTTTCGTTGGGACCGCACAGGCTTGCATCGCCTACAACGGTTTTCGCCCTTTACCGGGCGTGTTGTCACACTGTACCCTACAGGAACGGCACCGACGCTCACCCTTTCCGGCATTCCCATGCACCGCATTCAAGGCACGGATCCGTGGCGGGATACATGGACTAAAGTGCGCGCGGCCCGACCCCGTGGACGTGTTCTGGACACGTGCATGGGGTTAGGGTACACGGCCCTGGCCGCAGCCCAAACCGCGTCATTTGTCCTGACGGTGGAACTGGATCCGGCCGTCATTGCTCTGGCGCGCGAAAACCCCTGGTCACGCGACGTCTTCACCCATCCACAAATACACATCGTACAGGCGGACGTGGCCGAATTCATCGTGAGCTTGCCCACGGCCTGGTTTTCCGTGATCATCCACGACCCACCCATGTTCTCCTTGGCCGGAGAATTATACAGTCTGGACTTCTACCGCGAACTCTTTCGTGTGTTAACTCCCCGGGGACGACTGTTCCACTACGTTGGCAACCCAAAGGGAAAAATGGCCAGAAATCTCACGCGCAGCGTCACTCGTCGTCTCCAACAGGCCGGATTTCATCGGATTTTCCCGGCCCGAGCCGCATTTGGGGTCATCGCGACAAAATAATCCTCATACTATCCGAATAACAATCGCCGATCTTTCGTCCACCACCACACCAGCACCCCGCCGATAATCATCGCCACCAAGCCCACCAGCCCTCCTTCCGGACCAAATGCCCCCCCCGTCCACAGGGCCGGTCCACGATCGCGGACCAAAATAAACGTACTCTCCCGCACTGTATCCAATCCACTCACCGGAAAGCCGTACACATTCCCCTGAAAGAAATTCCAGGAAAAATGCAACCCCATTGGAAGTCCTAACTCACCGGTGCGAATATACGCTAAACCTAAAAACAAGCCGGCTACACAAAGGTTTACCAGGCTTAGAAACGTCATGTGCGGATTGAACACATGCATGAGGCCAAAGAAAAGGGAGGAAAGCAACCAAGCGAGGTACACCGAACCACGAGGCCCCAAAATGGGCAAACGCAGACCTTCGGCCAGATTCAACAAGAGGTATCCTCTCGAAATACCTTCCTCATTAACCGCAACCGTAACAAATAACCATGCAGAGAGCAACAGAGCAAGAACAAAGGAGTGTCCTGGTGGAGCGACAAACATTTCCTCAACCGAAATCCACCCGACAACCCACTCGAAAAGAAAAATGCCCGTCATCAGCAAAGCACCCAAGAACACCCCGGCGACCACATCACGCCACCATAAAGGCCCCAAGTGAAAACCAAAATCCGCGAAAGGACGTCTATCCAACACGCGGGCAGCAACCACCATGGAAAGCAAAGTAGCCAGCGCTGAAATTGTCTGCAATACGACCAGGGAAGGGCCCCCGGGAAACACCCAGACCAGAAACCCGAGAACAAAGTTGAAGAAGAGCAACAGCAGGGCAAAGGCTACAATACGCCACAACGCGCGAGGTCGGCGCTGTTCTTTATTCCAAAAAGGCCATAGAAGTCTATCCGGCGTACTCATCGTTCACCTCGGTATCATGTTCGCACTCGCAAAGGGTAAGTGATGCCTTCTTCAGCCAAAAACCGGCGTACAGCTTCCTCTAAAGAGAGTTCACCCTGGAGCACGGCCTCCTGGTACCGGACGGTCCACTGATACAGTTGAGAACGTGCCTCACGGAACTCCACAAGCACCAAGTGGGCTATCGGCCCTACCTCGTCCAGAAATCCCGTGCTCTCAAACGCTCTTTCTGCAGCAGCACGGTCATACGGCACACGCACAATAGACGCATCCCATCGTCCCCGGTGACACACGCACCGAGCATAACTGGCCCGGGGATCACCGTCAAACGGAAGTCCCACAGCGCCCGCGTTGACGACAACACGGCCTTCTAGCCAACGCACAAAGGCTCGATGCGTGTGGGCCACACACATGGCCTTCACATGAGTCGGCATGCGTTCCAACAAAGCGTCGTTTGGCATATCGGGGTAGAGCCCATCCCGAACGTGACGGGGAGACGCATGGGTGATGTACAATGAGTGCCCGTCCTCCAGGCGGAATTGAACATCAAAGGGCAAAGCCCGAATGTCTTCAATGACATCTTTGACGTGAAGGTATGTCCAATAGGCGAGATAGTAGAGATAAAACTGGGGTGACCCCCTGGGAATACGACCGTCGGCATGTTCCAACACATACTGTTCGTGATTGCCAATAGTGAGATGCCATCCTTCCCGTTGTGCTCGATCCCATACCAATGTCCAGCACTCGCGGGGCTGAGGGCCCCGATTAATCACGTCTCCATTTACCACAACCACATCCGGACGCCACCGTTCCACATCATCGAGCACGGCTTCCAAAGCGGGTAAATTGGCATGAATGTCTGAAATAACAGCAACTTTCATCCCGACAGGCCGTCCTTTAACAAAGAATTTCCGAGATAAGATATTCGATTTGCGTCTAATGGAGAAATCTAGAGGCGAGCAGGGACAACATGAGATTCGGCATATCGGTCAAGTAGCGTAGGACTTTTCAACAGGCTCACACATGAAGATATTTAGAAGGCCGTGGGTGAGCCAAGGCAGTGCCTTCGCCCACCCGTCTGCCCCTGAGTGTTGATTCGCTGAAAAAACCTTGCAATCAGCGTATAGTGTTTGACAAAGGCCCGGTTCCAATATATCTTTCCTGCTGAGCGATTGACAAAATGCCGCGTGTACCCGTTTGATGGGAGGAGAAGGCCCCTGTTAAGGTCGAAATACATGGAGCTGATCGACTGACACATCGCGTTTCATGTACCTCGTCGTAAAGAAGGAGTAGAAATTCCTCTTTCTAGGCCAAGGTGCATTCGCAGAGTTTTGTCAGTCAATCAATACATGGAGAAAACTCGGCGAACCCAACAACGGATTGGCGACATCCAAAGGACAGAAAAGAGGACAAGGTGAAACGTGGCCGGAACACGAAAACGGAAACCCATCGTCGCGTTGGTGGGCCGCCCCAACGTGGGGAAATCGACGTTATTCAACCGCCTTATCGGTCAAAAGCGAGCTATTGTAGAGGATAAGCCCGGAACGACCCGCGATCGCATCTATGGAGAAACAACGTGGAATGACCGGGAGTTCATCGTAGTCGATACAGGCGGCTTGGAGGTCATCCCCCGTACCCGAGACGGTCGCTTTAAAGCACGGCCTCTTGCTGAGGACTCGCGAGATTTCATCCAGGAAATGCAACGACAAGCAAGCGCCGCCATCCAGGAGGCGGACGTCATCGTGCTCTTAACCGATGTGGTGGATGGCGTGACACCGGCCGACCGTCAAGTCGCAGAATTGCTGCGAGCACAAAAGAAACCCGTTATCCTCGCCGTCAACAAGGTGGACAACAAGAGACGCGAAACCGACGCGTTGGCCTTCTACGAACTGGGATTGGGGACCCCGATCCCTATCTCGGCACTCCACGGTACAGGAACAGGGGACCTCCTAGATGCCATCGTGAACGCCCTCCCGCCTGTGTCGGACGTAGAAGAGGAAGAGGAAGAAGGCATCCATGTGGCTATTGTGGGACGTCCTAATGTGGGCAAATCCACACTCCTTAACGCCCTGGCCCGATCTGAACGGGCAATTGTCAGCCCGGTCGCCGGTACCACACGCGATGTGGTGGACACCGAAGTGGAGTGGGAAGAGAAACGTTTTATCTTCCTGGATACCGCGGGCATCCGACGACGAGGGCGTATTGAGCGTGGGGTTGAATACTACAGCGTTCTCAGGGCTATGCGGGCCATAGAACGCAGCGATGTGGTACTCTTGCTCATCGACGCGACGGAAGGCGTCACAGCCCAAGATACTCACATCGCCGGATATGCGTTGGACCGATTTCGCAGCATCATCATTGTGGTAAACAAGTGGGATTTGGTAGAAAAAGACGCCCACACAATGGTGGAATACACCCGACGCATCCGCCACGAGTTGAACTTTATCGATTTTGCTCCCATTGTGTTTATCTCAGCCAAGACCGGACAACGGGTATCCCGCATTTTTCCCCTGGTGGAACACGTCTATAATGAACGCTTCGTGCGTTTACCGACCAGCAAACTCAATCGCGTGGTGCAGGCCGCTCTTATGGCGCATACCCCTCCCATGAAGGGTACACGTCAATTACGCCTGTACTACGTCACCCAACCTGCTGTGGATCCGCCCACATTTGTCTTCTTCGTGAACGATGCAGAATTAGTGCACTTCTCATACCAACGTTACCTGGAAAATAAAATCCGAGAACAACATCCTTACGACGGCACCCCTCTCCGCCTTATCTTCAAGAGTCACGAAGGACGCAAAAAGAAAAAGTAGAATGTAAGGGAGCGTAACAGGACACATGAATAACCACATCCCCATAGTGGAAGCCGTCCACCTGACACGGATTGTCGGAGGTAAACCCATTATCAACGATGTGAGTTTTACGGTCGCACGGGGCGAGGTTGTCGTCATCTTTGGCCCCAGCGGTTCGGGGAAAACATCGTTACTCCGGCTCATCAACCGTCTTGATGAACCCACCCAAGGAACGGTGTTACTGGAGGGACGGGATTATCGAGAAATTCCTCCTCGCGAACTCCGACGGCGTGTGGGCATGGTGATGCAACAACCCTATCTTTTCCCCGGCAGCGTGGCCGACAATATCCGTTTTGGACCACGCCAATGGGGGCACGAGTTACCTTTAGAAGAGATAGAGCGGTTACTTGCCCAAGTCGGTCTCGCAGGATATGCAAGCCGTGATGTATCCCAATTGTCGGGTGGAGAAGCCCAACGGGTGGCATTAGCCCGCACACTTGCGAACGAACCGGATGTATTGCTGTTAGACGAACCTACCTCAGCGTTGGACGAGAACAGCAAGGCCGAAGTGGAATCCCTCATCCAACGCATTATCCGCCAACGAGGTCTAACGTGCTTATGGGTCACCCATGACGTCGACCAAGTGGTGCGAATGGCGGACAGGGTCATCATCCTGGAAAAGGGCCGCGTTGTAAAGGAAGGGCCGGCAGAGGAGGTGTTCCGTGCTCAGCCTATGGATGCATAATCCCTTGTACCTGGGCTTAGCCCAGGCAGGCGTTGTCATCATCCTCTCATTAGTCGCTACATGGATAGCCAGATATTACCATATTCATATGGAACGTGAAGTCATCATTGCGCTGGCGCGGGCTTTTATCCAAGTAATAGCGGTGGGCTCGGTTCTGTTAATCATTCTCAAGGGACCGCTCGCCATCGGCTTCTTGATTTTGGCAGGGATGATGGTATTAGCCGCCCAAACCGCAGCCCGTCGGGCAAAAGAGATACCGGATGTATTCCGAGTATCACTTTATGCCATCGCCGTGGGTTCGGGCACCATTATAGTGCTGATGACCTGGATAGGTGTAATCCATCCCCGACTCACTTCACTGATCCCGGTGGGAAGTATGCTCCTGGCCAATGCCATGAACACCAGTGCCCTGGCATTAGAACGCTTTCGTTCCGAGGTTAAAGCGCACGTGGGCCTTATTGAGACAGCGTTGGCGTTGGGCGCCGAACCCACCGTGGCGGTTGCCCCCTATGTAGAAGCGGCCGTGCATGCGAGTTTAATTCCCCGTATCAACTCCTTACGCTCCTTAGGCATTGTGTGGATACCCGGAGTGATGACAGGTATGTTACTCGGAGGTAGCGATCCGGTGTACGCGGCCGTATACCAGTTTGTCGTCATGGGCATGATCTTCTCCGTCTCCGCACTCACATCCCTCATCAGCGTCCTCTTAGTGAGGTCGAAGGTCTTTTCTCCGGCAGGACAGCTGCTGTTACGGCCGGGCCTCTCACAACGGTGAGTTATGTCGAAGTACTTGAACGCGATGGGATGGCCGGTCTCATGGACGACTTTATTATCTGAGCGCTGAACAAAGCCCCGCGACATGGCCATGTTTCCACGCGCGCCTTCGCCGGATAGGGTTTGGCAAACACGAAGGCTCGCCGTATAATGCTCCCGAACACTTTCGTAGGTACACCGAGGAAGGCACCCGTGATATCGCTGACCCATAAACGGTGGCGCGTGAAACCCCGTGCCCCCAAAGAGCAGTTCGCCCGATTGTCCCATCTCCCCCCCGTACTGGTCCAACTGCTCTACAACCGAGGTTTAACAGATCCGCTCGAGATCAACGCCTTCCTCACACATGCTTTACCGCCCGATAATCCCTTCCGGCTCCAGGACATGTCCAAAGCTGTGGACCGCATCCGGTGGGCCATTCGGCGTGGGGAACACATCGTCGTGTACGGCGATTTCGACGCGGACGGAGTCACCTCCAGTGCTTTGATGGCTTCAACCCTGCAGGCCCTAGGCGCAAACGTCCGGGTGTATATCCCCCATCGGGTGGACGAAGGTTACGGGTTGAACAAACGGGCTATCAAGAAAATCGCAGACGCCGGGGCACACGTGCTCATCACCGTTGACTGTGGAATTCGTTCGGTGGAGGAAGTACTCTACGCGCAAGCGTTAGGCTTGGATGTCATCCTTACCGACCACCACTCCGTTGGCCCTCAGATTCCTCCCGCGTACGCCGTCATCAATCCCAAGCGCGAAGATGATTCCTATCCGTTCAAGGGATTGGCCGGCGTGGGAGTAGCTTTCAAATTGGCCCAAGCCCTTTTGCGCGTGGAGCAACATGTACCATTGCGCAAGCGAGGTGAAGTCGATCTTACCGAGGCAGAGCTCCTGGACCTTGTCGCACTGGGGACGGTCGCGGACATCGTGCCCCTGACCGGAGAGAACCGTTCTTTGGTCGCTCGTGGATTAGAGCGTTTAAATCACCCTCAACGGCCCGGCCTCCTCGCGCTCATGGAAGCCGCAGGCGTTCATCCGGGGACGGTGGACACCATGACCATCGGCTTTATGCTGGCCCCCCGACTCAACGCGGCCGGCCGGTTATCTTCCGCCAAGATCGCGTATCGTCTCCTCATGGCCACAGAGTTGGGTGAAGCGTTAACGCTGGCCTCCCAACTCAACACCCTAAATCGCCAACGACAATACTTGACGCAACAAGCTGTGCAACGGGCTCAGACCCAATTGGCCGAACAAGCAGACAGCCCGCTTTACGTCGTTGCGGACCCGGAGTTCTTGCCGGGCATTGTAGGCCTCATCGCCGGGACCATTACTACCGCCACGTACCGCCCGACCATCGCCATTCACCTGGAAGAGGAACAAAGTCGCGGCAGTGCGCGCAGCATCCCCGAATTCCACATTACTCATGCACTGGACCAAGTCGGCGATTTGTTGGTACGATACGGAGGTCACGCGGCCGCGGCAGGTTTCACCGTGAAAAACAAAAACCTGCCTCTACTGCGTGCTCGGCTACAAGAAGTGGCATGGGAACAACTCGGCGGTACCCTTCCTGAGCCCACCCTTGAGGTAGACATGGAACTGAACTTACAACAAGTAGATTGGGCACTGTTTGAACACATTCGGCGCTTAGCACCCTTTGGAGAAACCAATCCAGAACCCCTCTTCCTGTCGAGAGGGGTGCACGTCCTCGAGGCCCGAGCCGTAGGCCATGAAGGTAAACACTTAAAACTCAGGCTGCGCGCCGGTCACCGCCAATGGCCCGGCATCGCGTTCAAATTGGGACACCTGGCCAATACGTTGCCACAACGCGTGGACCTCGTGTACCATTTGAACATCAACGAATGGAACGGACAACGCACCTTGCAACTGGTAGTCGTAGACATCGCCGCGGCGCAAGAGGAACGTATCGTCTTTCAGTAGGACGACGGGAAACACATATGACGGAAAATAATACCTTCAAGTGGAGACCGATTTACGTAGGGCTCTTATTTGCCGGTATGGCCACAGTACTGGTCACGCTCGGAGCGTTACAAGGACACATCCCCTCCACCCTCTGGGCATTGGGAGGCGCCTTTATCATCGGAGCAGGCGGTTGGGGGATAGTGGCCTGGCTTATCGCAGCCACGGCCCAAGACGTGGAAGCCGATATCGCAGAGGAGGACACATGAACCGATATTCCTGGCTACGCGATATCAAAGCCGTTCTCTTAGACGTGGATGGAGTCCTGTACCGAGGGACCTCTATCATCCCCGACGCGCATGCTTTCTTAGAATTCCTCGCTTCTCACCACATCCGATTTCTGTACGTGACGAACAACAGTACCATGGACGCTGCCGGGTATGCCGAACGTCTACGCCGACGGGGATTTCCAGCCACTGCTGAACACGTCATCGGCTCCGCGGAGACCACAGCCCACCTGTTGGCCCGCAAATATCCCCACCGCCCACCCGTGTTGGTCATCGGGGAGGAAGGGTTACATCAAGCCTTAAAAAAGCAGCACTTTCCCATCACAGACGTGGCGGACCGCGCGGAAATCGTCGTCAGCGGCATGGATCGGTCACTCACATACGACCGCTTGGCCGAAGCCACATATGCCCTTCGGCGTGGCGCAGCCTTCTATGCCACCAACCCCGATCGCACCTATCCCACAGAACGGGGGTTGGCACCGGGCGCGGGGGCCATTATCGCAGCACTCGAAGCAGCCAGTGATCGCACCGCGACGGTGGTGGGCAAGCCTGAACCTCCCATCTTTCAACTGGCATTGGAACGGGCACGGGTTGCTCCGGCAAATGCCCTAATGATAGGAGACCGCTTGGAAACGGACATTTTAGGGGGCAAACGCGTGGGGATGCACACGGCGTTGGTTCTCACAGGAGTCACCCAAGAGCCGCCGCCGCCTGGTCCGAACATGCCGGATATCGTTGTGCAAAACCTCACGGAATTACAACGGTGGTGGGAAGCAGCCCTCACGGCGGTGGAGAACGAGCAATGAGATCCGCAAATACCTCAGACAAAGGATTAAAATATCGCTAGCGTATTTCTAACAACGCTGTTTTATACTAGAATTGTTTGGAATACCATTCATCTCTAAGCGAACAGAGAAGGAGGCCGCCATGGACCAGAACCCCGTGCGTCGATTACAGGATTTCGGACAGAGCGTCTGGCTGGACATGATCCGTCGCGATATGCTGCTCTCCGGTGAATTTCAACGACTCGTCGAAGAAGACGGCATCTCCGGTGTCACATCCAATCCCACCATTTTTGAACAAGCGATTACCGGAAGCGAGGATTACAACGCTTCCATTCGCACCCTTGCCCTGAGTGGCATCAGCGCGTTTGGCATTTACGAAGCGCTCACCATCGAAGATGTGCGATTGGCGGCGGACTTGCTTTTTCCCGTCTATTTAGCCACCGAAGGCCTAGACGGTTACGTCAGTCTAGAAGTCTCCCCCCATTTGGCCTATGACACGTACAGCACCATCACAGAAGCACGGCGCATCTGGGAGGCTGTTGACCGACCGAACCTGATGATTAAGGTCCCCGCGACCAAGGAAGGCATCCCGGCCATCCGAGAACTCACACGCACGGGCATTAACGTCAACGTCACCCTTCTCTTCAGCCTGGACCGATACAAAGAAGTCCTCGACGCGTACATGGCGGGATTAGAGGCCCGACTGGAGAAATCTCTCCCCATTAGTTCTGTCCGCTCTGTAGCCAGTTTCTTCGTGAGCCGCATCGACACCAAAGTGGACGCTTTACTGGAGACCATCGTCCAAGAAGGAGGGGAACGGGGAAAACGAGCCAAAGCCCTCCTCGGCGAAGCCGCTGTGGCCAGTGCTAAACTGGCCTATCAAATCTACAAGGAAGTTATGGCCTCCTCCCGTTGGGCACATCTGGCCCTACGAGGTGCTAATCCCCAGCGTCTTCTTTGGGCCAGCACGAGTACCAAAAACCCCGCGTACAGTGATGTAAAGTACGTAGAAGCACTCATTGGCCCTAACACAGTAACGACCGTACCGCTTAAGACCTTAAACGCGTACCGAGATCACGGTCATCCTGCGCCACGTTTGGAGGAGAATGTAGAACACGCCCAAGAAGTCTTGCAGGAGTTGGGTGCATTGGGTGTGGATATGACGAAGATGACCCAGGAATTAGAAGATGAAGGTGTGGAAAAATTCATTCAATCCTACGATCACCTTTTGGCGTCCATTGAGAAGAAGCGGGCCGAAGCAACGCGTGCCCCTTTGACCGTGCAGACTCTGAATTTGGGAACCGCCCAAACAGCGCACCAAAACCGGCTGGAGCAATTGCGTCGTCAACAGTTCCTCCGGCGCCTGTGGCAAAAGGACCCCCGCCTGTGGAAGGATGACCCAGAGGCACAAAACATCATCCGTAACGCGTTAGGCTGGTTGGATGTTGTCGCCCATATGGGCCAGGTGTATCCCGATCTCCTCCTCTTTGCCCGCGAGATTCGAGAGGCCGGCTTCCGGCATGTGGTGCACATCGGCATGGGAGGATCCAGTTTGGCCCCCCTTCTGTTCCAAACGGCGTTCACGCCGGGGAAGAACGGACTTCCGCTCACCGTTTTAGACACCACAGATCCGACAACCATCCGTCGCGTAGAAGAAAGTATTCCCTTGGAACACACCCTTTTCATCATTGCCACTAAATCGGGCACCACCGCGGAAACTATAGCGTTGCGGGATTACTTCTACGCCCGCCTACAGGAGATCAAAGGCCGAAAAGCCGGCGAAAACTTTGTCGCCATCACCGATCCGGGCTCCCCCCTCATTGATCAAGCCCGACGTCAGAAATTCCGCCGGGTATTTAAGAACTTTCGAGACATCGGGGGACGTTATTCGGCGCTCTCCTACTTCGGCTTAGTCCCGGCCGCACTGATGGGGATAGATATTGGCGCGCTGTTAGAACGAGCCGGCCGAATGGTTTACGCGAACAGTTCCCAGAAGACAGAGGACGAAGCCCCCGGAGTCCTTCTGGGGACGGCGCTCGGTGAATTCGCCCTGCAAGGGCGCGACAAGGTGACGTTCATCACCTCTCCCACGCTGACCTTCTTGGGCCTTTGGTTAGAACAATTGCTGGCAGAGAGCACAGGTAAGGAGGGCAAAGGCATTCTCCCGGTTGCCCAAGAACCTTTGGGAAGCCCGGATGTATACGGGCCCGATCGGGTATTCGTATACATATATCTGAAAAACGAAGAAGACGCCCAAGTACAAGAACGGTTAAACGCCCTGAAGCGGGAGGGTCATCCGGTTATCACCATCGCGCTGGAAAATACCTTAGACATCGGCCAAGAATTTTTCCGCTGGGAGATCGCCACCGCAACGGCAGGCGCCATCCTGGCTATAAACCCGTTTGATCAGCCCAACGTACAGGAAAGTAAGGACAACACCAATCGTATCCTCCAGCACATCGCAGAAACCGGCCGATTACCGGAAGACTCCCCTATTGCGGAAACGAACGGAATACGTTTCTTTGCAGAGGGGGAAACAGAGGATCCGACGACCCTCCTGCGCACCTTTTTCGAACAAGCCCACCCTGGCCATTACTTTGCCATGCAGGCATATATGATGGAAACACCATCCATCACAGAGCGCCTCCAGAGCATACGCGTTCGAGTTCGTGATGGACTCCGAATTGCCACCACTTTGGGATATGGACCGCGCTTTCTGCATTCTACCGGGCAATACCATAAGGGAGGACCGAACACCGGACTCTTCCTCCAAATAACCGTGGAAGAGCCAGAAGACCTGCCTATACCTGACCGAAATTATACCTTCGGCATGTTCAAACAGGCCCAAGCCCTGGGCGATCTGGAAGCCCTACGACAACATGGACGGCGAGTGATTCGAGTACACCTCCCTACGCCGTGGGAAACCGCGCTGGCCCATTTACAAACACTGGTGGAGGAAGCCCTGCGTGGGATGAAGAGAACGGCGTAAAATGTCTACTTAAAAATTCATTGGACTCCGTTGACTAAAATAAGAACGAGAGCGAAATGGCTACACAACAAGAAGCCGAAATCATTAGTGAACGGTTAGGTTTAAAGGAATTGGTCGCCTTAGGCGTAGGCGGCATGATAGGAGGAGGCATCTTCTCGGTGCTGGGCTTGTCGGTGAGCCTATCCGGTCATGCCGCACCGGTGGCGTTTGCCCTAGGCGGTATTATGGCTCTTCTCACCGGGTTGTCCTATGCCTACCTTGGCCTTGCATTTCGTTCGGATGGGGGAAGTTTTACGTACTTGGAACATGCATTCCACCATAAGAACATCGCCGGTATCGGAGGGTGGTTGCTCATTGTGGGTTACGTGGGAACAATGGCTCTGTATGCGTACACGTTCGGGGTGTACGGAGCCGCGATTATCGGCGGGGGAGTGGCAGGCAGTGAATGGCATCATGTGCTAGCAACGTTGATCCTCTTGCTGTTTTTAGGAGTGAATCTGTACGGGGTGCGAGCTACAGGAGCAACGGAGGACGTTCTGGTATTGGTGAAGTTGCTCATTCTAGGTATTTTCGCGGGGATTGGCATCATGCATTTGGACCCGCAACAACTCAGACCGTTTTTCGATAAGAGCATGACGAATGTGTTGATGGGGGCAGCGTTAATCTTTGTGGCTTATGAGGGGTTTGAACTTATTCCCAATGCGGTGAATGAAATGGAGGCCCCGGAACGCAATCTGCCCCGGGGGATTTTATACGCCATTCTCATTACGACAACGGTTTATGTTCTGGTGGCCTTGGTTGCCATTGGCCATTTAAACGAAGAGCAAATTCTGCAATATAAGGAGTACGCCTTGGCCGTTGCTGCAAAGCCCTTCTTAGGTTCTTTGGGATTCTTGCTGATTGGGCTAGGGGCTTTGCTGTCAACGGCCTCTGCAATCAATGCAACGTTGTTCGGCACCGCACGGTTAGCGAAAGTTATGGCCGAGGAAGACGAGTTGCCCAAAGCATTCTCTTACACCGCTCGGACACGTCCGGTGCCCTGGGTGAGCCTGTTAATCATTAGTGTGCTGACATTGGTTTTCGTCAATGTGGCCGATTTAACCGTAATTTCCTCATTTGCCAGTTCGACCTTCTTACTCGTTTTCGCGGCGGTCAACGCGGCCGGCTATCGGTTACACCACAACATCGGCCTCCGCGGGTGGATTCCTGCTTTGGGCATGGGATTAACACTGCTGTCTTGGGTGGTGCTCATCGGTTATCTAGCCCACCACGATGCCCGGGGGCTCGTGTGGTTGGGCATCTTCTATGGGGGCATTGTGGTGTTGGAGTTTGTGTTCAGTCGCCGGGCTCTTATTCGACGCTGATAAGAGCGATACACTTTATCGTAGAGGGGTGAACGTGATATGTCATTATCACATTAAGTCCCATATCAAATCAAAACATGTATACTTCACTCATGCATGAACTACCGTTTGTGGAGAGTATTCTCAAGATCACATTAGAACACGCGGAACGGGCCGGAGCCAAGCGAGTGACCGCTTTATATCTGGTTATCGGCCAAATGTCCAGCATTGTCGACGACTCCGTTCAGTTCTATTGGGACATTCTAAGCAAAGACACAATTGCCGAAGGTGCCAAACTCCACTTTCAACGCATTCCGGCCGTCTATCGGTGTTGGGATTGTGGGCACACATACGAACTGGATGGGGAGCACCTGGCTTGCCCTCAATGTGGGAGCGTGCGCGTGCAACTCATACAAGGGAACGAGTTCCGTCTCGACAGCATTGAGGTTGAATAACACATCCTACCCTTTCCGGAGGCTTGCCGTGACGAGGAAAGTACCCGTAGTCGAAAACATTTTCAAGGCTAATGATCAACTCGCCCAATCGAATCGACGTTTGTTGGATGATCACCGCACCTTTGCCATTAATTTCATGGCTTCACCCGGGGCAGGAAAAACTTCCGTCATTTTGCGCACCATCAACGCGCTGAAAGAGCGCTATCGTTTGGCCGGCATTGACGGCGACATCGCGACAACCATCGACGCGGACCGCATCGCGGCCACCGGCATTCCTGCAGTGCAAATCAACACCGGAGGCACATGTCACTTGGATGCAGTCATGGTCAGCAATGCCCTGCCACAGATTGACCTGGACCACACCGACGTCATCATCATCGAAAATGTAGGGAACCTCATCTGCCCTGCCAACTTCCCGCTAGGCGTGCACCTCAATGTACTGATCGCTTCGGTCCCCGAAGGGGATGATAAACCGTATAAATATCCTCCTATGTACCGGGGCGTACAAGCCCTCTTACTGAACAAAATCGATTTGCTCCCCTATTTCGAGTTTGATATGGACTATTTCCGCAAGGGTGTAGAAGTCCTCAATCCCGGGCTGGCCTTCTTCCCGGTGTCTGCAAAGACGGGAGAAGGATTTGACGATTGGTTGGCCTGGTTAAACGAGCAGATTGACACCTATTTGACCGTTACGTAAACGCGAACATCGAGGATGGGGATGGCCACGGAACACATTCACATTGACGGAACGGTCCAAGGAGTAGGCTTTCGCCCTTTTGTGTACCGCTTAGCACATGCATATCACCTCACCGGGTGGGTACGCAACAACAGT
>CAYPUG010000051.1:0-17554 GCA_964413905.1 uncultured Anaerolineae bacterium | reverse complement strand
TGCCATTCCTCAGGAACGTGGAGGCTCTGGCTGCGCAGGTGGACATACGCCATGTGCAGCGCGTCCGCGGCCTCGTCCGGCATGATAGCTTGCTGGATGAGAGCAATATCGTACCACAGTTGCGGCAGGTATTCGTCCTCGGACATGGATTGCACGACGGGCAGAAGGGCGTGCAGGAGGCGTCGGGCCTCCTCCGCTTGCCCGATCCGTGTCAGGGCCAGGGAGAGCGCGGCCTGCAAGATAGCCCGTTGTCGTGTCGCGAACACATATTCCAAGCCCTGTTGAAGCGCTTCTGCGGCCTTTTGGGGTTGCCCCTCGTCCAGATAGGCCCGGGCCAGATGATACGCGACCATCGAGATTTTCTCTCGCATGCCGATTTTTTGGAAGTAGTTCAGCCCTTCTTGAGCGCAATAAATGGCCTCCTGCACTTCTCCCCGGTAGCGGTGCCACACACTGCGATGTCGCCACGCGTATCCGACAGCAGCGGCGAATTCGATAGATTTTGCCACCTCTTCTGCTTCTTCTCTGTACGCGCGGGCCCGGTCGAAGTCTCCCCACACAGTGTGGTTCTCGCTGAGGAGGAAAAGGGCCAGGGTGATGGTGGTGCGGTTGTTGACCTGACGTGCCTCTTCAAGGGTCTCTTTGCCCAGGATAACGCTTTCACGAAAATGTCCTGAATTTCCTGCGGCGACCGCCATATTTAGATGCGTCACCGTCCGGTTGTGCCGGTCACCCAAGCGTTGGGCCACCTCCATGACCTGCTTGAAGACATCCCGAGCACGTGCATGTTCTCGTGTGGTGAGAGCGAGCAGGCCCAAACCATTGAGTGCAAAGCCTTCTACATAGAGATTGCCGGTCTCCCGGGCCAATTTCACCGCGGTTTCATACCGCCTGCGCGCCTCGTCATAATCCCCCATGCGAGCTGTAATGACCGCCCAACGGGAGAGAATGTGCATGTGCTGTAAGGAACGGGTATTCCTGCCAATGTGCTTCTCCGCACGTTTTACATATTCCAAGGCCTGTTGGAGGTTACCCACCGTCTCCTCGACATCGGCCAGGAAGGTGTACGTTTCCGCCATCCTCATGTGATCCTCTTCCCGCTCAAACACGGCCAACGCCCGGAGGAGGAAGCGACGAGCTTGGCGGTGACGGCCCAGGCGGATGTTCAGGGCCCCCGCTTTTAGACAGGCCAATCCCACACGATGAGGGCTGTTCAGACAACGGGCCAGGTAAATGGAACGAGCGAGCGCCCTGCGCGCGGCCTCCTTCTGCCCCAATACCATAAGCGCTTCTCCTGTAAGCCGCCACAGATCGCACGTTGTGACATCCTGGGTCGGGCCAAGTTCCAGGGCGGCTTCGCAGTAACGTAGAGCCTGCTCGTGGGCATGAGTACGTAGGGCCTCCTCGGCGGCTTGCAAATACGCGTACACGGCCAGGGCCACGTTTCCCCCCGCGCGCGCGTGGTAGGCCACCTGAGCCCAGGGAACCGGTTTTTGCTGCCGCCATAAGGTGGCCAGTCCTCGATGTAGAGCCCGCCGCCGTTTGAGGGGGAGGTTGCTATAAATGGCATCGCGTACGAGCGCGTGGGAGAACCGATACGCCTGTTCTTCTTGCACGATGAAGCCGTGACGGCTTAATTCGTGCAACAGGGCAGGAAGGTGTTTGTGCCGAGGCGTGAGCACGGTGTCCAGCACCGGAAGGGAGATACGTTCTCCGATCACTGCCATCAATTCGAGCACGTCTCGGGCTTCGGGTTGGAGTAGCTGTACTCGGCGTTGAACCAGACCCGCCACCGTAGGAGGAAGGGGCGTCTCGCCTTCGTCAAGATGCCATTCACCATCTACATCCCGGGAGAGTATCCCCCGGCGTCGCAGGTAGCGCAATACTTCTGCAATGTGCAAGGGGACGTGACCACAGAGCGTGGAAAGGCGGTTGAGGACGGGAGCATCCTTGGGAATGGCAAGGGCAGCTCGGATAAAAGCTCGCTGTTCTTCGTCGGTTAGCGGCTGCAACGAGAGGCGCCGGAAGGACATGTGCTTATCAAGGGCGAGCACCCGTTCCCAAAATCGTTTCCGTGTTTGGGCTTCCAGAGGACGGTAGGCAATGACGAACAGCAAGGGCAGGGAGTGAAGCTCCGGTGCCAGGGCCTGCAGGATGTCCAGGATGGTCTCATCGCTGTTGTGAAAGTCATCCAGGAGTAAAGCAATGGGAGTACATCGAGCCAAACCGGTTAACACACGAACAACCGCTTGCTGCAGCTGGCGCGGGTGTGTTTCTTCCAGCGGCTTTCCCAACATCGGCCAGAGGTAGGCTGCCGTCTCCAACAGGGGAGCGGCCACCGATGCCCGTAAACTGCTCACGCAAGAGGGGGTGAGCAGGTCGGCGACGGCCTCTTTAAGGGGCGCATAGGGCTGGGATATCTGTTCCCCCTGAGCATAACCGACGAACATGCCGCGCCACTCGGCTCCGGCGCGCACTTCAGAGAGCAAGCGTGTTTTCCCCATACCCGGCTGCGCCTCCAGGGCGACAACCCCGCCCTGTCCTTGAATGGCCCGTTCGACCATCTCCAGAAGGACTTGGCGTTCCCTGTGGCGTCCAACAAAGGGAATGTGTGCGTTGGGCACGAAGATAGGGGCAGGCCCGGCACGCATGCCAACCTGCAAGCGTGCTTGGGCCGTTTCCTTGAGTACTCGCAAGTCCGGCGACGGCTCAACCCCCAGTTCTTCGAGAAGGCGAGTACGTAGTATGTTGAAGTGTTGAAGCGCTTCTTGTGGTCGGTCGAGGATGAGGCACAGCTCCATCAAGGCTCGGTAAGCATCCTCGCGCAGGGGATCCTGGCGCACAAATTCCTTGATGTAGGTCAGGGCTTCCTCGTAGCGACGTTCCTTGCGCAGGTTCTGGAAAAGGGTGTAAAGCGCGTTCAAATAGCGTTCGCGCAGGCGTTCCCGGGCGAGAAGGGCCCAGTCCTCATAGCACTCGGGCAGGAAATCCCCGCCGTAAAGGGCGGTGGCTTGCTTCAATCCCTCGAGCGTCCCCTCATTAAGGTACTGATGGAAGCGGATGATATCCGCCTGAATGCTGTCTCCTAAAAGGATGGTGTCTCCCTGGGTGGCTATTGCCTCTCGCGTCAGCATTTGACGCAAACGCCAAATGGCTTGACTCAGTGCGCGCCGGGCACGGGGTTCGGGCATGTCAGGCCAGAGGAGGCCGGCCACATAGGGGCGAGAAAGCCTACGCGGGTATTCCAGCGCCAGGAGAGCAAGAAGCCAACGAGCGCTCTGGGAAGCGATATAAACTTCTTCCCGGCTACTTTCGTGCGTGATACGAAAAGCCCCTAAAACGACAAGTGAGTAGGTGCTCATTTTGCCCCTAGCGTATTCCTAACAGCAATTCAGGGAACGTGTGCATGGCCGGAGTTCTAGAGGAGAGTATAACCCAACGAATTGGAGGGAGTCAATAGGAATTGGAGACGGTACATAACAACCTGGCGTGATTGCAGCAACACAGCGTATTTACTGCAATCACGCCATAGGTTTTTCCTTTCACGTTCGTAAATACGAGCAGATGCCTACTTCCTTGCCAGATAGGATTGGATTTGGGCTAACGAGGTCGCTGCCCAATAGCTCTCCAGGGCATCAAGTTGGTCGGAGGGGGCCCCCTGGCGCTGCATCCGAGCCGTCTCGTAATACAGCACCGCCATCACGGGCACATCCTCACCATTGCTGTTGATGGCCTCGCGAGCCCGCCGGTCCGCCAGGTCCAACATATCGGCCAGGGCGCGTTCCCGCTCGATGCGCGCCACATCGCCGTTCTCATCAAGCTGCGCGCCCAGGGAATAATACTTGGCGACGAGTGCGGCGGACTGGGCGTAGTTACTGACGCTGTTGCCCAACACCAAGGCCATTTTCTGATCGGGCTCGCTCATCTGGCCCGCCAGGGCTTGCACGCCATAATCCGAGGCCATGGTGAAGAGATAGGTGTAGTCGTAGTCCATGAACATCTGCTTCATGCGTTCGGGATGGACACCGAACTGCTTAGCGTATTCATCCACAATGGTGGCTTCAAAGTAACGCACGTTGGCCTCAGATGCTCGCCGCAGCAGCGCCTCCATGGCGGCCACCCGCTCCGGATCATCCACCGTTGTTACGCCGTAGCCAAAGCCCACATCCACACTATCGCGAGCCAGTTGCACGTAGTTTCGGGCCAGCGCGTAGTAGGCTGCCAATTGCACCAATTCGCCCAGGACTTCATCTTCACCCATGTCTCCGAGCTGTTGCTTCAGGTTCTCCAGGCGGTTGTTGGCTATGAGCACCAACCCCTGGGCCTGACCGATGGACATGTAGGCGTCGAAGAGGGCGATGTAGTCGCCGGCGGCGCGCGGTTGCTCGGTGCCCAGCAGGTTCATGACCGCGTCCAGTTCGCCGAGGGAGGACTGAGTGGACGCCATGTAATTTACGGCCGCATCCAAACCGCCGGTGGCGTAGCGTTCCAGCAATTCGGCTGCCAGTAACCACACTTGGGCCTGGGCAGCCGCCTGAACCGACCGTTGATACGCGACCGCGGCCAGCCCCTGCTTGAGCGCACTCTGTGCCCGTTGCGCGGTGTCGTCCGTTTGGGCCACACCCTCAGCAAAGTACTGGGTAATCTCCGTCGGTAGGCTGTCGAAGCGACCGCGCGCGTCTTGGTAGCGGGCAAACCACTCCTGTGCTTTGGCCCGGGTGCGGTCAAATGCACGTGGGGGCAACTGGGGGGACGCGGAGGAGGCGTCCGGGCGTTCGAGCGGCGTTCCTGTGAGCAATTCATAAGCCTCAAAGATAGTGCTCACCTCGCGTACCTCCACGCCTAGTTTCTTCCCTACCTCGACCACGTCCACGAGTTCGTTCTTGTTGGTGTCCATGTCATAGCGCTGGCCCGCGGGCACGAGGATGAGCTTGGCCCCCTGTTTGGCCGCGCCTTCGATTTTGTGCGGAATGCCGCCTACGGGGCCGATGGTCCCGTCTGGATTGATGGTGCCCGTCATGGCGACATCTTTGCGCATGGTGTCACCACGGAGCGCGGCCAGCACGCCCGCGGTCATGTACGCGCCCGCGCTGGGACCGTCTATGCGTCCTCCCACAGAGAAGGAGAACTCGTAATCGCGTGGGTCGATGCCCAACAGTTGGCTGGCGACCACAACCGCCATCCAGCCCGCAGATCGCCACATTTCCCCTGTGCCTGCGACTTCCTCCTCAAAGAAGCCCACGCGCAGCTCCCCTTTCTGGCCGGCAGGACGGACGCTGATGCGCACCGGAGAGACGCCGCCGACAGCCTTGTTCTCCTGCGGGTCAAAGGCATAATAAAGGGCATTGATTTCCACATCGTGGGCCTGCGTAGATGAAGCCCCTTCGGAGATGTCTTTGCCGGCCATCTCCTTCGGAGTGGGTGTCTCTTCAACGGTCGCAGCCGAGCCGACGACTTTGAAGGTGTAGACACCAATAGGGGCACCGTTGACACTCACCTTTGCGTTGTAATCCTCTCCCGGTGGGAAGGGATTCGGGTGGCTGAGGGTGAATCCCACGTAGGTGTTGCCACCGATGCTGAAGATAAGCCCCTGTTCCTTGCGGGCTTGGGCTATATCCACCGTCGCCGAGGCGATTTCCTGGTCGCCGTAGTAAAACGTGGCCGAAACCGTTCCTTTCTTGGGCGTTCCCTTGACCTTCACGGAGAGGTAAATGGTCTCATCCGGGGCGAACTCGTTCCCCGGGTCGATGGGTGCCATCTCCTCACTCAGGCCGTGGGCAAACGTGACATCGAGAACCTCGATAGCTGACCGAGCCGCTTCGGCCGTGGGTGTGGTGTTGTCCGTCGGCGATGTGGTGGATGACGTGTTTCCACCCCCTCCGCAGGCGGTGAGTAGCAGGACAACGATGAGCAGCACATTCCAGAGTGCGTATTTCTTCATCTCCATCTCCTTTCCAGATATTTTGCGTGTCTGTTTCGCGGTCTGCACCTATCCATAGCTTCTCCATCACACTCATCATGCACGCGGCTTATCTCCCCATTGTCTCGGGGAAGGAAAGGGAAAGAACAGCCAAGGTGATCATCCACCTTGGCGTGGAAAATACGCGAGGATAGCAGTTCCAAGACGATAAGCGCACCGCGACGGAGGAAAATTCAGGTGAGAGGGAATGATGATATTCCTTGTTTCCACACCGCCACTCTCACAGAGACATTTCAGAGATAGATAAACGGTAATATGAACTCAATTTCATAGGAGCTAATTGGCCCCTCGGCGTAGAAAACAACTCGCTAAACCAAAATGCATTTGTAAAGCGTTGTCAGTCGCTCGATCAAAGAAGGTACATGCCAAAAATCTGTCGTCAACCAGCCCGGATTGCCTAACAAAACTCTACGTATGTGCCTTGGCTTAGGAGAGGAAAGGTGCATGAGACGCGACATGTGAGTCAATCAGCAATCAACCATAAGGGGAAGGAAAAACATGAACCATGGAGAAGCATTTATCGTACGATTCTGGCAAGATAAGACTTGGAAACATGACAGAAATTGGCGCGGCATTGTCATCCATGTGCCCAGCGGAGAACGTATCCCGGTCCGTTCTCCATCGGAAGCATTGCAAGTCATGTACGCGTATTTGTCACACCGATCCCATCTTCACAACGCGAATCTATCCACGGGTAAGGGCGACTGACGCATCGATTTCATGTACCTCGACATGACGAAGGAGTAAAATTGATGTGATTGGCGCCACCCTCAGCAACAAATGGGAAACGAAAAAAACGGGTGAGCATCTGCCCACCCGCTTGGCGCCCCCGGCAGGATTCGAACCTGCGACACGCGGGTTAGGAACCCGCTGCTCTGTCCTCCTGAGCTACGGGGGCATGCCTTCCCAAGTATAGAGCGAAATCAGATCAAAATCAAACCGGCCAAGACGAAGGGGACAGAAGAAAGCCCTCCCTCAGATCTCATGCTTCTGGGAATACCCTGATATAGATTTGCAGAACTTGGCGAAGGCCATTACGTGGGCTAGAATATCTCTTGTATTCAAAGGACTCCCGAGGAGGCCATCGATGCTCGAAATCCGCAATTTGAACAAAATTTACCCCGGCGGGGTTCACGCTCTGAAGGATGTCTCATTTACCGTAGAGGACGGGGAGTTCGTCGTCCTCATCGGCCTCAGCGGTTCCGGCAAATCCACGTTGCTACGTTGCATTAACCGATTGGTCGAACCCACTTCCGGACAAATTATCTGGGACGGGGTGGATATTACGGCTGCTTCACCGGCAGAGATGCGCAAAATCCGACGAAACATTGGCATGATCTTCCAGCAGTTCAACCTGGTCAAACGGCTCTCCGTGATGACCAATGTACTTACCGGACGGTTGGGATACGTCAGCCAGTGGCGGAGCTTGATAAATTACTGGACTGCCGAAGAAAAACGCATGGCCATGCAAAACTTGGAACGGGTGGGGATAGCCGATCAGGCATGGAAGCGAGCGGATGAACTCTCGGGGGGACAACAACAACGGGTGGCTATTGCCCGGGCCCTGATGCAACAGCCCAAACTCATCCTGGCCGATGAGCCGGTCGCTTCCTTGGATCCGGCTACATCCCATTCGGTGATGAAGTACATCCTGGAACTCAACCGCCAAGACGGCATCACCGTCATCTGTTCACTTCACTTCCTCAGTTTGGCGAGAGAGTACGGCACCCGCATTATTGCCCTGCGGGACGGACGCATTGTGTTCGATGGAAAACCGGAAGAAATCGACGACCGGCGGTTCAAAGAAATCTACGGCGAGGATGCCGTACAAGTGGAGATCCGCTAATGAGCGAACACAAGGACTACCAAATCCGACGTCCCTTTTCCTGGCCACGCTTTTTCCGAAACATCCTCATTATCGCCATTACCGTTGCTGTATACGCGTACGGATGGCACGTAACCCGCATTGATCTGAAAACACTCGTCAAAGACGCGAAGAACATTCGCCCTTTGGTCGAGGACTTATTCCAGCCTGAAATCTTCACCCGGGACCATAAGGAAATCATCCTCAAGGCCCAGTACCCTATTCCGTGCCCACCCATCTTTCACCCGCAGATTGCTAAGTACGAAGAAACGACCTTAGAAGTCAAGCCCGCATGTGGAAAGGCCGACAAAATCTTACTCACACTACGTCACGCGCGCCCCCACACCCGACTGCAAATCAAGTGGGAATTCCCCATTGGGACATCTCGCATTTTGAGTCAGGGCATAACCGATGAAGAAGGCAATTTGCGTATGCGCATTGAACGCCCCAAGCCGGACCTCGGAGGCGAGGAGGGCATTCACGGCATTGAAGTGGTGCTCCGGTGGGAAGAAGGGCCCAAGCACATTAGCGACACGGTCAAAACCGTAGCCAACAAAATGGTCGAAACCATCTTCCTCGCCTTAATGGCGACAACCTTTGGCGTGTTGCTGGCCCTTCCTGTCTCCTTCTTTGGGGCACGAAATTTGATGGCCACCACCCGAGGTGGTGCCGTTGTATACTACATAGTACGTCTTCTCTTCAACATCTTGCGCTCCGTGGAAACGCTTATCTGGGCGGTTATCTTCGTCGTCTGGGTGGGCATTGGACCGTTCGCCGGGGTGATGGCCTTAACCGTGCACTCCATCGCAGCCCTTGCGAAGCTCTACTCAGAGGCCATCGAGAGCATCGACCCCGGTCCCATTGAGGCGATCACAGCCACCGGCGCTTCCCGGCTCCAGACCATTGTCTACGCGGTCGTCCCCCAGGTCATCCCCCCCTTCATCGCGTTCACCATCTACCGGTGGGACATCAACGTCCGCATGAGTACCGTGGTCGGGTTGGTTGGCGGTGGCGGTATTGGGTATATCCTCATTCAGTACATTAACTTGCTCCAATGGCGTAAGGCCGCCGTGGCCATGTGGGCGATTGTCATCGTCGTCTCCGCGATGGATTACTTAAGCGGTTACGTGCGGGAGAAAATCGTGTAAGGAGAGGCACAGGTCACAAATTCGGGGATGAGGGCCCAACAACGCTCTGCGTGTGCGCTTTAAGCGTTATGGAGGAAAGGCACGGGGCATGATCTAAAAACGTGTCCCCGTGCCTTTAAGAGGAACTTGCAGGGTACTTCCTTTCCGCACCTCTATCGTACACCCCGCGCCACGCGTTTATGCGAATTTTAATCACTTCTACCAACATGTCAATAGCGTCCTTAAGTGGATTAATGCGGCTATTTTCCTTATAGTACCAGTTAATGGGCACCTCGACCAGTTTATACCCTCGCGAGCGGGCGATGTACAACACCTCTACGTCGAAACTCCACCCGTCCATCGTCTGATAGGGGAACACATCCAGGGCGACTTCGCGACGAAAACACTTGAACCCACATTGGGTGTCCTGAATTCCCGGAACCGCCAACAAGCGCACAATCCAGTTGAACACCCGGCCTTCCAGGTGACGGTAAAAGGGCTCATTATATCGCTGCGCGCCGGGGACCTCGCGCGACCCAATGGCAATGTCGTAATCATCGAGCACGGGAGGCAGGAATTTCGTAATCTCTTCAATGGGCATGGAGAGATCCGCATCGCAAATGAAAAGGTATTCCCCGCGAGCATTAAGCATCCCCATTTTAACGGCCGCCCCTTTCCCTTTCCGACTGTGCAACACACGCACATACGGGTGGGTGGCCGCAAAGGCTTCTGCCACTTGTGTGGTGGCATCCGTGCTCCCGTTTTCCACCACCAACACTTCGTACGAGTAGGGCTGTTTCTGCAAAAACGCGTCGATGGATTCCAACGTGGAGGGGAGGCGTTTCTCCTCGTTGTACGCGGGGATGATAATGGAGAGGAAGACCGAATCCTGTGCTCTCCTATCCGGTTCCCCCACACCCAATGGTTTCTCCTCAAGCACCTTTTGTACCTCGTTCATGGACAATCCATGGTTTTCCTTAAATGACAGGAGGCGAGATTTCGCGCCGATAACGTTTCACCCCGGTAAACTCAGCAACGCGGCTATTATACAGCCGATGCACGTTGCCGTGAAATTGACGACATCATTGGACATCCAGGGCCACCCCCGCAAGAACTGGGTACGTGTCCCACATCGGTGGACGCGCTGTTCTGTTTCCTTCCGGCAAGTAGGACACCAGTACATGGCCTGAACACTCGCGCCCAACACACTATCCCACACGCTCGCCAGCCAACCCACCAAGGCCATAAACAGGACCGCCTTTCCCACCTGGGCCCACCCCGTCACCGTACCCCACAGAGGTGAAGGAAATAGCCATAATAACAGCCCTCCCACGCCCCCAATCCACATCCCTCCCAACGCGGAGGCCAGAAAGCCCAACAGCGTCACTCCGCCCGAAACCCCGGGAGGCACCCGACGCCCGGATGTGATCAACCGGGGGTGCAGCGAAAAGCCGCCGATTTCCGTAGCCCACGTATCCGCGGTTGCCGCGGCAAAGGCGCCCATGAACGCCCAAGAACGGAACTGCGGGGAAACGTGGTCCAAGAACCCTAAACAGCCGGCCAAAGCGATGACCGTCGCCCCCCCACCGTTGGCCAGAACTTGAACCCAATCCCGTTGTCCGCCTTTCGCGTACTCTACATTGGCGATATGTTTGCGTTTTGTGCCCACGCGCGTCCACAGGCTGGAGGAGATAAAAAAAGCCAGGAGCACACCGCCACCAAACACACCGCCACATCCTAGGACCAGAGTGCCCACCACAAAGGCAGCCACCGCGCCGGACATCGAAAGCGACCGGGCCCGATACGCTGCCCACACAATAACCAGCGCCACTCCGGCCGACGCGAATAATCCGACGCTCATACACGCATCACCCAGAGCCCGATGAGCAACAGGGCCAAGACAAAACTCCCGCCCCACCACAGAATCACCCCGGCCAACCGGTCCCGGGGATACACCACCATACCCAAAAGCCAATCTACCACCCAGAGGAACGCCCCTAGCCGAGCCATCAAGAAAATGCGTGGAAGATCGGTCCGGATAGCCGCTTCTCCCCACAAAAGAACAAGCAGGATGAGCCCCGCCATCCAACCGCTCAAAGCCACACTGTCCTGCCATACCCGCCAACGAGCCGGTCGGGGTAAGCGCCATCCCAACGAAATGGCCCGATTAGGGCCCAATGCCCGGCGGGCATTCATCGCCCGGACGAAATCTTCCCCTTCGGTAGGGGAAATCCCCAAACACGTCTCATCACCACACAGAAACAAAGCCTCTTCCCAAGGCACAGAGGCAAAAATGTACCACCGCTTGCCCCCATGTTCCCCCATCCACACGTAAAAGGCCGGCCACATCCACCGAGAAGGTTGCGGCGGATCCTCTGGAGGCACTCCGTAATGGACGCGCTTCGCATACCTCATGGGGAACGCAAACACAGCCTCTCCCCATCTCACATATACCCCATCCCGATCCAAAAAATACCTTAACCGCTCCAAAGACCATACTCGATAAGTGTACACCACCGCCCCAAGGACGAGTCCCCCCAAAATCAGCCAGCCCAAATACGTCACCAAGGAAAATGGTCGGCGGGCCCACCCCACAACAAGTCCGATAAGAAGAGGCCATAAAATGGCCGTTCCTAGACGGATATACCTTCTATGCGGATACGGTGGAGCCCCGTACATCCTCCTCATCCTTCCTCATCCACACGGGGATTCAGCGGCCACGTCCGCAAATCGGCCAAAAATCGATAATGGGTCATATCCATCGTAATAGGGGTTACAGAGACCTGCCCACGCGCCAACGCGCCAATATCTGTGCCCGGTTCCACAATGCCGGTAGGAGGATCACCGCCAAACCAATAGTACGGCTTACCACGAGGATCTTCACGGCGGATCAGCACATCTCGGTACACACGGCGTCCTAAGCGGGTAACCACCACTTCTGGGGGGATACGGGCCGGACGAGCAGGGCAATTCACGTTGAGAAACGTGTCCTGTGGAAGGCCGTATTGAAGGACCAGTTCCGCGACACGGCGGGCCACATCCGCTGCAATGGAGAAATCCGCGTTTTCACCTACCACTACTTCTTGGGAAACGGCAATCGCAGGAATACCGTTGATGACCCCCTCCATGGCGCCAGCCACCGTTCCGGAATACGTGATGTCATACCCTAAATTGGCCCCCGTGTTGATGCCCGCAACGACTAAGTCAATGGGGGAGTCCACCAGGCCCAACACGGCCAACGCCACACAATCCGACGGTGCCCCGTTCGTGGTCAGGGCAGGAGACCCGTCCTCCAGGACGGTTTCCTCAACCCGCAAGGGTTTATGCATGGTCTTTGTGTGCCCGGCAGCCGACCAATTACGGTCAGGGGCAAACACGACCACCTCTCCCAACCGCGCCAGCGCTTGTTTGAGCGCCAATAGGCCGGGCGCATGCACACCATCATCGTTTGTCACCAGAATCCGCGGCACTGTGTTGTCCCTTTCCCCACGTCCTGAGGTCACCGTCAAATTGGCCTCAAACAGTAAGTATAGCATACTCAAAGGAGCCTTCCCTTCCAATTTACAACGCGGTTCCAGCGCTACGGAACCTTTTGACGGACACATCGTACGGAAGCGTGGAAAGGGAAAGATCATGCGAAGTGCACGAATTTTTCTCACCCTTTACGGACTTACATTGCTTTACTTTATCGCATGGCCCCTTGGGTCACAGAAGTTTGTATTCCCCATACTTATTCTCTCCACACTGTCCTTCTTCCTGTTCGCGTGGTTTCACGGAACGACCCAATGGGGGTGGCCGCGCAGCACGCTTCTCTTGTTCATCGCGTTTGTGGTCGGTTGGGCCATGGAAGCGATCGGAGTGCGCACCGGTTGGCCGTTTGGACTGTATCACTACACCTCCAAATTACAACCCCAACTGCTGGGCGTCCCCATCCCTGTGTTGATAGCATGGTACATGATGGCATACACCAGCCTTGCCATGATCCGAACTTGGAGCGAGGGCATGGCCACGACAGGAATCACCTACGCGTGGGAGATTGCAACCGCAACCCTTGCACTCACCGCGTGGGACGTTGTAATGGATCCTCTTATGGTCGCAGGGGGACACTGGGTGTGGGAAGTCAAAGGGCCGTACTTCGGCATCCCCGTCCAAAACTACTTGGGCTGGATGCTTACCGGAGCATTGATGTATACACTGTACACGCTGCTGGAACACATGATCCCCCTCCCCCGTCCATACGCTGAAGGTAAATACCTCCCCTTCCTCGCGTATGCGATCACTTGGGTGGGGAATGTGGGCGTCGCCCTTAGTCGGGGTATGGGCGGTGTTGCCGTGGCCGGATTTTTCGCTATGGGAGGATTCGTCATCGCGGGAGCAGGTCACTTTTTAAGAGAACGGTCTGAATAATAAACAAAACGTCGCGTGTGCACGTGGCTCCAAAAAGGGCATATCGCTCCCTCCCGGCGCTTCCGGTACCGAAACGGTGATAAAACGCTCGCCAGGGCATCCTGGGCGCGTTCCGTTACGTAGTGTATAATTGGTATTAGCCTACAAATCACACCCTAATAGACGGACACCACTCTAAGAGTGCACGTTGCCCAAAGAGAAACGGCTAAGGAGATTACGCCAACATGTTGAAGGGATTACTGAAGAAAATCGGTGGAGACAGCAACGAGCGCGAGATCAAACGCCTCACGCCTATTGTCGAGCACATCAACGCACTGGAACCGGAGGTGCAAAAACTGTCCGACAGCGCGTTCGCCGAAAAGACGGCCAATTTCAAGGAACGGATCCGTCGAGAAACCCAACACTTACAGGATGAGGTGACTCGCGCCCAGGAAAAATTAGATGCCGAACATGATCCCATCGAGATCGAACGCTTGCGAGGCGAACTCAAGCGTCGCCAAAAGGAGCTCCTGGACGCGGAAGAACGTATCCTCTGGGAAATTCTGCCCGAAGCGTTCGCGCTGGTCCGGGAAGCCAGCCGCCGCACCATCGGACTACGTCACTACGATGTCCAACTCATCGGCGGCATCGTGCTGCATCAAGGCAAAGTAGCAGAAATGCGCACCGGTGAGGGGAAAACCCTGGTCGCGACGTTACCCCTCTACCTGAACGCTCTCACCGGCCGCGGCGCTCATCTGGTCACTCCCAACGATTACCTGTCCAAATTCGGTCTGCAATGGATGGGGCCTATCTACTATTTGTTAGGGTTAAAGGCTGCAGTGATTCAATCCGCCGCGGGGAACCCCGACCAAGCATCCTTTGAATACGATCCACTCTATCAGGCCGAAGATGACCGCTACCAGCACTTACGTCCTATCACCCGTCGGGAAGCCTACGAAGCCGACATCACCTACGGCACAAATAACGAGTTCGGCTTTGATTACCTGCGAGACAACATGGCGTACCGCCTGGACCAACTGGTCCAGAGGGAATTGCATTATGCCATTATCGACGAGGTCGACAGCATCCTCATCGACGAGGCACGGACGCCGTTAATCATCTCCGCCCCCGACGAAGAATCCTCCGAGTATTACGTCACCTTTGCTCGCTTGGTGCGCAATCTGCGCCGCGACGAGGACTACACGGTAGAGGAGAAGGAACGGGTCGTGCTCCTCACCGAATCAGGCATCGCCAAAATTGAACAATGGCTGGGCATTGACAACCTATACGGACCTGAACATTTACACCTAACGCCTTATTTGGAAAACGCGCTCAAAGCCCACGTCCTCTTCCAGCGGGATAAAGATTACATAGTAAAGGATGGAGAAATCATCATTGTCGATCCCTTTACCGGCCGCCTCATGTACGGTCGGCGGTACTCTGAAGGCTTACACCAAGCTATTGAAGCGAAGGAAGGGGTCCCCGTACAAAAGGAAAGCTTAACCCTGGCAACCATCACTTTCCAGAACTTTTTCCGCATGTACAACAAACTCGCGGGCATGACGGGCACTGCGGCCACCGAGAAAGAAGAGTTGGGTAAGATTTACGGCCTGGACGTGGTGGTCATCCCCACGAACGTGGAATGGCGAGCGCGACAGGGAGACTTGCAGACCCGGGTGGAACGTAGGAAGTACCTGAACCCAGCCGTTCTGGGGTTTAAAGGATCGTCTGCGCGTGAGCACAGCGCGACCACCGCGGACGAACTCGGCGTACCCGAATACCGTGAGATCGATGTAACCCTCTACGAGAAACCCGAGACCGGAGAACTTTATTACAAACGGATAGACTATCCCGACCTGATCTACAAAACCGAAGCGGCCAAGTTTCGGGCCGTCGTCAACGAGATCGAGTATTGGCACAAACAAGGACGTCCGGTCTTGGTGGGCACCGTCGCCATTGAGACATCAGAACGACTATCCCGAATGCTCTCCCGACGGGGTATTCCTCACAACGTGCTGAACGCGAAGTACCATGAAAAAGAAGCGGTTATCATTGCCCAGGCCGGTCGTCCCGGCGCAGTCACCATTGCCACCAACATGGCAGGACGTGGAGTAGACATCCTCCTGGGTGGCAATCCCGAGGGATTGGCTCGCGATCGCCTGCGTAAGGAAGGCGTGGACCTCACAGCCATCCCTGCGCTGGAGTGGGATGAGGCGCTGAAGATGCTCCGTCGTGGCGAAGATCCCACCGAGAAATTCCCCACCCGCTGGGCCGAAGTGCTCAAGGAAGAATACGAACGCGTCCAAAAAGACCGGCAGAAGGTGTGGGAATTGGGCGGGTTGCACGTCATCGGTACGGAACGCCACGAAGCACGGCGTATCGATAACCAGTTGCGTGGGCGAGCCGGCCGACAGGGAGATCCAGGCTCCAGCCGATTTTACGTCTCCCTGGAAGACGAACTCATGCGCCGATTTGGGGGCTCCAGCGTGGCTGGATTGATGGACCGGCTGAAGGTTCCCGACGATTTTCCCATCGAGAGTAAGGCCATCAGCAAAGTGATCGAAAACGCACAAGAACGGGTGGAAGGGTATAACTTTGATATTCGCAAGCGCGTGCTGGAGTACGATAGCGTTATCAACAAACAGCGTGAAGTCATCTACGAACAGCGACGGCGCATCCTCACCTCCGCGAACTTACGCCCTAACATCCTGGAGATGGTCTTCAAAACGCTGGATAACCTCGTAGACTACCACACAGCCAGTCAGTGGTCGGAAGAGTGGAACCTGGAGGGGCTTATCCAGGATGTAGGGGCCATCTTCCCCTTGCCCGAAACCGTCACCCCCGAGACGTGGACCGGCATGCGGCCGGACGAAATCAAGGAGCACCTCCACCAACTGGCCGAAGAGGCCTACAACCGGTTAGAGGCCCAGGTCGGCTCGGAGTTCATGCGGGAGTACGAGCGTTTTATCATGTTGCGTGCAGTGGACTCCCGGTGGGTTCGTCACCTGACCAACCTGGAAAACTTACGTCAGGGCATCGGGCTACGCGCGTTGGCCCAGGAGGACCCCCTGGTGGCGTATCAACGAGAGGCGCATCACTTGTACACCGAACTGGTGGATGCCATCACATCGGACATTGTGCACGCGGCGTACAAGGTGCCCACCTCCCCGGCAGAACCCGTGGCCCAACCCCGGTACCGGCGGGTCCAATACGGGCGAGGCGACGGCGCGGCCGCTCGGGGGCAGCAACAGGCTGCAACCCCGGCACGGGCACCGCACCGAAAACTGGGGCGCAACGATCCGTGTTGGTGTGGGTCCGGAAAGAAGTACAAAAATTGCCATTGGCGATACGATCACGGATTAGGGCCGCCGCCTGAAGATGTGCCCACCCCGATCGCCCGACCGGACGGAAAAACCCAGGTGTCCGCGGCCCAAACAGAGGCGGTGATCACACCGGTCCGGACCACAAAGAAGAAAAAGAAGAAGCGCAAGAAGAAACGGAGATAAAAACAGGGGACGGTTTGGAACCGTCCCCTGTCCTATTCATTCCCTTCAAGCAAGAAGGGATGCGGCCTGAGGAGCATCCACATCCCGAAACATGGCTTCAAACTCTGCCCCGTCAATGGTCTCCTCACGTATCAAGCGTTCTGCGATTTCGTCCAATTTGTGCCGATACCGGAGGATGATCTGCCGGGCCTTCTCATGGGCCTCCCGCACAATGCGTTGAACTTCCCGATCGATGAGTTCTGCAGTCTCCTCGCTGTAATTCCGCTGCTCGCCGATTTCCTTGCCCAAGAAGATCAACTCGCTCCGTTGCCCGAAGACCATCGGACCAAGACGTTCGCTCATGCCGTAACGCGTTACCATCGCACGGGCCATCCGGGTCGCCTGTTCAAGATCGCTCACCGCGCCGTCAGTCACATCTCCAAAGACCACCTCCTCCGCGGTACGTCCGCCTAGGGCCACTGCGATCCGGTCCGTGAACTCAGAACGTTTCATAAACATGCGATCATCTTCAGGGAAGGAGAGGACGTATCCCCCAGCCATACCGCGAGGGATGATAGAGACCTTGTACACAGGTTGGGCGTGATCACACATGCGGGCAACCAGCGCGTGGCCGGCTTCGTGATAGGCGATGATGCGCTTCTCCTCGGGGCTGATGACTCGGCTGCGCCGTTCGGGTCCGAGGGCCACCCGC
>CAYPUG010000050.1:0-17636 GCA_964413905.1 uncultured Anaerolineae bacterium | reverse complement strand
CCAAATTCGTACACCCCGAGAACGCAGTGGCCCCCGTGGCCGCACGCAGGAAATACAACGGCTCATCGGTCGGGCCTTGCGGGCCGCGGTGGATCTCGAACTGCTGGGAGAACGCCAGATTATCATCGATGCGGATGTTATCCAGGCAGATGGGGGAACTCGTACCGCGGCGATTACGGGCGGATACGTAGCGTTGGTCCTCGCGCTGCGCAAATTGGTGGAATCCGGCGAAATTCCGGCCCGAGTGTTTCGTCCGGCCGTGGCTGCGGTCAGCGTGGGCGTAGTCGACGGCATCCCCTTGCTGGATCTATCTTATGAGGAGGATGTGCGTGCAGAAGTGGACATGAATGTGGTCATGAATGCGGTAGGCGACTACGTGGAAATCCAAGGCACCGCGGAAGGCGCTCCCTTTTCTAGGGCAATCCTCAATGAACTGCTGGATATGGCCTGGGACGGAATTCAACAGTTGCTGCGCGTTCAACAGGAAGCCATTCGAAATACCCCAACCGGGCGTTGAGAAGCGTTTTTATTCTCACCCTGCTGATGGGTTGACAAAACGCCATACATACACGTTCACTTAAGCGGTATTCCTAAGAACAAGGAGGTTAATGATGGCATTGCCCACACGAGAAGAGGCCTGGCAATTGGTTCAAGAGTGGATCCAATCGCCAAACCTGCGCAAACACGCGCTGGCGGTGGAAGCCGCGATGCGCGCGTACGCCCGCAAGTTCGGGGAAGATGAAGAATTGTGGGGTATTACGGGGCTAGTTCACGATCTAGATTACGAACGATTCCCAGATATGAGCGATGAGGAAAACGGCCACCCACGGACGGAATTACGGTTGTTCCGAGAATGGGGATGGCCGGAGGAACTCATCGACGCAGTAGCCGGACACGCCCCCCACATGAACGTTCCACGGAAGACCTTGCTGGCCAAGGCTTTGTTCGCGGTGGACGAACTCACCGGGCTCATTATCGCGGTCGCCCTGGTCCGCCCCAGCAAAGACATCCGGGATGTGAAGATAAAGAGCATCAAAAAGAAGTGGAAAGATAAGTCATTTGCTGCAGGGGTGAACCGGGCAGACATTGAATTGGGTGCGAAAGAATTGGGTGTGGACTTGTGGGAACATGTGAGCATTGTGCTCGATGCGATGAAGGGCATCGCTGAGGAATTAGGCTTGGCGGGACAGAAAGTGGAAAATTAAGATTCCATCTCCTCACCCGACCCATACGACTTTACTCAACCAATGGCAGGAGGAACAATGAATCAAGGCGAAGCTTTGCTAAAGGATCGCTTTCGCGTCATTGTGCCCATCCAGGTACGATTTCGGGATCTGGATGCCATGGGGCACGTGAATAATGCGGTGTACCTCTCCTATCTAGAAATGGGACGGGTCGCGTACTACAAAGCACTTACAGGTGCAGCGGATCCACAAAACTTCAACTTCATCTTAGCTCACGCAGAAATCGATTTTCGTAGTCCTATCCACTTAAATGAAGAGATCCTCGTAGGTGTGAGTATCGTGCACATTGGACGCAAATCCTTCCACTTTGCGTATGAAATTCGGGAAGCGAAGACCGGGCGTCTCGTAGCCGAAGCCCGCAGTGTGCAAGCTATGTACGACTACCAGCGTAACACCACAATGCTCATACCCGACGAGTTCCGTCGTCTTATCACCGAGTTTGAAGGGAAATCCTTCTAATAAAACACTAACACTCTACTTGCGCTAATCTAATGGCTTCTCCACATAATGAAGGCGAGTCTCAATGTGGGGCTCGCCTTCAGCGCGTCGATAAGACAACAACCATCCTGAGGAGGGTGAGAAATGGGAAAGATTTTAGGTATTGATTTGGGCACGACTAACTCCTGTATGGCGGTGATGGAAGGCGGAGAACCGACCGTGATCCCGAACGCGGAAGGCGGACGGACCACGCCGTCGGTTGTCGCTTTTACGAAATCGGGAGAGAGATTGGTAGGGTTGCCGGCAAAGCGCCAAGCCATTGTGAATCCGGAAAACACGATATATTCCATTAAGCGCTTCATTGGCCGTCGCTGGGAAGAGGTCCAAGACGAGATCAAACGCGTTCCATACAAAGTGGTCAAAGGGCCGGCCGGTGATGTGCGTGTGCACATTCCGGTGGTGGGCAAAGACTTCACACCACAAGAAATTTCGGCCATGATCTTGCAGAAACTCAAGCGGGACGCCGAAGCTTACCTGGGTGAAGAGGTCAAAGAAGCGGTCATTACCGTACCCGCTTACTTCAACGACAGCCAACGACAGGCCACCAAGGATGCTGGCCGCATTGCCGGCTTTGAAGTCAAACGCATCATCAACGAGCCCACCGCGGCCGCGCTGGCCTATGGGCTGGATAAAAAGACAAATGAGACCATCTTGGTCTTCGACCTGGGTGGTGGCACCTTCGACGTTTCCATTCTGGAAGTGGGTGAAGGTGTTATCGAAGTCAAAGCCACAGCAGGTGATACTCACCTGGGCGGTGATGACTGGGATCAGCGCATTGTCCAGTGGATGATCGATGAGTTCAAGAAGGAATACGGCATTGACTTAAGCCAGGACCGGCAGGCCCTACAACGTTTAAAGGAAGCCGCGGAAAAGGCCAAGATTGAGCTCTCCTCCGTCATGGAGACGGAGATCAACCTGCCCTTTATCACTGCGGACGCGACCGGGCCCAAACATCTGCAAATGAAATTGACCCGGGCCAAATTTGAGCAAATGACCGAAGACTTACTCCAGCGGTGTGTGGGGCCCTTTGAGCAAGCCATTCGCGACGCGAAATTAACCAAGGATCAAATCGACGAAGTCGTCCTGGTGGGTGGTTCCACCCGTATGCCGATGGTCCAAGATCTGGTTCGACGGTTGACAGGGAAGGAACCACACAAAGGTGTGAATCCGGATGAGGTGGTGGCGGTGGGCGCGGCCATCCAGGGTGGTGTGCTCGCAGGCGAGGTGAAAGATGTGCTGTTGCTGGACGTCACGCCACTGAGCCTGGGCGTGGAAACCCTGGGTGGCGTGATGACAGTGCTTATCCCACGCAATACCACCATCCCGACCCGGAAGAGTGAGATCTTCACTACCGCGGAGGACAACCAGACCGCGGTGGACATCCGGGTGTACCAGGGTGAACGACCAATGGCTCGGGACAACATGCTCCTGGGTCAGTTCCGGCTGGAGGGTATTCCGCCCGCGCCTCGTGGCGTACCGCAAATCGAAGTCACTTTTGACATCGACGCCAACGGCATCCTGAACGTGTCGGCCAAGGACCTGGCCACGGGCAAAGAGCAGAAGATCACCATCCAGGCCAGCACAAACCTGACCGAAGCGGACATCCAGCGGATGATCCGTGAGGCTGAGCAACACGCGGAAGAAGATCGCCGCCGCCGCGAACTCGCGGAGGCACGCAATCAGGCAGATACGGTCATCTACAGCGTGGAGAAAGCGCTGAAAGAACTGGGCGATAAAGTCTCGGCGGCCGACCGCTCCCGCATCGAGAATCTCATCAAGGACCTGCGGGCGGCCATGGAAACGGAAGACATCCAGCGCATTCGCAGCCTGACGGAACAACTACAGCAGGCCAGTCACGCGCTGAGCCAGCAACTCTACCAACAGCAAGCCGCTACCGGTACACCGGGCGCCGGTCCAACCGAAACAGCGGGGGACGGTAGTAAGCCATCAGGTTCTGACGAGGACGTTATTGAAGGGGAATACCGTGAAGTGTAACCCGAACAGGGTCTGCCAAAGGGGTGGTGGGACATCCCACCGCCCCTTTTTATGGTGAGTTCTTATGCATCTCCTGGCGAATTTTCTCCCATACCCGTTCGGCTTCCTCTCGCTTACGCCGTTTTTCTTCCCTTTGCTGATGCCATCTCCTAAAGCGGCGCCAAACAGGATAGGCCACTAACGCCCCCACTTGGAGGTCTATAAGCAAGGACAACAAGCCTTCCTTTCCACTCACGTGATCGGGGATGACGGCAACATAAGCCGGTGGAGAATAAAGATACACAGCTCGATAATAGCCGGGATGCGTAGCGTAAAAAGTGTACATAGGACGACCCTTCACCACAATTTCATCATAAGGTCGTACCCCACGTCTCACACGATGTACCGGCACCTCCTCGCCAGCAGCCACATCCTGAATACGTAACCAATCATGCTGGGGGTTCAGGGCCGTTTCGCGGACATCCAGGTGCGTCTCATCCCGGCGCCAAAACACATCATCTGCGTAAACCACATAACGTCCGGGATGTTCTACATAGAATACCGCGGCGTGTGGCGATGTGGGCACACGGATGACATCTGCAGGAGATGCACGCTCAATGAGACCCAAGGCGGAAGGCAACAAGAGAAAAGGCGCTCCCAATGCCTTAACAAAGAAGGTGGAATACAAGAAAAACAGCACCAACACAACCGGCACCAAGATCAAACTCAACGCGAGTTGTATCCACTCTGAACGCCATAATCGTCGCATTGTGCACCTCCTGGGGACGATGGTGTGCCATCGTCCCCAGGATCAAAGCCTACCGGGCTACTTCACTTTATCTTTCGTAAATCCCGGCTCAGTCATCAATGCCGGATTCAAGATACGCTCGGCTTCCTCTTCGGAGAGAAGCCCCATTTCTAAAACAACTTCCTTCACCGTGCGGCCTTCACGCATGGCCTTCTTCACCACCTCGGCCGCCTTGTCGTAACCGATGATGGGGTTCAACGCGGTGCCCAAGATGGGGTTGCGATCCACCAAGCCGGTAATGCGATCCACGTTAACCTCAAACCCGGCAATCGCCTTATCGGCCAATACACGAGCCGCATTCCCTAAAATCTTAAGGGACTGGAGCAAGTTGTGAGCGATAACCGGCAGCATCACGTTCAATTCAAAATCACCCAACGCACCACCGAAGTTAATGGCTACATCATTGCCGAAAACCTGTGCCGCGACCATTCGTACCGCTTCGGCGATAACCGGGTTGACCTTCCCGGGCATGATGGAAGACCCCGGTTGCAAAGCCGGCAAGCGAATCTCCGCCAATCCGGCAATAGGGCCAGAGTTCATCCAGCGCAGGTCGTTGGCGAACTTCATCAGGGAGGCCGCCACCGTCTTCAATTGACCACTGAGTTCGACTGCGGCGTCTTGAGCGGCCTGAGCCTCAAAGTGGTTCTTGGCTTCCACGAAAGGCAAGCCGGTCAACTCCGAAAGGATGGCCGCCACCCGCTTCCCGAACTCGGGATGCGTGTTGATCCCCGTGCCCACGGCCGTCCCCCCTAAGGCCAACTCGGCAAGACGGGGCAGTGTGGATTCGATGCGCTCAATGCCCAACTCCACTTGACGGGCCCAACCGGAAATTTCCTGACCCAACCGGATGGGCATCGCGTCCATCAGGTGTGTGCGCCCTGTCTTCACCAGATGATCCCACTCTTCTGCCTTTTTAACTAACGTCTCATGCAAATGGCGCAGGGCCGGCAAAAGAATGTCATTGACCTCAATGTACGCGGCCACATGAATGGCCGTGGGTATAACGTCATTGGATGACTGGCCCTTGTTCACGTGGTCGTTGGGGTGAACGGGCTTTTTCGTGCCCAACTCTCCACCCAGGATCAGGTTCGCCCGGTTGGAGATAACCTCGTTCGCGTTCATGTTCGTGGACGTTCCCGAACCCGTCTGGAAAATATCGATGGGGAAGTGGTCATCCCACTTGCCTTCCGCGACTTCCATCGCGGCCTGCATAATCGCGTTGGCCAACTCCTCGTCGAGTAATCCCAGCTCGAGGTTTGCCTTCGCCGCGGCATACTTGATAAGCCCTAGCGCCCGAATGAACACACGGGGAAATCGGATGCCGCTAATGGGGAAATTCTCCACTGCCCGCTGGGTTTGAGCCCCCCAGAGAGCATCCACGGGAACCTTCACTTCACCCAAGGAATCTTTCTCAATCCGATACGCCTTCTCTGTCATCGTTGACCTCCTTCGCGTGATGCGTGAGACGTGACACGGTAGACGACACCTCACGTCTCACCGAATCACGGTCACGTATAGCATGGTACAATGTGTACCGGGTACACCTTGCCACTCATAAGGGAATATTGCCGTGCTTTTTAGGCGGGTTTTTATCCCGCTTATTACGTAACATCTCCAACGCATTAATGAGACGTGGTCGGGTCTCATGGGGGATAATAACATCGTCCACGAAGCCACGAGAGGCAGCAATGTACGGGTTGGCGAACTTCTGTCGGTATTCGGCCACCAGGCGTTCCCTTTCAGCCTCGGGGTCTTCGGCAGCCGCGATCTGTCGCCGGAAAATAATCTTCACGGCTCCTTCCGGCCCCATAACGGCAATTTCAGCAGAGGGCCAAGCAAAGTTGATATCTCCGCGTAAGTGCTTTGAGGACATGACATCATAAGCGCCCCCATAGGCCTTACGGGTAATGACGGTGACCTTTGGTACGGTTGCTTCTGCGTACGCGTACAACAGCTTTGCGCCATGACGAATAATGCCACCGTGTTCCTGATGGAGACCGGGCATGAAGCCCGGCACATCCACAAAAGTCACGATAGGAATGTTGAAAGCATCGCAAAAGCGCACAAAACGCGCGGCCTTCACGCTGGCATCGATATCCAATACACCGGCAAGCACCGCCGGCTGATTCGCCACAATACCGACCACCTGTCCGCCCAAGTGAGCGAAACCAACAATGATGTTTTGTGCGTAATGCTCATGGACTTCAAAGAAAATGCCATCATCCACCACCCGCCGGATGATTTCCTTCATCTCGTAAGGCTTGTTAGGATTTTCGGGGATAATGGTATCCAGAGTTTCATCCATGCGTAGGAAATCATCCGTGGTGGGGCGGAAGGGTGGGTCCTCCAGATTATTCTGGGGCAAATAAGAAAGCAGTGTCTGCGCCAGGAAAATGGCATCCTCCTCATTCTCCGCGGCAAAGTGGGCCACACCAGACTTCGTAGCGTGCGTCCAGGCACCGCCTAATTCCTCAAAGGTCACCTCCTCATGCGTCACCGCCTTGACCACTTCCGGGCCGGTAATGAACATGTATGACGTATTCTTCACCATGATTATGAAGTCGGTGATGGCGGGAGAATACACAGCACCTCCGGCAGCCGGGCCCATAATCACGGAAATCTGAGGGATGACCCCAGAGGCTAACGTGTTGCGCAGGAAAATATCCGCGTACCCACCTAAGGAGATTACCCCTTCCTGAATACGAGCGCCTCCTGAATCCACCAAGCCAATCACCGGAGCACCGTTCTTCATGGCCATATCCAGAACTTTACAAATCTTCTGAGCGTGAGCCTCACCTAAAGAGCCGCCAAGAACGGTGAAATCCTGGGCGTAAACAAACACTAAGCGCTTGTTGATGGTCCCATACCCTGTGACAACGCCGTCACCCAAATACCGCTGTTTGTCCATACCAAAATCGCTAAAGCGGTGGGTGACAAACATATCCAACTCGCGAAAACTCCCCTTATCCAAGAGGAGTTCCAAACGCTCGCGAGCAGTGAGTTTGCCTTTTTCGTGTTGTTTAGCAATACGTTGCGGCCCGCCTCCTTCACGAGCCTTGCGACGCAATTCCTTCAAATGTTCAATTTTTGAGTTATCAGCCACCGGATTCCTCCAGCGTATGTCAGGATGAAAGGTGAACAACAGGGATACGTTTCTTCCAACGCCAAATTCCCAAACCGAACGTCAGCCCCCATGTCACAGCAATAGTATGCCATTGGAGGATAGGAAGCAAACTCTCGTCAGGGATTCGCGGATATTCGCCCAAACCGTAATCCACGTAGTCGCTTAAAGAGAACCAGGCCCAAGCCATCCCAAGCCAACCTAGACGAGGACGTATGTACATGAGGAGATATATCCCCTCCAAAATCATACCTATATGGGTCAAACACATAGCGAGGCCCATCCCATCCACAGGATGACCGCGGGCCCAATAGACGTACCAAAACACATTCGTCCATACACCGTACTTTATCAGCCCAAACGCCACGATCAAATTGTACACGTTATTTCCCCGCCCTCGACGGGCCAACAAAAACGCCGGAATAAACAAAAAGGCAAAAAGGGGACAGTCGGGAATAAAAGGCCAGTGCAGAATAGGGGCTACGCGCAAGTGAGGTCCATACCAATAAATCATACCCCACACAAATCCAATGAAGTTCGCGACAATAATGAAAATACTTCCCCAAGGGGTTTCTCCCCAACGCACTACCTGCATCCATGTACGTTTTAGCATCTATACCCCCATCCCTTTTTGACGCTCTTTGCACGCCAAGATACATGAAGCGCGATGCACCGGTCAATCACCCCTCGTCTTCCAAGGTTGTACTCTCTAGCGGACGGATAGGAACCCCCCCCACTCGCGCACCTGGAGGCACATCCTTGTTCACCAAACTCATGGCACTCACTACGGCACCATCCCCAATAACCACGCCGGGCAATATGGTGCAATTGGCGCCGATGGTCACATTCTTGCCGATAACCACCGGCCCGCGACGCCACTCATCGAGCAGGTATTCATGGCCAAGAATGACGGTGTTATATCCAATAATCGTGTTATCCCCAATCGTAATTTCCTGGGGGAAAAAGATATCCATCATGGCCATAAGGCCCACCGACACATTTTTCCCCACCTTCATGCCCACTAAACGGTACAACACGTTCTTTAGCCACAGGGACGGCAAAAACCGACACGTGTAAATCACTAAAAAGTTCAAAACAACACGTAACGGATGAACCGTCCGCGCCCAATGTTGGAGCGAGTTCCGCTGATCCGGGCTTTTCGTGATGGTCAAACGGTCTTGTCGTCGCATCCGTCCCCACACCTCAATACCGACGTAATTTCACACCCGCAGTACGATTTTGCCTTTCTGGCGACCTGCCAGCAGGTGCATCAACGCGGCCTTATACTCTTCCATCGGCCAAATGCTATCCACCGGCGGATCAACCCGTCCCTCAAATACTGCCCGCATAGCCGCTCTAAATTCGCTCTGCGAGCCCATCGTCGAACCAATGATGCTTATTTGCTTCCAAAAGATAAGCCGCAGGTCCGCACCGCTACGGGGGCCGGTCGTAGCCCCAACCGTCACCACACGTCCTCCTTTAGCCAGAGCCCGTAAACTGTAAGGAAACGTCGCTTCTCCCACATTGTCTACGACGACATCAACCCCCCGTTTCCCCGTGTCACGATACACCTCTTTCCACCATTCCTGTTCCCGATAATCATACACCACATCCGCGCCTAAGTCGCGCGCAAAAACCACTTTATCCGAACCGCCGGCCGCAACGTAGACATATGCCCCGGCCATTTTGGCCAACTGAATCGCCGCACTGTTGACCCCTCCCCCTGCCCCTACCACCAGCACTCGTTCACCGGGTTGTAAACGAACACGGGAGAACAACATCCTCCACGCGGTGAGATACACCAACGGCGCAGCGGCTGCTTTTTCCAGGGGAAAGTCATCGGGGACGCGCACCAGATTACGCGCAGGAACGGCCACGTACTCCGCGTACACTCCGGGGAAATGCTCACCCATGATGCCGTAAGTGACACACATGCTGTGTTCCCCACGTTCACACCACTCACATGCATTGCACCAGCGTCCGGGATTCGCGACCACCCGATCCCCAACACGCCAGCCCGTGACCGCCTTGCCAAGAGCGACAATCTCACCGGCCATGTCGGAACCTAAGATGTGAGGCATCTGTAACTTCAACCCCGGCCACCCCCGCCGGACCCAATCATCCAGCCGGTTTAACGCCGCGTAATAAACCCGCACAACCACTTCATCAGCCTTGGGCGTAGGTTCGGGGACCTCCAGGACCTGCAATACATTAAGGTTATCGCTGTGCTCGTAGAACCCTATGGCCTTCATCGCACTCACCCCAAAGACAAAGATGACCACGCGCCACGTGATCGACTCAACGTGACGCGTGGCAAGCCCAAAAGAACACAAACATCAACTCAGCAACTCCCGCGCAATCCCGTCACCAAACGAGCGATGACCAGGCGTTGAATCTCACTGGTCCCTTCGTAAATCTCCGTGATTTTCGCATCTCGGAAATATCGTTCTACCGGGAGTTCTTTGCTATATCCCATTCCTCCATGAATTTGGACGGCTGCATGGGCACAAAACATCGCGGTTTCACTGGCAAAAAGTTTGGCCATAGAGGCCTCCAGCGTATAACGTTCGCCCGTCTCCTTAGCTTTCTCCTTGGCCATAGCCGCGTTGTAAATGAGACCTCGAGCGGCTTCAATACGCGTCTTCATGTCCGCGATCTTCCATTGAATGCCCTGGAACTCGCCGATCTTGTGCCCAAAGGCTTCCCGTTCACGCACCCAGTTCAACGAAGCCTCGAGAGCCGCCTCGGCCACGCCCAGAGATTGGGCCGCAATGCCAATACGACCCGCATCCAGAATGGACATCGCTATTTTAAAACCCATGCCCGGTTCCCCCAGCACGTTCTCCACCGGGACTTTCATGTCCTCAAAGAACAACTCACTGGTCGCGCTGGCCCGGATGCCCAATTTGGGCTCCACTTTTCCACGAATAAGCCCCGGTGTGTCCCCTTCCACCAAAAAAGCGGTCACCCCTCGGTGCCGCTTTTCCGGGTCGGTCATGGCAAAAATGACGAAGAAGTCAGCCACCGGTCCACTGGTAATCCACGATTTGCGACCATTAATGATGTAATGTGTGCCATCATCGCTCAACACCGCGCGTGTCTTCATGTTCGCAGCATCTGAGCCCGATTGCGGTTCAGTTAAAGCATACGCCCCAATAGCCTGGCCGCTGGCGACAGGGACCAAGAACTTCTGCTTCTGTTCTTCAGTACCAAACCGTAAGATGCCGTAACCGTACAATGAATTGTTCACCGACATGATGGTGCTGGTCGCTACATCGGCCTTAGCCACTTCTTCCATAGCGATCACATAAGATAAGGTGTCTAACCCGGCCCCCCCGTACTCCTCTGGAATTTCAATGCCCATCAACCCCAATTTCCCCATCTTCTTAATAACGGGTAAGGGGAATTCACCTTTTTCGTCATATTCAGCAGCCACAGGAGCAATCTCCCGCTGAGCGAACTCCCGAACCATCTCTCGAATCATGTGGTGCTCTTCGTTGAGCATAAAATCGAAGTTCATCGTTGTACCTCCTGGCATGGGATAAGATGAGATAAACCGATTAACCGACAGCGCTTCGTAAGTATACCTTGGCTTACCCAAAGAAGGGGAAAAACGCTTTTTGCACACTCAGGTACACAAAAGGCCGTTGTTTCCCCATCGGTAACATCCTTTATAACGAGAGGGTCACCTTACGGTGCAGGCAACACCGGACACATGCCTTCGGGCGTCTCTGGAATAAGACGGGGAACCGGGTAATCAGAAAGGACGGAAAGTACGTCTGGATGGGACTGCACATACGCAACCACGGGCTCACACGCCTTTGCCATATCATGCGTCTGTCGGTACGCCCCCCACCATAACTGTCCCATTTGGGCAAAGGGTGAGGTGGGCAATTCAGCCTGAAGTATATCTATGTAATGCTGGGCATCATCTACACGGCCCGCGTATACGTAGCCTTGGGCTAGCCGAAAGAGTGCAAACCCGCGCAGGAAATTTATCTCCTCTTCCCGATCCCCCCCCTTGCGACAAGGAATGATGTTTGTCGCTTGGGCAACCTGTTCGAACCGACGTAGTGCCCGTTCCCAACCATATCGGGGTCCGGCTAAGAATGCAACTTCCGCGCTGTGAAGCGTGTATCGAGTACAGTCGCTGCCCTTGTACGTGAGACTATATAATCGATAAGGAGCCCCGGCGTCGGAGGTCCACACCCATTCCCGGGCCAGTGTCTCATCATCCGCACCGAAGCCGGGCAACTCCTCGTGCACAATCAACTCCTGACCGCTCCCGGGACCCTGCTCCTCAAACGCCACGCTCGCGTTGTAGCCCCAGGGTCGACCCTCCACCCAATTCTCATATTTCTCCCCGGTCCACGAGTACACGTAAGCTTGTACGGCACACAAGTCCGCCCTATCCTCACACGCGAAGGTCGTCCACGCGATGTCCTCCATCTTGTCCGCGTTCAAATCCTCCAACGCCAACAAGGTGACCGTTGAGGAAAAAGGAAGGTTCAACGTCAGCGTGTATCCCTGCTCGGTGTGGTGAAAGACCAACAGCACACCGGGGCCCGATACGATATCTGCGTGTGATGTAATGGGTTCACCCGCGTCCAGAGCCATCACAATATCCTCGGTCCCGTCTCCATCCATATCATGTCCGCCGACACCGCCGTACGCGTCTCCTACATAACCACACTCGCGTGCATCCTTGTACAGTGTAAGAATCTCACCCCGCGAGGCCTGCACTTTTTCCTGGCTCCAGGCCACGATTTGGGGAATCGATTGGGGACAAGCTACGCCTCCGTAAACGTGAGTCAAATCCGGACACACATCGGCTTTTCCAAACGTGGGGTTGGCGTACCCGTAGTCGGCCAATATTTCCCACAGGATAGGATGCTCATCAATGTAATCGGCCCACCGACGACATGCTGCTGCCGGGTCGTTCGTATGGCTGTAAGCCGTATACCAGCGCTCTAGGAGTTGAATGTAAGGCTCATTGGGGAACGCAGATTGGGCCTGATGCACGACCGTGCTCACCATGTCCGGTTGACGCGCGTACGCGTAGGCCAGAGCCAATCGGAACCACCCAAAAGTCCGCAACTCGGTTTCCTCATTGGGACGGAACCAACAAGGGATAAGTTTGGTGTTGCTTATGACCTGCTGGAAGATCTCAATAGCTTTTGTCGCGTGCCCCTCACGAAGGGCTCGCTCGCCGTCGAGAACCCAGTGGTACAGGCAATCAGACGCGCCATACGTCCGAGAAATCAACTGATACGGTTGACCTTCCCGGGATGCCCATATCTCGGTCCAAGCCCGTTGTGGCCCTGCGCTGATCGCGTGAATAATGCCCCCGTGCAACACGATTTCCTTGCCGGCATCGGGCGTGACATCGGCCAATTGCACAGTGGCCGAAGCCATCGTTATTTCCCCTTCTGTAAAGGAAGCAAACTGAGCCGATGCACTATCCCATCGGTATACCCTGACCGTCGTATAACAGGTGGTGTCCGGACATTGCGTCACGGTCCACACCACCTCAACCGCCCCATCGTTGTTTACATCCTCAAAGGCCAGTAACCGAGCTCTCCCCTCAACAGATTGCTGAAAAACCGGCGTGTACCCGGAAGGCGTTGCTTCGTAAATCACCAACGCGTCGTTGCGTTGGCCGGTCTGCTCATCGGTTTGAGCCATGACCACCAGCACGTCAGGCCGGTTATCACCGTTAAAGTCCCCGGACAACGCGCGAGGACTATCCCCCAGCCCCATTTTGCAGTGCTTCAACCAACCTTGAATCACTTCCACATCCCCTTCGGCCGCCGAGAGCACTTGGGCTAAGGCCTTTATTGAAGACGCCTTGTCCGCAGGGCAGGAAATGCCGGCCACGGTCGGGGGCAAAGGCGTGACTTCTCCACCGGCCCTACCTTCACCCGGTGTCGGTGTAGGCAATGGAGAAGTGGTTCCCCCAGGCGATGGAGAGGTCTCCGGAGTAGACGTGGGCACCGTAGGAGATGTGGGCACCGGCGACACCGATGATGTTGGAGAAGGGTGCGGTGGGGGCGTAACCGTCTCAGCCGTCTGCGGGGTGGGCGTACTCTGCGGTCGGGAACCCGGCAGGCGCAAGGGAATAAAAATCCGATCCCCGATCCACATCCAATTGTGTGGGTGAACTGCGTGGGGATTTAAGCGCTGTAACACTTGAACAGGCACACCGGTACGCAGGGCAATACCGAGCCACGTATCCCCTTTCCGAACGACATACCAATATCCCGCGCGATGATCTTCTCTAACCACAGGAATCCAAATACGTTCTCCCCGCCATAACCACAGATGAGGGTGGATAGCCTGTGGATTGTGAGCCTGAAGGACATCCACGGGAATGCCTGTCCGAGCAGAAAGGGACCACCACGAATCCCCAGGCTGAACAATATACCAGTACCCGCCGCCGCTCTGGGCCCGCACAATCCACGCGGACCCCACAAGGGTCGCTATCAGGAGCGCAATGACCAAAATAATGACGTATGACATTCGGGGTCTGTGCATGGTTCTCCTCCTTACATATGAGGGAAGAAACGCCTATTGGGGGCCATGCCCTAATGACCGAATGAACCGACATCTCGCGTTTTATCACATCCTGCGCTGATTCGCGAGAAGCATCCCGCAGAGTTGCCGGTTTCCCCCCAGGCCAAGCCTCAAGATGTCCGGATCAACAGAGGGAGCTCTATTAAAGCGCTCACACCGGCCTGAAGGCACATCAACCACTGCATCTCATACACTCGCTCCGATTATACCGTAAGGAGAGAGGAAAACCAAGCCCACAACCGGTCCTGGCAGGGCTCCTCGTTTTCGCGCGTGAGCATCTTGAAAAATCCCACACTCCTAGCGCGAGGCCATCCTCGCCGATTGATCCATTTGCCATTTCTGTGCTAGAATGTATGTGTACATGACCGTCATCATTCTTGGAACGCAGAGTATCGGGGAATTATGCCGATTTTTGTAGATACGCATTGCCACCTGAATTTCAACCAATTCGATGCAGACAGAGATGATGTGGTACGACGGGCTCTGGATGCCGGCGTCGTCGTCATCATCAATCCCGCGATTGACTTGGAGACTTCCCATCAAGCCATTGGGATGGCCGAAACCTACGAAGTGGTATACGCGCAGGTGGGCATCCACCCAAACAACGCCCATGAAGGTTCGCGTGCAGGGCTAGATACCCTGGCCGAGATGGCCAATCACGAACGTGTTGTGGCGATCGGGGAAATCGGATTGGACTACTACTGGGATGAACATCCCCACGATGTGCAAAAACAGGTGTTCAGAGCCCAATTGGAACTTGCCGCAGAACGGGGTTTGCCGGTCGTTATTCACAGCCGGGATGCCCGGGAGGACACGTATCGTATCCTCATGGAATGGGCACGGGACGTAGACAGAAGTCATGCACCGTTAAATGCACGCCCCTTTAAAGGGGTGTGGCACAGTTTTCAGGGCGATCTAGAACTAGCACATCGGGTATTCGACTTGAACATGTGCATATCCCTGGGCGGCCCGGTCACCTTCAAGAACGCGCGTGAATTGCACACATTGGTGCAACGCCTTCCCCTAGAGCGTATCCTCTTAGAAACCGATGCCCCGTTTCTCTCCCCCCATCCTTACAGGGGAAAACGGAACGAACCGGCCCGCATCCCACTCATTGCCGACGCCATTGCTCGACTGCAAGGGCTTTCATTGGACACGGTGGCCGAGACAACCACCATCAACGCGATCACAGTATTCGGGCAGAAATTGGCGAAACACGTGAAAGTGGGGTACCATTAATACACACATCCGCAAGGAAAGGTGTATCATTGACCGCTCTGACAATATTTGAACTCATCCACGATGACTTACAGCGAGTCGAAGAGAAGATGCGCAAGGCGGGCCAGGAAGCGGAGGGCCCGCTGAGGGACGCCATTCTCTACCTCATCAGCAGCGGAGGAAAACGCATCCGTCCCGCCCTCACCTTAGTTGCAGGACGACAGTATAACGTCAACAGAGAGGCGCTTACTTCACTGGCCGCCGCGGTGGAAATGCTTCACACCGCGACCCTCGTCCACGACGATGTCATCGACGGCTCCCTCCTCCGCCGGGGAAATCCCACCCTCAACGCCCGATGGAGCGCGGGGGCGACGGTATTAGCAGGCGATTACATCTTCGCTCGTGCAGCCATATTCGCCACAGAGACGAACAGCGTCCAAGTCGTCAGGTTGTTTGCCGAAACGTTGGCCACTATATGCGGGGGTGAATTGCGGCAGATGTTCAAGTATTACGACCTGGATCAAGGTAAGCAAGAGTACTATAACCGCATATACGCGAAGACGGCTTCCCTTTTCTCTGCCGCAACCGAACTGGGGGCGCTGTTGGCCCAGGCCCCGGAAAAGGAAATTGCAGCTTTCCGAGACTATGGTCACTATCTGGGTATGGCGTTCCAAATTGTGGATGACGTGCTCGACTTCATCGGCAATGAAGAGGTCTTAGGAAAACCGGTAGGAAGTGATCTTCGTCAGGGTACTATTACTCTTCCTGTGTTTTACTATTTGGACAAAGGCGGCGACCGCCGTATCTTGATGGACGTCTTCAACGAACAAGACCCCGAACGGAAACAAGCCGCCCTGGCTAAAGCCCTTGACGTCATTCGGGCCTCCGGGGCTATCGAGGCCGCTTTGCAAGAGGCTTGGGCATTTGCCAAGAGAGCTCAAGAGGCATTGCAACGTTTGCCTGAGAGCCCATATCGGCTTGCGTTATACGAACTTGCGGAGTATGTGGTCCAACGTACGTACTGAATACGCTAGATTTACTGATGATTCTTGGCCATGTACTCATTGATTGATAAAACTCTGCGAATGCACCTTGGCCTAGAAGGAGGAAGGGAAATTTTTTTACGCCGAGGTACATGAAACGCGATATGTCAGTCAATCAGGTCAATGTGTACATGTGAAATTTGGTCGGTTCATTAAAAAGAGGAAGTGAATCAACGAGCATATTGTTATAGAGAGAGGAGAGTCTATTATGTCCCCACAAGTAGCAACCATTGATGGGAATGAGGCTGTTGCGCGAACAGCCTATAAGATTAACGAGGTGATTGCTATTTATCCCATCACACCCTCTTCGCCTATGGGCGAGTGGGCAGATGCGTGGGCAGCGCAGAAGAAACCCAACATTTGGGGCACCGTCCCCTTGGTGGTGGAAATGCAATCCGAAGGTGGAGCAGCCGGTGCGGTTCACGGCGCTCTACAAACCGGGTCTTTAACCACCACCTTCACCGCCAGTCAGGGCTTACTCTTGATGATCCCCAATATGTATAAAATCGCCGGGGAATTAACCAGCACGGTCTTCCACATTGCTACCCGAACCGTCGCGACTCACGCGCTTTCCATTTTCTGTGACCATAGCGATATCATGGCCACCCGGGCTACAGGGTGGGCTATTCTCATGTCTAACTCAGTCCAGGAAGCGCACGACTTTGCGCTCATTGCTCAAGCCGCGACTCTGAAAGCCCGAGTGCCTTTTGTCCACGCGTTCGATGGTTTCCGCACATCCCATGAGATCAACAAAATTGAGTTGTTGCCGGATGATGTGCTGCGGGCCATGCTCGACCCCGAACTGATCCGAGCCCACCGTGAGCGGGCGCTCTCCCCGGATCATCCCTTTATTCGGGGCACCGCACACAACCCGGACACTTTCTTCCAGGCCCGAGAGCGCGTGAACCCGTATTACGCGGCCACGCCGGGCATTGTCGAAGAGGCTATGAACCAATTCGCGGAGCTCACAGGACGACGGTACCACCTCTTTGACTATGTAGGCGCACCCGACGCCGAGCGGGTCATCGTCATTATGGGGTCCGGTGCGGAAACTGTAGAAGAGACGGTCAAGTACCTGGTGGACCGAGGTGAAAAGGTAGGAGTCATCAAAGTCCACCTATACCGTCCCTTCTCTGTGGAGCACTTTATGAAAGCCC
>CAYPUG010000049.1:0-18289 GCA_964413905.1 uncultured Anaerolineae bacterium | reverse complement strand
GCACATACGAACCGAACACTTCCAACTGCTGCACATGGTATTGCTCTTGCAACAACGGCATCAGTGCCCGCAATCTTTCCCGTATCTCCTCGAGTGTTTTACATTCTTTGCCCATAAAATTACTCCCTTAAAGGCCCTTCTTAGCAGGCTCGCCCACATTCGGTCGATAAATGGGCCGCACAGGAATGGCGGGCGGTTCACCGCTGGGATTCGTTTCCTCTATGTAGGCCTCCAACTCCGCCCGGAAGTGCTTGATCGCGCTGCGAATTCCCCAAACGGACGCGGGGCCAAATGGGCAGAAGGTCTGCTGTTCGATAAAGGAGGAAAGGCGCAGAATCTCGTCCAGGTCCTCCTTGCGTCCCTGCCCCCGCTTGATGCGCTGGATGATGCGTTCGATCCACGCACCGCCTTCCCGACAGGGGGAACACTTGCCGCAGGATTCTTCGCGATAGAATCCAATGGTGCGTTCCATCACGTCCAAAATGGAAGACCCCTCACAAATCACAATAACGCCCGCGGAACCCAAAAGCGAACCGGCCGCCTGAACCGACTCAAAATCCAAGGGGGTGTCCAGTTGGTCCGCGGTGAGCATAGGCATAGAAAGCCCGCCGGGCACAATCGCCTTCACCGGCCGGTCATCCAAAGTCCCGCCCGCGTACTCGTAAATTAACTCGCGTAGAGTGATGCCGTGGGGCAACTCATACACCCCCGGCCGCTTGACCTCTCCGCTCAGGGAGAAGAGGCGGAATCCCGGGCTCTTTTCCGTGCCGTATTGGCGATACCACTCCGCACCGTGTTTGATAATGTGCGGCACGTTAGACAGCGTTTCCACGTTGTTGATGATGGTCGGCTTGCCGTACAACCCCACCGCGGCGGGGAAGGGCGGCTTCAGCCGCGGGTGCCCCCGTCGTCCCTCCAAGGAGTTCAGGAGCGCGGTTTCCTCACCGCAGATGTACGCGCCCGCCCCGCGATGTACTATGATGTCCAGGCTGAAGTCGGTGCCCAGGATGTTCTTGCCCAGAAAGCCCTTTTCATACGCTTCGTCCACGGCCTGCTGCAGACGCGCGTAGGGGAACCCATATTCCCCACGAATGTAGATAAAGGCTTTCTCGGCTTGAATGGCATAGGCGGAGATGATGATCCCCTCGATGACCATGTGGGGGTCATATTCCATCAGAATGCGGTCCTTAAACGTACCGGGCTCGCTCTCGTCCGCGTTGCAGACCAGGTAGCGGGGGAATACATCCTTGGGCACGAAGGACCACTTGACGCCCGCGGGGAAACCCGCGCCGCCTCGGCCTCGCAAGCCCGAGGCCTTCACTTCTTCAATAACCTGCTCAGGCGTCATCTCCAGGAGGGCTTTGCGCAGGGCTTCGTACCCCCCGTCCGCGATGTATGTATCGATGCGGTGGGAATTCTCCTTGTCCACCCGGGCCAGGAGGACGGGCGGTTGCATCCCGCCATGAGGAGGCGGTCCCATCGGGTCGGGCTCCAGGGGCAGAGGCTCGTTCACCTTGGCGCGGAGGTCCGCGATGATTTGATCCACGCGCTCGGGTGTCAGTTTCTCATAATAGCGGGGTAGATCCTGTCCCCGCTTGCGCACCATCATCACCGGGCCGGTACCACAGGAGCCGAGACACTCGGTCTCGTTGACGGTAAAGAGCCCATCAGGCGTGGTCTCGCCCCACTCCTTCAGCCCCAACGTCGCCAACAAGTGATGGGCCACGTCATCTGCACCTCGCAACTTACAGGAGACGTTGGTGCACACTTCCAAGTGGTAAACACCCTTGGGAGTTTTGTAGTACATGTTGTAGAACCCCACAAACGCGTGCACCTCCGCGGGGGTCAAATTAAAGATGGCGGCCAACTCCTCCTCGACTTCAGGGGTAATCCATCCCACCTCCCGCTGGACCAGGTGCAGCGCCGGCCCTAACGCGGAGCGGGGCTGGGGATAACGGGCCATCAACCGGTGAATTTTCTGGACGATATCCTCTGATAGCGCCATTGAGCACTCCTATATGCGTGATCGTAATGCATCCCGTACTCGGGCTTATTTATGTTCAATATCCGGACCTTTGGTATTCGGTCAGGCCGTTTATCTATCCACCTCTCCCAACACGATATCAATCGAGCCAATATTCGTGATCAAGTCTGCGACCAAGTGACCACGGGACATGGTGTCAATGGCCTGTAAGTTGACGAAGGAGGGGCCACGCACATGGACTCGATAGGGACGTGGTCCGCCATCGCTGACCAGGAAGATGCCGAACTCGCCCTTCTGGTTCTCGATGCTGTGGTACACCTGCCCCGCGGGGGGACGAAGCCCTTCGGTCATTAACTTGAAGTGATGGATAAGGGCTTCCATGCTTGTATCCAGTTCCTCACGCGGGGGCAGGGACACTTTGTAGTTAGGAATCTTGTAATCTCCCTCGGGCATGGATTCCAGAGCTTGCCGGATGATACGCAGACTCTGGCGCATCTCGCCGATGCGTACCAAGTAGCGAGCGTAGGCATCGCCCTCTGTCGCGGTGACCACCTCGAAGTCGTAATTCTCGTACCCACAGTAAGGGCGCACCCGCCGCAGGTCATAAGGAATCCCCGTGGAGCGGATCATGGGCCCGCTCAAACTCAGAGCGATGGCCTGTTCTGGCGTCAACTTTCCAATGCCCACCGTGCGGTTCAGCCAGATGGGGTTGTCCGTCAACATGCGCTCGTAATCGTCAATCCGCTTGGGCATGATTTCCAGGAATTCTCGCAGGCGGTCGGGGAACGCGGGCGGCAGGTCCTTCCACACTCCGCTGATGCGGATGTACGATACGGTCATCCGCGCGCCCGAGACCAGTTCGATCTGGTCGAGGATCATCTCGCGCTCGCGAAGAGCGTACATCATCAGCGAAAGGCCCACACCGCCCAAGTCCAGTGTATGGGTGCCCAACCAGAGGAGGTGAGCGGCCAGACGCTGGAGTTCGGACATAATAACCCGGATAGCCTGCGCCCGCGGGGGCACCTGAATGCCCAGCAACTTCTCCACCGCCAGCACATACCCCAGGTTATTATTCATGGCCTGGGTGTAGTCCATGCGGTCGGTGTAGAAAACAAAGTCCTTGTAGCGCACATTCTCCGCCTGCTTCTCAAATCCCGAGTGCAGGTATCCCAGGTCGGGTTCTACTTTAACCACCTTTTCGCCCTCGAGTTCCACAATGAGGCGCAGCACCCCATGCGTGGAAGGATGCTGAGGTCCCATGTTCACGATGATGTGACGCTCAGGATCCATCCCTTCGGGGATGCGCTCGGGCGGAAATTCGGGCTTGAGGATCTGGCGCCCCAAGTCCTTAAACTCCTCATCTGTCCAGTTGATGGTAAAAGGCACGGGTTCCCCACCCAGGGGATAATCCTTGCGCAAGGGATGGGCCTCCCAGTTAGGCGGAAGGAGAATGCGCTTCAGGTTGGGATGCCCCTCAAAGCGAATGCCCATCAGATCGTACACCTCGCGCTCCATCCAATTCGCGCTTGGCCAGAGATCGACCAACGAAGGGGCGACGGGATTGTCGTCCCCGTCCAAGGGCACCTGGAGGCGCAGGCGACGATTGTAGGGCAGGGAGTGTAATTGGTAGACGGTGACAAAGCGCGGGGACTCCCCCAGGTTTAAGCGGTCATAGGACGTCACGTCCACCAACAAATTAAACCGCATCTCGGGGTCATCGCGCAGAAACGCGGCGATCTCCCGCAAACGGTCCGCGCGCACCGTGACGATCTGGTCGCCACGGAACTCCTCGGTGGCCAACACGGCGTCGGGGAAGCGCTGGCGGAGTGCTTCCACCGCCGCGCGTTCGCCCTCCTCATCCGGCGTGTATGATACGGCAGTGGGTGTATCCAGAACCTGTTCGGTGGTCATTTGAAAAGCCCCAGTCCAAGATGTATATGTCGAATGTCTACTGCCTATTTATCCAGCGTGCTGTCTATCTTCGAGCAAACCGAACTTTTGTCTCTGTCACCACAACAAATTGATCGGGTAATTGATCTGCATATTTCTGAAGCAATTTCCGAAGCACGTTTATTTTCACTCCGGCCCGCTCATCTTCTAATCGTAGCAGAATAACACCTCGATGAGGATACCCTTCCCGATAAATCTTCTCCCCAAAATCCTTGTCATTGGTGATCAGAATCCAATGCTCTGCAAAGGCCTTTTCAATAATAGACTTATCATCTATGCCACGGGCCTCATCATACACAGAAAAAACCTCATATCCCTGTTCCCGTAACCATTCCGCCACAGCGGGACCGGTACACTCATCTACAAGAAAGCGCATTTATGCCGGCTCCATAACCAAAGGCATAAACGCTGTATCCTCTAGCGCTTTCGTAGCAAATAAGAGACACGCTTGAATGTCCTCACGAGTAAGACCTTTATACTCTTGAAGTATTTCTTCTACGGTTGCCCCATGAGCCAACAGATTCAAAATATATTCAACAGTCAAGCGTGTTCCACGAATGACGGGCTTCCCCACCATTACGTTGGGATCTATAATAATCCGTTCCAACAGTTGCTCGTCCTGCATCCCGCTTCCTCCTAATCCCCTACCCCTTTCCTCCTCCCAGCAACGGAATCTCCCCCCGCCGCACAGGGTGATCCCGCTGGATCTTCTCCTGCAATTTGAGCAGCCCGTAAAACAGGGCCTCCGGGCGGGGGGGGCAGCCGGGAATGTACACATCCACGGGGATGATCTTGTCCACACCTTGGACGATGGCGTAGTTGTTGAACGGCCCGCCCGCGGACGCGCAAATGCCCATCGCGATGACCCACTTCGGTTCTTGCATCTGTTCGTACAGACGCTTGATGACCGGGGCCATCTTGTTGGACACCCGCCCTGCCACGATCATCAAGTCGGCCTGGCGTGGCGACGCGCGGAACACCTCGGACCCGAACCGGGCTACATCATGCCGGCTCGTGCCCGCGGTGATCATTTCGATCGCACAGCACGCCAACCCAAAGAGCAACGGCCACACCGAGTTGCGTCGGCTCCAGTTAATGGCCTGTTCTAGCGTGGTCAAAATGTACCCCTGATTATTAATTTGCCCGTTGCCATTCGGACCGTCGGGCATCTCCATGTAAATCTCGCGTTCCATTGGCATACGCTCCCGAATAGCCATTTAGCGAAACGTGTTCCTCTCCTACTTAATCCACTCCAGTGCGCCCTTTCGCCACGCGTAAATGAACCCCAGAATTAAAATCCCCAGGAAGATGGCCATCTCCACAATCCCCGTCCATCCCAATGTACGCAGCAAAACCGCCCATGGATAAAGGAAGAGAATTTCGATATCGAACAAAATGAACAGGATGGCCACCATGTAATAGTGCACCGGGAAACGATGCCGGGGCAGCATAAACGGCTTCATTCCCGATTCATAGGGCTCCAACTTGGTGGGAGAGTAGCGCTTGGGGCCGAGAAGTGATGGGACAATCAGCACCAAAGCGGCCACGGCCGTGGAGAGGAACAGCATAATCAATATGGATAGATAGCCTGCTGGCATCCCTCCTCCTTATGCTGTTCAGGGCCTCGCATCCAACGCGGGGCGCCTGAAAAAGTCTTGTGCATTTTATCACCGCCAGAGAGGGCTGTCAAAGTCGGCTAAGTCTTCGACGTGCCCTCCACCAACAGGCTGGTTTTGTTTGCGCTCCCTTTGAGTATATCATGTAATTGGTGCGAGAAGGCGCTCCCAACGGACTGCACGCCGCACGTTCGCTGAACAGAGGGAGGGAAAATTCGTGTGATTTTGAAAATTACATGCTTTCACGCCAAGCTACATCAAAGAGGATGTATCGTTCTCTTGCCGTGAAATCCCAAAATTCTCCCTACACCCCACATGAGGAGCGATGCTGACCGTGGACATCCTGGCAGAACTCAACGAACAACAACGCCAAGCAGTGACCGCGCCCGACGGACCGGTACTCATCATCGCGGGTCCGGGCTCGGGGAAAACCCGGGTGCTCACACACCGTATTGCCTACCTCGTGCGGGAACGGGGCATCCCCTCATACCGCATTCTTGCCGTCACCTTCACCAACAAAGCCGCTCGCGAAATGCGTGAACGCACCGAAAGGCTTCTTGGCGGCGCCCTACGTGGTGCGACCATCGGCACATTCCACAGCGTGTGTGCCCGCATCCTGCGGGAGGAGGGAGAACGCATCGGCCTCAACCGAGGCTTCGTCATCTACGACAGCACGGACCAACGAAACATCATTCGCACCGTCTTGCGGCAACTCAACATTGACGACAAACTCTTCCCGCCGGCCAGTGTCCACGCGGCCATCTCCCGGGCTAAAAACGAACTCATTCCACCGGAGAAATTTCCCATCCACTCCTACCGGGATGAAATCTACCAACGCATTTACGAGGCCTACCAAAAAGCCCTGCGTGCCAACCAGGGCGTGGACTTCGACGACCTCCTGATGCTCGTTGTCCATCTCCTACAGCAACATCCCGATGTGCGGGAGATGTACCAACGACGGTGGCTACACCTTTTGGTGGACGAATTCCAGGACACCAACATGGCCCAATACGAGATCGTGCGTCTACTGGCCGGCCCCGAACGCAACGTCTTCGTCGTGGGCGATGAAGACCAATCCATTTACGCCTTTCGCGGGGCAGATTACCGCAACGTCCAACGCTTCCGCCAGGACTTTCCAGAAGCCACGGTCATCTTACTGGAGGAGAACTACCGCTCCACGTCCATCATTTTGGAAGCGGCCAACGCGGTCATCAGCCGCAACATCCATCGGAGCCCCAAAACATTGCGAACCCAGCGCCAAGGGGGTCCCAAAATTGTCGTCTTCGAAGCGTACAACGAGATCGAAGAAGCCCAATTCATCGTGGAAGAAATCGCTCGACTGGTCCGCATGGGGAAAGCACAACCCGGTGACTTCGCCATTATGTACCGTACTAACGCCCAATCCCGTGCGTTAGAAGAGGCCTTCATCGCCCGAAACATGCCCTATCGCCTTGTGGGAGCCACCCGCTTCTACGAACGTCGGGAAATCAAGGATGTCCTCGCTTACTTACGCATCGTCCACAACCCGGACGACGCCATCTCCTTGAACCGCATCATTAACGTGCCCCCCAGGCGTCTGGGGAGGCGCACTGTCACCGCGCTTTTCACCCATGCAGAACATCTGGGCGTTAGCCCCTACCGGGTGCTCCACAATCTGTCTAAAGGGGAGAAAATTCCGGGCGTGGGCACAGCCGGCGCTCGGGCTTTGCTTGCATTCCTGGATTTGTGGGAGGGATGGCTGGAGGCCCGGGAACACATGGGCGTGGGAGCACTGCTTTCCCTCATCGTCAGTGATACCGGGTATTTTGCCTACCTTGACGACGGGACCGACGAAGGCCGTTCTCGTATCGAGAACGTTAAGGAACTCATTGGTGTGGCTGAAACCTATGACGAGTTAGGCCCGGACAGTCTGACCCACTTCCTAGAAGAAGTGTCCCTTGTTTCCGACGTGGATGAACTACCGGAGGACGTGGGCGCGCCCGTGTTATTAACCTTGCACATGGCCAAGGGCCTGGAATTCCCCGTGGTGTTCATTACCGGCCTGGAAGAGGGATTACTGCCCCACAGCCGATCCCTGGAAGATCCAGAAGGCCTTGAAGAAGAACGGCGACTGTTCTACGTGGGCATGACCCGGGCCAAAGATCGCCTCTACCTCCTCTACACCTTCCGACGAACCCGATACGGTGTGGACGAGGTCAACGAACCTTCCCGATTCCTCCAAGACATCCCCGAACACGTGATCGCCGACCACGGCGCCGCCCCCCAACGGCGGTCCATCGCGCGCTCGCGCGCGACCGAGTGGACCTCCCCCTCGGAACATACGGGAGAACGATTCCGCATTGGTGATCGCGTATATCATAAGATCTTCGGTGAGGGAATTGTGACCGACATCAAGAACACGCGAAACAATCAGGAGCTCACCGTCGTATTTGAAAACGTAGGGGTAAAGCGCTTGCTGGCCGGCTTAGCACCTTTAAAGCGCCTTTGACCGTCAAGAACCGCCAATCTCTGCACCCGTTTTCACCGGCTTTGGGCACACGTTTCCGGGATAGTAGAAGCCCGACCACCGAAGTCGTGGACTTCTGCAGGCGCTCTGCCGGTGCCGGTGAGACACCAAGCTACATAAAGGAGCACAATGGAGCCATGAAGCGACTTATCGTCATCTTCCTATTGCTCGTCATTCTCATCGGCATATCTTGGGGTGGCTACCAATACATCAGTCCCCGCGCCACCGGCAGTGAACCCCCTTCATACGAAACCATCACCGTCACCCGCGGGGACTTAATTGCCACCATCAGTGCCACAGGCGTCCTGGAACCGGAAAACACCCTCAACCTCTCCTTTGAGACCGCGGGGGTCGTGGCCCAAATAAACGTCCAAGAAGGCACTTACATGAAACCGGGGCACATCCTCGCCCAGCTGGATAACAGCGATGTTCAACTTCAACTCCGGCAGGCCGAAGCAAACCTCAAAGCGGCCCAGGCCCAACTCGCACAACTCCAAGAACCGCCCCATATAGCGGACGTAGAAGCTGCCAAAGCCGCTCTGGCCGCGGCACAAGCCGCCTATCGTGATCTCATCAAAGGCCCCGACCCGGACCAGATTGCAGCAGCCGAAGCCGCGGTAAAACGAGCCAAAGTCCAACTAGATCAGGCACAGACCGCGTATGATCGCATCAAATGGCGGGCCGACGCGGCCCGGATGCCTCAGGCCATTCAATTGCAACTGGCGACCATAGAGTACGAACAGGCTCAGGCGCAGTTACGCTTGGCCAAGAAAGGACCGGAAGCATCCCAAATTGCGCAAGCATTGGCCAACATCGCACAAGCCCAAGCCAACCTGGATCGGCTCACCCAAGGCCCTTCGTCAGCACAAATCGAGGCCCAAGAAGCTGCGGTCGAACGCGCACGCATCGCGGTACAACAAGCCCGTCGCGCCCTGGAGAAAACCATTCTCAAAACCCCCATCGCCGGCACCGTCACCGCGGTACACGTGGACATCGGCCAATGGGTGAACATCGCCCAACCTGCGTTTACGGTCACCCAATTACGCCCCCTCCACACCACCGTAAATGTGGACGAACTCGACGTGGCCCAAGTAAAAGTCGGCCAACCGGCGATGATTGCTGTAGACGCCATTCCAGACCGTACATTTGCCGGCGTAATCACCTACTTGGCCGATACGCCCACGACCCAAGGGGGCGTTGTCACCTATGAAGCCCGTGTCGAACTCCAAGAAGATGACCCCGCGCTGCGGCCCGGCATGAGCGTCTCCGTGGACATCATTACCGCCAAAGCCGAAAACGTCCTCATCATCCCGAACCGTGTCATGCGGGTAGACAGGGAAACCGGTGCATTCTACGTGGAAAAACTGGTCAACAACACCCCTGTACGTACGAGAGTAGAAGTTGGACTGCGCAACGACCAATTCAGCGAAATCATCAGCGGGCTGGAAGAAGGGGATACGATCGTCATCCGCAAAACGTCCGGACAAGAACGCTTGCGCAAAGGACTTTTCGGCCGATGAACAACGATTGGGTGATTGAATTACAGAACATAACAAAAATCTACCAAATGGGCACCATCCAAGTCCACGCCCTGCGCGGTGTGACGTTGCGTGTCCGACGGGGGGATATGATAGCCATCATGGGACCTTCGGGTTCGGGCAAATCCACATTGATGAACATCATGGGGGCTCTGGACCAGCCCACCGACGGGGAATATTACCTGGATGGGCAAAACATCTCCCAACTTAATGACAATCAACTGGCAGAAATTCGCAACCGGCGCATCGGTTTCGTGTTCCAGAACTTCAACCTGTTGCCTCGGACAACGGCATTGGACCAGGTCGAACTACCCCTGATCTACGCGGGAATTCGTTCCCGCAAAGAACGCCGCCGCCGGGCCCGGGAAGCCTTAGAGATGGTAGGGCTCGGAGACCGGCTCCACCATCGGCCCAACGAACTTTCCGGCGGTCAACAGCAGCGTGTGGCCATTGCTCGCGCCCTGGTCAACAATCCCAGCATTATCCTGGCGGATGAGCCCACCGGGAACTTGGACTCCAAGTCCGGGGCGGAAATCATGCACATCTTCCAACGGCTGAACCAGGAGCAAGGCATCACCATCGTCTTGGTCACTCACGAGCCGGATATTGCCCTCCACACCCACCGCATCGTCCACCTCAAAGATGGGCAGATCGTGCAGGATGAGATCGTACCGGAGCCACACATCGCACAACCAGAAACAGGATTATACCGGGAGTAACGTCCATGCCCTTTAGCGAAGCCTTACGCATTGCCCTACGCAGCTTGGCAACCAACAAATTGCGTTCCGCACTCACCATGTTGGGCATCATCATCGGCGTGGGAGCAGTTATTACCCTGCTGGCCGTTGGCCAAGGGGTAGAGGCCTACGTGCAAGACCAATTCGAAAGCATCGGCACCCATGTTCTCTTTGTAATCCCCGGCCAACTGGAAGAAGGAGGCCCCCCTTCAGCCCGAGCCCATACCCCGCGTCCGCTAACTCTAGAGGATGCTGAAGCCCTTAAAGATCCTCTCCGGGCACCGGATGTTCTCACCGTCGCGCCAACAATACAACGCTACACCCGCATCTCCTATAAGAAAAACGAGACCACCGTCCAGGTCAGGGGTGTCACCTTAGAATACTTTCCCATACGCAACTGGAAGACCGCCGAAGGGCGCCTCTTCACCCCCCAAGAACTGACAGGGCAGGCTCGCGTCGTCACCTTAGGTCAAGAAACGCGACGACGCCTCTTCGGTGATGAAGAGGCCATCGGTAAAAAAGTGCGGATCAACGGCATCCCCTTTAAGGTCATCGGCATTATGGAGGCCAAAGGTGGCGGAAGTTTCGGGAACGAAGACCTCACCGCATTTGTGCCATTGACCACCGCCCAAATGCGTCTGTTCCGCGTGCGCCCCTACCGGGGGGAATATCCCATATCCACCATTCTTGTCCAAGCGGTGGACGAAGAAGTTATGGACGCGGCGGCCCAGGAGATTGCGGACATTCTACGGGAGCGCCACGACATCCAATACCTGGACGAAGACGACTTCACCGTCATCAGCCAAAAGGACCTCATTGCCATCTTTGGGGACATCACCCGCGTGATCACCATCTTCCTAGGAGCCATTGCAGCCATTTCCCTTATTGTAGGAGGTATCGGCATAATGAACATCATGCTGGTGTCGGTTACCGAACGCACACGAGAGATTGGGCTTCGAAAAGCCGTGGGGGCCAAACGAAGGGACATTCTCATCCAGTTTCTCATCGAAGCCATCGTCCTCTCCCTCATCGGGGGATTCGTGGGTATCCTCATCGGAGTAGGAGGCGCCCTGATCATCTCCCGAGTCGCGGGGGAATTGAATGCGTTAGTCACCGTGGAATCCATCGCGTTGGCCACGGGCTTCTCCGCGGCCGTCGGACTCTTTTTTGGCATTTATCCGGCCACTCGCGCCGCCCACCTCAACCCAATCGACGCACTCCGATACGAATGATGCCAAGAGAGGATACCATGCGCCGAACGTACCTCAGCGCCGTACTGCTCATCTTACTCAGCACCCTTATCGGTTGCTCTTCGGGCTCAACGTCCACCCCACCTCCACGGCTCCGATTACCTTCTCCTACGCCCTACACCCTACCCACCATCACATGGACACCTCATCCCACATCCTCGCCGGTGATTTCCCCCACACGCGTCCTCGCCACCCCGTCGCCGGGTTTAACACCCACACCAAAGCCCTCGCCTGCCCCTTACGGGTGGGTTCGTCCGTTGCAAGCCCGCCTTCGGGAAAAACCCTCTCTAGAAGCCCGAACCATCACCCTGGTTCCCGGGGGAACCACAGTTCAAATCTTGGGACAAAGTCGTGATCGCACATGGTACCGTGTGCGGGTCATATATCTCGACCGCCCTCCTCAGGAGGGATGGATGGCCGCGGGCATTATTGCGACATTCGTCTCCTCGAATAGAATACCCTTAGTGACGGACACACCCTGAACGCTAAACGTTGATGAGCCGATATCGGGTGGATGGACACATCGCGTCGTAGAGTCCGGGATATTAAGGAACGAAAGGAGGATGACATGCTACTCTCCGCGTTGCCATCTCCCGCCTACATGCACATACCCGACGGATTCCTCTCCTTCCCTATTCTCATCCTGTGTTGGGTGCTTACGGCCTTCTTCGTCGGACTAGCCTTACGCCACACCCAAATGGAATTGGGAAATCAACACATTCCCACCATGGGCGTTCTCACGGCTACCATCTTCGCCGCGCAAATGCTGAACTTCCCCGTTACAGGTGGAACGTCCGGGCACCTGATCGGTGGAGCCCTGGCTGCTATCCTCATGGGCCCGTGGCCTGCCGTCCTCATTATGACGTCTGTAGTCACCTTGCAAGCCCTCATTTTCTTGGACGGAGGACTTCTGGCCCTGGGCGCGAACATCCTCTTTATGGGCGTACTCGCGCCTTGGGTCGGCTACGGAATGTACCGATTGCTCCAAAGCGTGGAAGAACGGTTGGCCGTCTTTGTCGCCGCGTGGGTTTCCGTCGTCGCTGCGGCCACGGCAGTGAGCCTAAGCCTTTGGCTCTCGGGCACCGTTGCCTTACCCATTGTCCTCCGCGCAATGGTCGCGGTTCACGCCCTCATCGGAATCGGTGAAGGCCTCATCACCTTAGGCATCCTCGATTTCCTGCGTCATACCATGCCCGAATACATTCCCGTGCTTGAAACCACTCCCTCACGAAATCCCCTGCATTGGGGCTGGCGGACGGGATTAGCCCTTGCCTTCATTTTGGCCCTCCTCTCCCCCCTGGCCTCCTCCTGGCCCGACGGACTCGAGCGAGTCGCCGAGGATACCGGGTTCATCGGTCGGGCATGGGAGCCCCTCTATCACCTGTTGACCGGCTACACCGTCCCCGGGCTGGACAATTCCACCCTGAGCACCATCGCCGCGGGGATGATCGGCACCACGCTGGCGTTTGCCACCGGCTACGTGTTGGCACGCACCCTGGCCAAACTTCAAAGATGGGCATAAGGTACAACGCATTCAAATGGACCCAAACATTCAATTGGCGGATTTGTACACCGAGCAGACCACCTTCATCCATCGTCTGGAAGCGCGCGTGAAACTCCCCATCGTGCTGGGCTACATCCTGACCCTTTTACTCATCCCACGGGGAGCATGGGGAGCGTTCGCACTCATGGGGGCTCTCTGGCTGACGGGCGCACTCATTGCACGATTACCTCCTAGGAAAGCACTTACCCGTAGCCTCATTGCCATTCCATTCCTGATGAGCGGCCTTACCCTGCTCCTTCGTCCCTCCACTCCCTTGATTGCCCAATGGCACGTTGGTCCGTGGACATTTTCCTTGGGGGAACCCTCCGTAAACCACTTTCTCACCGTTGCCCTTCGCTCCTGGCTGGGCCTCCTGGCCACCGTTCTTCTCTTACACACTACCCCCGTCCCCGAGATTCTCAGCGCGCTAGAAACATTCCACGTCCCCTCACCGCTGATCACCATCCTCCATATGGCTTACCGTTACCTTTTCATCCTGGTGGACGAAGCCAAACGCCTAACGCGAGCCCGGACTACCCGCAGCGCGTCCCCGGTCCCTCCACACCGTCCGCGCGGCTTGCGGTGGAGAGTGCGCGTGACGGGCATGCTCATCGGCACCCTTCTGGTCCGTAGTCTGCAGCGCAGCGAGAACGTGTATTACGCCATGGTGAGCCGTGGATACCGGGGAGGCGCGTGGAGCCTTAGCCATCCCACCTGGACCTCCAAAGAACGTCGTCTTGTCCTGCTCAGCATGTTCATTTACGCCCTTATCTTTTGGATAAGCCGGAGGTGAACGACGCGCCATGACCGCGCCCAATGACCCACTCACCGTCCTCCACGCCCATGACATCGAGTACACCTATCCCGGTGGACAAAAAGCCCTTTGGGGGGTGACCATCCACATCCGGCGGGGAGAAAAGGTCGCGCTGGTAGGCCCCAACGGCGCGGGAAAATCCACCCTCATTCTCCATTTCAACGGCATTCTCCGCCCTCAAAAAGGGGGCATCTGGGTGGATGGTCTAGAAGTGACGGACCAGAACCTGGGAGACATTCGGGCCCGAGTGGGCCTGGTATTTCAAAATCCCGATGACCAACTCTTCTCGCCCACCGTATACGACGACGTAGCCTTTGGCCCTCGTCAAATGGGGCTCCCTGAGCACGAAGTCCACCGCCGCGTCCGTGAGGCGCTTCATGCGGTAGACCTGGAAGGCTTTGAGCGCCGCGCCCCCCATCAACTGAGCAACGGCGAGAAAAAACGCGCGGCCATTGCGACCGTCCTGGCCATGCACCCCAGCATTCTCATTCTCGACGAACCCGTGTCCGGCTTAGATCCCCGAACCCGTCACCGACTGCTCGACCTCTTGTGTCACCTTCCCTTGACCATGCTCATCGCGACCCACGACATGCGTCTGGTAGCAACCCTGTGCTCGCGTGTCATTATTCTGGACAAGGGACACATTGTGGCCCAAGGGCCCACTGCCGACATTTTGCGCGATGAACACCTGCTGGCCCAACATGGACTGGAATCACCTTGGCAAACTCCCCCACCCCCGTGTTACAATGATGCAGATCGCGACGTGGGAAGGAAAAAGACACAGACGCAGGCATGAAATCATACGGCCGGTGGATGCTCATTTTCACCATCCTCCTCACCCTCATGGCCCCATTACCTATAGGGGCCCAATCCTCGCGCCCACGAGCACGCCCTGATGTCCCACCTCCCACCCTGGAACGAGCACGACGGCTGGTTCAACGCATGTCCGTCGCGGACCGAGTCGGCCAACTCTTCGTCGTCACCTTCGAGGGAAACCAAACCCCGCCCGACAGTGCCATTGCAGACCTTGTGGCCCACTATCGGGTAGGAGGGGTGCTCCTCATGGCCAGCAACGGCAACTTCTACAACCAAGGGGACACCCCGGCCCAAGTCCTTTCTCTAACCAATCGCCTTCAGGCATTAGCATACGGTTACATGCTCTCCGAAGGAAACAGCTTACATCCTACTAAAGAAGCCCTGGTGCCCTTACCGCCCCATCTGAGCCCAGAGGCCGTGACCCACCTTCCCATCACCAGTGCGGTAAAACTCCCCCTCTTCATTATCACCGACCAGGAAGGAGATGGCCCACCCTTCACTCGACTTTACAACGGCTTCACGCCCCTACCCAGTGAGATGGCCTTGGGCGCAACCTGGACGCCTGACTGGGCGCGGCAAGTAGGAGCGATTGTGGGACGAGAACTTGCGGCCGTGGGCATCAACATGGTTCTAGGGCCTTCCCTGGATGTGGTCGTCTCCCCGCGCCCTGAACTCCGAGGGGATTTTGGGGCTCGCGTGTTCGGGGGAGATCCCTATTGGGTGGCCCGCATGGGGGAAGCGTACATTGCCGGAGTACATGAGGGGAGCGAGGGGCGAGTGCTCACCGTGGCAAAACACTTCCCCGGGCAGGGCAGCGCGGACCGTCGTCCTGATGAAGAAGTGGCCACAGTGGCCAAATCCCTGACCGAATTGCGCAAAATCGAACTGGCGCCCTTTAGCCAAGTAACCCGGTTAGGCCCATCCCAAGCCATCACCATCACCGATGGGCTCCTCTCTTCCCACATCCGTTACGAAGGCTTCCAAGGCAACATTCGGGAACGTACCCCGCCCATCAGCCTGGCCCCCGAGCTTCAAGACATTCTCGCTTTAGAAGAATTCCGAAATTGGCACCAAACAGGAGGGCTTCTCCTGACAGACGCGCTGGGCGCCCTCGCCATTCGACGTTACAAGGACCCGACCTTGCGCACATTCCCATACAAACAAGTGGCGCTGGAAGCCCTTCTCGCGGGCAACGACCTCCTCCTCCTTTCCCAATTCAGCGCCACCGGCACATTTGAGGAACAATACAAGAACACCGTGGATACCATCCTTTTCTTCCAGGAAAAATACGTCCAAGATCCCACCTTCCGCCAACGAGTTGATGAGTCTGTCACACGTATCGTAGCCCGCAAACTCTCCCTCTATCCCTCCCTGGCCTTGGAAGACGTGTTGCAGGATGCCAGCAATTTGAGCGTGATAGGAAAGGGCAAACAAACCGTGACCAAAGTAGCGCGCAACGCGGCCACCCTCCTTTACCCCGGCGCGGCCGAACTGGCCGACCGGATTCCCGCACCGCCCCAAGCCGGCGAACGCATTCTCTATCTGACCGATGACCGCCCTTGGCAGGAATGCCCCTCCTGTCTGCCGGTGCCGGCCATCGACCCGGCCGCGCTGCCTCAGATCACCCTGGCCCTTTACGGCCCAGACGCGACCAACCAAATCAAAGAAGACCAGGTGCAATCCTTCCCCTTCAGCCGTATTCGTGCTTATCTGGACAAAATCGCCCAAGGGAAGAGCGATACCGAAGTTGCTCAGGCTTTTGCCGCAGCCCAGTGGATCGTCATCGGCATGACCAATGTCCCCGCGGCCGAATATCCGGATAAGGATGTGGTCAGTCGCTTGCTCAACGAAGGCCGTGGACTCCTGCAAGGGAAACGGGTCATTGTCATCGCCTTTAACGCGCCCTACTACTTGGATGCCACAGAAATCAGCAACGTCACCGCGTACTACGCGCTATACAGTAAAACCGAACCCTTCCTGGAAGCCGCGGTGCGGCTCCTCTTCCGGGAATTTACCCCCACGGGTGCATCCCCTATTAGCATCCCCGCGTTGAATTACGACCTGCGTTTCATCACCGAACCCGCGCCAGATCAAACCATTGGTCTGACCATTGTCGAATTACACCGCACCGAGGGCACACCGGAGGGGCCCGTCCAACTCAAACTGGGGGATACCATCACCTTGCGCACTTCTATTATTTACGACCACCAAGGGCACCCTGTGCCGGACGGAACCCCCGTGGTATTTCGACTTTGGTATCCGAGCGAATCCTTAGAATTTCGCAAAGAGAGCGTCACACACAACGGCATCGCCGAAATCCAGTTCACGTTAGAACGCCCCGGCGAACTGTGGATTACCGTCTCCTCCCTCGCCGCAAAAACCTCCACCCAACTTCTGCTGAACATTCGCCCCGGCAAACCGGGCATTGTGGAAACGTTAGTCCCCACGCCCACTCCAACGGTGACGCCCACGGCCACACCATCACCCACCGCGACCCCCACAGCCACCCCGTCGATCACGCCAACGCCCACCGTGACGCCTACCGCCACACCGGTTCCCCCACGCGAGGAACACATTCCCTGGTCCGGCGGAGACGCGCTGTTGATGGCCTTGCTCGGCCTTCTGGTCATCGGCATCGGGAGTGGTTGGGTCTGGACGGGTATGGGCGAGTCTGTAGAACGGGTGGTGCGTTGGATCACGTGGGAATGGATTTTAGGCTTAAGTGCCTACATCCTCTTCTCCTTAGGGCTTTTCCCCGGGGGGCAACACTGGCGCCTACGCCTGGGACCTACGGCCGCAGGGATCGTTGCCATCCTCTCCGCCCTAATACCGTTGGTCGTGTGGGGCATTCGGACCCTCCACGCCCTTCCTGCGGACGATCACCAACGCCCTGAGGAATAAATCTTTTCGACGCTCTCACCCATGAAGCTCATTGACCGACATATAGCCTGCGGTGACCCGGCACCACTTTGATAACGGCCTTGGAATGCGGTGACCTGGCACCGTCCTGAGAACGGCCTCGGCGTTCAAAAGGGAGCCAATACATCACCCCACCACACGCACAAAGGTGGGAGAAAACACCGTGACCAAGATCGCCACAATGAGCAGTAACAAAACACCCATCACCCACCAGCGGTTTTCTGTCATCGCGTTCCGCCAGGCCATACGGCGCAAAGCCATAACTTCATATCCTGTCGCGAGTTCATCTGTACCAAAGAGAAGGTGCCGAAACGCCCGGATTGATGGTGGACGTTCGTCTGGGTGCATGGCCATGGCCTTGGCGATGGCCATATCCGTACGCAGGGAAACATGGGAATTGATAGACCGGAGAGGTTTTAGACTCCCAGGATGAAGAAACCGCTCCCGAGCGTCCACAGGCGGTTCCCCGGCGAGCAAGTGATATAAAGTCGCTCCCAGCGCATAGATGTCCGTGCGGGGATCCGTCAGATCGTATTCTCCTCCGTATTGTTCCAGTGGCGTATACGCGGCCGTGCCTCGGGCTTGTACCACCGTCACTGTGCGCTTCTTATCTTGG
>CAYPUG010000048.1:0-18541 GCA_964413905.1 uncultured Anaerolineae bacterium | reverse complement strand
AGGAGTCATCATCGCGGCGTGGTACCTACTCCACGCGTTCCGCGAGGTCATGCAAGGCCCTCTGGACAAGCCCGAGAACAAGAAACTGACCGATCTGACCAAGCGTGAGGTGCTTATTCTCGTGCCCATTACCATCATGTTTTTCATTATTGGCCTGTTCCCGAATCTGTTTTTCGACCGCATTAACCCCACGGTCATGGAGACGCACAAATACGTCATCCAACACGCGGCCCCGCCCATTCAAATCCCTGGGGGTGAGAAGTGAGAGGGTTGAACAGAGACGTTCTGGGTCGTGTTGTTCCCTGATGAAAGCGTTTGGGCTGGTTGACTGACACATCGCGGTTTATGCACCTTCTTAAGCCAACGTTACATTTGCAGAGTTCTGTCGGTCAATCAGGCGGTTTGGTAGAGTTACAGTAAAATACGTCGAAACAAAACTTTTCTCTAAGGATGAAGGAATGGGAGTCAAATATACAGATATTTTGGCTGAACTGGGCGATGTGGATAATGAAGTGAACGAGGCGGTCCGACGTTACGCATGGGAGCGCGCGGGGGAACGCATTGTCAATCTCCAGCGGAAGATTCGCGCGTTTGAAAAGCAGTATGGTATGCCATATGAATTGTTCTATGCACGAATCACAACAGATGAGGAATTCGTCTCCCGACTTCGCGCGGAGCATCCCTTGTGGGAACGAGATTTTCACGAATGGGAATTTTACGTAGAGGAACTGCGTGAATGGTTGAACCGTCTAGAGACACTTTCGACCTCCTCATCTTAAAAGCGCGGCGTATCTTAAATGATGTCCGTGTTACCAAGCGTGATGAGCGTCGTAATCGTTCTCTGTTGGAGTTAGAGGGCAAATATAAAAATTTCCGCATTATCATATCCGAGATTAGGTTTCCTAATGGTAGTGTTCGCTATGCTTATTACGTTTTGGATAAACAAAACCGAGTAGTTCGTGGGTTTGACAATAGTCCAGATATTCGAGCGTTGAAATTACGTTATGAAAGTGAATATAAGTATCATCTACACGAGCGAATACCACATGCTCATACGACTGATGATGAGGTAGAATTGACTGAACATTACGATTTCGATAGTTTTCTGTCTTGGCTGCAAAAATACTTATGAAACACCCGTTGACGAACTGACGAATCCTTTTGCTTTATGCATCGGAGGCGATATGGCATTTCAGGACATGATGCCCATTTTACCCGAAATTATCCTGCTGGTGACGGCCCTGGTGGTCCTCATCGTGGATACGTTCCTGGGTGATAAGCGGTGGTTGACCTGGGTCGGAATGCTGGGGGTGATCCTGGCAGGTGGGGCGACGTATTGGCTGGCCCTGCAACCTGCCGCGGATTTCCAGGGCATGGCGGTATCCGACGCGTACACCGCGTTCTTCCGCCTGGTGATTTTGAGCGCGACCGCTCTGGGTCTGCTGGTCGCGATGAACTGGCTGGACGCGCATGGGGAGCAGCAAGGGGAGTACAACGGGCTCCTGATCCTGGCCGCGATTGGCATGACCCTGATGGCCGCGGCGACGCACCTCATCACCGTCTTCGTGGCCCTAGAGCTCCTCTCCCTGAGCCTGTACATCCTGGCAGGATTCGAGCGGGAGCGCGCGACCTCGGGCGAGGCCGCGCTGAAGTACCTGCTCTTGGGCGCGTTCTCCAGCGCCATCTTCCTGTTCGGCATTGGCCTAGTCTTCGCGGCCACGGGCGCACTGGATTTCGCGGGCATCGCCCAGGCCGCCTCCTTCTCTCCTCTGTTTCTGGTCGGCCTTGCGCTGATGATGGTGGGCTTCGGCTTCAAGGTCGCGGCCGTGCCCTTCCACATGTGGACGCCTGACGTGTACCAGGGCGCGCCCACGCCTATCACCGCGTTCATGTCTGTAGCGGCCAAGGCCGCGGGCTTTGCCGCGTTCCTGCGCCTGTTTGTGGGCGTTTTGGGCGTGGAGAAAACCGTGTGGGTTCCCGCGTTAGCCGCACTGGCCGTTCTCACCATGACCGTAGGGAACCTGATGGCCTTGCGCCAGGTCAGCCTGAAGCGCATGTTGGCCTATTCTTCCATCGCGCACGCGGGCTACATCATGGTGGGCCTGACCGCGGCCAACACCACGGGCGTTGCGGCGGTTCTCTACTACCTGTTCGCCTACGCGTTCATGAACCTGGGCGCGTTTGCCGTGGTCATCGCCTTGGAGAAGCAGGGCTCGGGTGACGTCCAACTCTCCGAGATCCGAGGCCTGTCCCGTAACCATCCGTTGCTGGCCGCGGCAATGGCCGTGTTCATGTTCAGTTTGACCGGCATCCCGCCCTTCGCGGGCTTCTTCGGCAAATTCTACCTGTTCCAGGCTGCAGTGCAGGCCAATCTCACCTGGCTGGCCATCGTGGGCGTCATCAACTCGGCCATCTCTGCGTACTACTACTTGAACGTGCTGGTTCAGATGTACATGAGCAAGGAGGAAAAGCCCCCCATGCTGGCCTGGCGGCCCGTGTTGGGCCTGGCGACCCTGGTGGCCGCCCTGTTCGTCATCGGCATTGGCCTGTTCCCTGATTTCTGGCTGCAACTGGCCAAGGCTGGCATGAAAGTCGTCCTCGGTTGAGCATGTGAGGATACATCACATCCCTACGGAATGTGATGTATCCTCATTATTACGTGTAAGAAACCATGTCCGCAGAACGCCCACATGATTCGATACTTTCCTCCGCGCCCCTCCAGCGCGTGTGGCTGTGGCTTCGATCCTACGCGGACGCTTTTGGCGACGTCCTCTTTCCGCCCCGCTGCGCGGGCTGTGGTCAGGTGGGGACGATCCTGTGCGATACCTGTATGGCTCGGTTTGAGCCCATTGTGGCGCCCTATTGCGTGCGCTGCGGCCAACCCATTCAGACGGGCACCCTTTGCGCCATGTGTCAGCGGGGGCGTTTTCGATACCTGGACATAGCCCGTTCCGCCGCGCGTTTCCAACCGCCCCTGCAACAGATCATCCACGACTTCAAGTATCGGGGCAACACACGGCTGGCCGAGCCTTTGGCCGACTACATGAGTCGTCGCTTGCGGGTGGAGGCCCTGCGCGTGGACGCGATCATCCCCGTCCCTTTACACGAAAGACGATTGCGCGAGCGGGGCTATAACCAGGCCGCGCTCCTGGCCCATCACCTGGGCCGCGCTACCGCAATCCCCGTGCGGGAGGACATCCTGGTGCGCGTGCGGCATACGCGCCCTCAAGTTCAATTGGGGTTTCGGGAGCGCATCGAGAACATGGAGGACGCGTTCGCGGTGGTGGACCCTGGGCAGGTACGCGGGCAATCCTTCCTCCTCATTGATGACGTGATGACTTCGGGGAGCACCTTGGAGGCATGTGCTCACGCGTTGAAAGATGCGGGGGCGAAGCGCGTTCTCGGGTATACTTTAGCACGCGCCCCATTTCACGGAGAGAACGAGGCCGACTAGGATGGGAGAAAACGCAAACGCATCACCCGAGCGTCGCTACAGAGTCATCTTTCAGCCTTATGGTAAGCAAATCACCGCGCAACCGGGAGCCACATTGTTGGAGGTGGCCCGAACCGCGGGGGTCTACATCGAATCCATCTGCGGTGGGCACCAAACATGTGGCAAGTGCAGGGTGCGCGTGGCCGAGGGCTTTTTCGACACATATGGTATCCGTTCCGCGGCGGACCACCTGAGCCCTCCCGACGCGGGAGAGCGCGCGTGCGCGGAGCGATGTGGTCTACGTGAGGGGGAACGGCTGGCGTGCAGCGCGCGGGTGTGGGGCGACGTCGTCATCGAAATCCCCGAAGAAAGTCGGGAGAAGCGCCAGGTCATTCGCAAGGCTGTGGGCGCGCGCGAACTGCGGGTTCACCCGGCCACGCGGTTGTACTATGTGGAACTCCCCGCGCCCGCGCTGGAGGACACTCAGGGCGAATGGGAGCGCGTGCAGGAGGAACTGGCCCATCGGTTTGGACTGACGGACGTACGCGCGGACATTCACGTGCTGCGCGCGTTGCAAGATGCCCTGAGCGTGGGGGATCGGGCCATCACCCTGACCATCTGGCAGGGGCGGGAGGCTGTGGACGTGCGGCCGGGGTATCACGAGGACCTGTACGGCATGGCCGTGGATGTGGGCACCACCACGGTGGCGGGCCATCTGGCCCACCTGCGCACGGGCGAGGTGTTGGCGACTGTCTCCGCGATGAACCCCCAGATCCCCTTTGGCGAGGACATCATGTCCCGTATCTCCTACGCGATGCGCCATGAGGATGGTCGGGAGCGGATGCATCGGGCGATTCTGGACGGCCTGAACGCGCTCATCCAGGAGGCGACGTCGCAGGCGGGCATAGCGCCCCGTGACGTGGTGGAGGTGGTGCTGGTGGGGAACACGGTCATGCATCACCTCTTCCTCGGCTTAACGCCTGTGTTCTTAGGGAGCGCGCCCTTCACCCTGGCCGTGCAGGACGCGGTGGATGTCAAAGCGCGAGATTTTGGTCTGCCCATCGCGCCTGGGGGCTATGTGCACGTGTTGCCATGTGTCGCGGGGCACGTGGGCGCGGACAATGTCGCCGTGCTCCTGGCGGAGGCTCCCCATCAGGTTCAGGGGGAACTTCACCTGGTCATCGATGTGGGCACCAACGGGGAGATTCTTCTGGGCAACGCGGAGCAGGTCCTCTCCGCGTCCAGTCCCACGGGCCCTGCGTTTGAAGGGGCACAAATTCGTCACGGGATGCGTGCGGCCAGGGGCGCGATCGAACGGGTACGCATCGATCCCGAAACCTTGGACGTGCGTTTCAAAGTTATCGGAGAGGAGCGGTGGAACACCGAATGGCCTGCGGACGCGCTGGACGCGTCTGACCTGCGGGCCCGTTCGCGACGGTATCGGGATCGTCCCACGGTGGTGAAAGCCCGAGGTATTTGTGGTTCGGGCATTATTGAAGCGGTGGCCGAACTGTGGCGGGTGGGAGCCATTGACGCGAGCGGGCGCTTCGTCCCTCAGTTGGAAGAGGAGACGCCCCGGTTTCGGCGTCGGGGCGCGAAGGGGGAGTTCGTCCTGGCGTGGGGGCACGAAACTGCGTCGGGGGAAGAGATCACTGTGGATTCAGACGACATCCGCGCGGTGCAACTCGCCAAGGCCGCGCTCTACGCGGGTGCGAAACTCCTCATGGAACGGCGGGGCGTTGCCGCGGTGGATCGGGTTAAACTCGCGGGCGGATTCGGCAGTTACATTGACCCGGCTCACGCGCTCATGTTGGGCCTTATTCCGGATGTGCCGGTGGAGCAGGTCGAACCCGTGGGCAATGCCGCGGGGGATGGCGCGCTCATGGCTTTGCTGGATGTGGACGCGCGCGCGGAGGCGCGGCGGGTGGCCCGATGGGTCACATATGTGGAGATCGCGCTGGAGGACGCGTTTCAGGACGCGTTCGTGGCCGCGCTGCACATCCCTCACGCGCACGATCCCTTCCCCCACGTGGACGCCTTGGTGGCCGACGCGGAGCCCTGGCGTTCTCAGCGGTTGCAGCGGGCCTCTGCACAACGGGTGAATCGTCGCGAACGCCGTCGGCGTAGGAGGACCCCTGAAGCGTGATGTACAATTTCACATATTGTCGAGGTGGAAACCCATGAACACACAGCCTCATCTGTATCGGGAGATATTCGCCCAGCCTCAGGTGCTGACCACCCTGCTTCTGGAGGAGAGTCAGCGCATTGCAGCGATCGTGAAGCAGTTGAAGGATCGGGAGATTCGCTACATTGTCATGGCCGCGCGGGGGAGCAGCGACAACGCGGCTCTCTACGGCAAGTACCTGTTCGGCACCACTGTGGGACTCCCCGTCGCGTTGGCGACGCCCTCTTTGCACACTTTATACCGTCGGCCCCCGCACATGGAGGGCGCGCTGGTTATCGGCATTTCCCAGTCGGGCAAATCCACGGACATTGTCACCGTGGTCCAGGACGCGCGGGATCAGGGTGTGCCCACCCTGGCTATCACCAACGATCCTGCCTCGCCCCTGGCCGAGACCGCGGACTACACCATCGCCCTGCACGCGGGTGTGGAACGAAGCATCGCGGCCACGAAGACGTACACGGCCCAACTTATGGCCCTGGCGCTGCTGGCCGCGCACATGGCCGGGGATGAGCGTCTCCTCCAGGAATTGCAGGAGGTCCCCGCGGCGGTGAGTCAGACCCTGGGCTTGGCCGAACCCATCTCTCGCATTGCAGATCGCTATCGCTACATGGACGCGTGTGTGGTCATCGGGCGGGGGTACAACTACGCGACCGCTTACGAGATCGCCTTGAAACTCAAGGAACTGACATACGTGGTCGCCGAGCCTTATTCCTCGGCAGATTTTCAGCATGGCCCCATCGCGATGGTGGCCAACGGATTCCCCGTGATGATCGTCGCGCCTCAGGGGCAGGTTCACGGGGAGATTCACAAACAGGCCCAGGAGTTGAAGCGTAAGGGCGCGGAGTTGGTCATCATCTCGGACGTGCGGGAGAGTTTGGACCTGGCGCGGGTGCCGTTGCCCCTGCCCACGTCCTTGCCCGAGCGGGTGACGCCCTTTGTGACGGTGATCCCCGGTCAGTTGTTCGCTTACTACCTGACCCTGGCCAAGGATTACGACCCCGACCACCCGCGCGGGCTGACCAAGGTGACGCAGACCCGGTAGTACTCCGTCGATCATGGAATGATGGATGAAACACGGCGGGAGAAGGCACGGCCTTCGCCTACCTTTCGTGGAAACATTCCGGCCTTCTAACACACGTCTAATGCTCCACTAATGGCGGTCTAACGCGCTTTTTCTATATAAAATAACGGCACGGTAAGTGGTGACGTTAGATTGAAAATGCGTGCAACAACGTGATAGTGAGCATACATCCCAGGAAAGGAGGTGAGGATCATGGCCGCTCTGGTGCGCTGGGATCCGGTACGCGAGATGAGGCTCCTGCGGGACATGATGGACCGCTTGTTTGAGGAGACCTTTGCTCCGGTGGCTGAACGTACCGGGTTGACCGAAGGGTTGGCATTGATTCCTCGTGTGGATATGTATGAAACGGACGACGCGATCGTGGTGAAGGCGACGCTGCCTGGCGTGAAGCCTGAAGATCTGGACATCACGGTGACGGGCAACGTGCTCACCATCAAGGGTGAAGTGAAAGAAGAGGAGAAGGAGGAGAACGCCAATTACATCCGCCAGGAGCGCCTGTACGGCATGTTCCGCCGCGACCTGACGTTGCCGGTCGAGGTGGATGTAGATAAGGCGGAGGCAACCTTCGAGAACGGCATCCTGACCCTGCGCCTGCCCAAGGTGGAGGCCGCGAAGCCCAAGCGCCTGGCCATTAAGGTGGGTAAGTAAGTGTTTAACCATGTGGGCTACGCGGGGGCCCAAAAGGGCTCCCGCTTTCCTTTTGGTGGGGGAGTAATTTTGGCACTTTATTCGCGCTGCGCTATACTCTCAACATAAACGACTTTGATCTTTAGAGAGCGAAAGGCCAAATTTCAGGGAGCCCTATGAGGGGGTTGAACCGATGTATGGTGGTTGGGACATCGAGGATACCCTGAGGGAATTCATGGCCCTGAAGGCCATCAGTGAGGCGGCGCGGGATGCGCTGGGCGTGATTATTCGCCAAGAGGTGTACAGTGCCCCGCTCACACATAAGACGGTGAGTATGCGTGAGGCGCTGGAGTACTTGAGCGAAGTGCGGGAGGGGTTTGCCCTGAGTTTGCGCACGGAACGGGTGCGGGATCCCCGCGAGTTGATGTACTTAGTGAATAAATTGCTCATGGATTGGGGATGGTTGGAGGATTTGGGGCTTCAACTGGCTCTACCTGAATCTCTGGAGCGTGTAGGACGACAACTCATTGCCTTTGCCATGGCTGCCGTTGCTCTCGCATTGATGCCCCAACTTCCGCCGGAGGCGGTAACGTTTCCTGTACAGGAATACTTCCCTCGCCGCACGTACGCGGACATTCCGGTGCCTGAAACACCGGGGGATCTGTGGGAGCGCCTTGAAGAGATCGAGCGTGTGGTGTACGCGGCCGGGATGCGGCATCTTACCACGATGCGTTTGTCGCCGTTGCGTAGGGCGTACGCATTTTTTGAAGCGAACGCCTGGGTCGCGGAACAAGAAGTATCCCGCTACTTTGGCCCTTCGCGTAGGAGCGGTTGAACTGACGGACGGACACATCAGGAGTGGAGGAGTGACGATGCCGATTTATGCATATCGTTGCCGGGTATGCGGTGTGGAATTCGAGCGCATTCAATCCTTTTCCGACACGACGATTCCGCGTTGCCCGAACGGGCACGAGGATGTGGTGCGCCTTCTGAAACCTCCCGCCATTCACTTTAAAGGATCCGGTTGGTACATCACCGACAGCAAGGGAGGGAACGGAACCAATCCGGCCAGTCAACCCGCGAAAGAAAAAGAATCCGCCACTGAGAAGGAATCCTCTGCCTCAGAAGAGTAGATCGGCCCCGAACTTTACCCGCCCGGAATGGATGCCGGGCAGGTAAAGTTCGGGCTTTTGGGGATTTCTCTTACCCGAGGATTTGAGCGAGAGCCTCCAGAAGCGGGTCGATATCCGCTTCTGTCACCTTTCCCAAATGACCTACCCGGACCACACTATCCGCCAGGTGTCCTTGCCCTCCTGCAATTTCGATCTTGTATTCTTCTCGCAGACGACGACGCAATTCTTGAGGTGACCAGCCCTCGGGCACACGCACCGCGGTGACCGCAGGGGAATAATGTCCACGGGCAAAGGGCTTCATGCCCAATTTCGCCAGCCCATCCCGGGTGTATTGTGCCACGCGCGCGTGCCGGGCAAACACGTTCTCCAGCCCCTCTTCGAGCACTTGGCGCAGAGCCTCGTGCATCGCGTAAGCCACGGAGATGCTCGGAGTCCACGGAGGCTCGCCCTTGTTGACGAAATACCGTTCATACTCGCGCAGGTCAAAGTAAAATCTCGGGCTCTGCGCCTTCTGAACGGCCTCCCATCCTCGCTCACTGACCGCGATGAAAGCCAGACCCGGTGGGGCTCCCCACGCTTTTTGGGATGCCGTTGTCACGACATCGCATCCCCACTCGTCCATAGCAAGGTTGGCTGCTCCTAACGAACTGATACCGTCCACGATGATCAAAGGACGTTGTTCCTCCGGGAGTTGATGGATAACTGCGCAGATCTCCTTCAGAGGATTGAGAACGCCGGTGGACGTTTCGTTGTGGGTGATGGTAACAGCGTGAAAAGGTGGATGTGTTTCTAACATGTGGGCCACTTTTTGTGGATCTGCAGCTTCTCCCCACTCAAAGTCCAGAGGGATGACCTCTGCCCCGAACCGCTCCGCGATAATTTGAAAGCGTTTGCCGAAACTGCCAATGCTAATGCCCAACACGCGGTCTCCTGGAGAAATGGTGTTGGCGATGGCTGCTTCCATTGAACCGGTGCCGGAACTGGTGAGCACAAACAGGCGTCCTCGGGTTTGAAATACCTGTTTGGCCATGTCCACCATCTCGGCCAATAAAGCTTTGTAATACGGTCCCCGATGATTGGTCATGGGGCGGGTCATCACGTGTCGGATGTCTTCCGGCACGGGAGTGGGACCAGGGATGAGCAAGTGCAGTTCCTCAAATTCGGGCAGCATCATTTTCCTCCTAGAGCAAGGGGCGGGGAATCCCCCGCCCCCGAAATGGTGCCTCATACTTCCGGCAGGTGTTGGAGTGCTTCTTGAATCTTTTCTTCCGGGTACTCGTAATCCTCCAATTGGCCGCTGAGATAGGCTTCATACGCGGAGAGGTCGAAATGACCGTGTCCGGAGAGGTTGAAGACAATCACCTTCTTCTCGCCGCGCTCTTTGGCTTTAAGGGCTTCATCCATAGCAACCCGCACGGCATGTGCGCTTTCCGGTGCAGGGACAATACCTTCGGCTCGGGCGAAGTGGACGGCGGCTTCAAAGACGGGGTTTTGGTGTACGGCGCGGGCTTCAATAATGCCCTTGTCGTACAGCGCACACACTTGGGCAGCCATGCCGTGGTATCGTAATCCCCCTGCGTGGATGGGAGGCGGCATGAAGGTATGGCCTAACGTGTACATCTTGATGAGCGGTGTCATCCGGGCGGTGTCCCCAAAGTCATACTTGTAGAGCCCTTTGGTCAGCGTGGGCGCAGCCGTGGGTTCGACCGCAATGATACGGTAGTTTTTACCGGCCACGATTTTATCCCGTACAAAGGGGAACACAAAACCCGCAAAGTTGCTCCCCCCCCCAACACAGCCGATAAGGATATCCGGTTCTTCCCCGGCCAGTTCCATTTGCTTTTGTGCTTCCAACCCGATGACCGTTTGGTGCATGAGCACGTGGTTGAGCACCGACCCCAGCGCGTAGCGGGTGTCATCATGGGTGGCCGCGTCTTCGACGGCTTCCGAGATGGCAATGCCCAGACTGCCGGGATTATCCGGATCTTCGGCCAGAATTTGACGTCCCGCGTTGGTGTCGGGGCTAGGGCTGGGCACCACCTGCGCGCCGTACGTTTCCATGAGAATGCGGCGGTAGGGTTTTTGCTGGTAACTGACCTTGACCATGTACACTTTGAGTTCCAATCCAAACGCTTGGGCCGCGAAGGCCAGCGCACTTCCCCACTGCCCGGCCCCTGTTTCCGTGGTCAGGCGTCGGACTCCTTGTTGGGCATTGTAGAACGCTTGGGCAACCGCGGTATTGGGTTTGTGACTTCCTGACGGGCTCACCCCTTCGTACTTGAAGTAAATGTGGGCCGGGGTATCCAGTGCTTCCTCCCAGCGGCGTGCTCGGATGAGCGGGGTAGGTCGCCACATGCGGTACACATCGCGCACCGGTTCCGGAATTTCAATCCACCGTTCTGTGCTTACTTCTTGTTTGATGAGCTCCATGGCAAACAAGGGGGCGAGATCGTCGGGACCAATAGGTTTCTTGGTGGCGGGATGAAGTACCGGGGGCATTTCTATACCCGCTGCGGGCAGGTCGGCAGCGATGTTATACCATTCCTTTGGGAGATCTTGTTCGGTCAAGATGTATTTCCTGCTTTCCATGGCGTATATCCTCCTCCGAATTCGTGTAGGCTATTTCATTTGGGTTTGTGTAGATCGTCCCTCCCGAGATGGGCGCGATCTGTAAGCATCCACGGGCAGGGAGTGGAGAATGCGGGATCATTGGGAAATGGGGGAAATTACCTCACGCGCGGCCGGGCAGGGCCCGGCCAGGTCCAGGTCCAGTAGAGGGTATTCACTGTGGTGTGGCGCAGATCCGTTTGGGAAAACGGCATCGCGAGACCCTTCGTCGAAAGAGTGTAAACCGCCGCGGTCGTCGGGGCGTTTTCCTTCGGCCCTGCTGCTACCGTAGGAGCAAGGGTTAGGGGAGATTATAAAGAGCTTCTCGTAATCGTGCAAATTACGCGCTTTAAGGAGTATAATACGTGGGGACGCTTGGCTCGCTTTAATGAGTGGGCAGAGGAGATAAGGGATGGAGAGCATCTTATAGATAAAAGGATGAGGAAAGGTGGCGAGGATGGATGAGGCTCGTTTTCCGGTGGATTTACAAGTGCATACTACATGCTCGGATGGGACCATGCGGCCGAAGGATGTGGTGGCGCTGGCCGCTCGTGTGGGGGTCAAAGTCCTGGCGATCACCGATCACGATTCTGTGGACGGCGTGGATGAGGCTTTGGTGGCCGGTGAAGAGCATGGGGTGGAGGTGATTCCGGCCATTGAGTTGAGCATTCGGAATGAGCCCGACCGCGACTTTGTGGATCTTGATGTGTTGGGGTACTGGATCGATCACCATCATCCTCGTCTGCAGCAAGTGTTGCAGCAAGTGCTGGAAGGTCGTGTAGAACAGAAGCGGATGCAAGTGGAACGTTTACAGGCGTTGGGGTATCGCATCACATGGGAAGAGGTGTTGGCCGAAGCAAAAGGTGTACCAGGGCGACCGCACATCGCCGAGGTGCTGATGAAGCATCATCCCGACGAGTTCCCCTCCATGGACGCGGTGTTTGCCACGGTGTTGCGCAACAATGGGCCGGTATCCATCCCGCGCCCCTTTGCTCTTCGGCTGGAAGAGGCCGTGGCCCTTATTCGAGAAGTGGGAGGGCTACCGGTGTTGGCCCATCCCGGATTGTACACGGATGTGCGGGATCTAGAAGGGATGATCCGCCGGGCGGCCCGCCTGGGCGTGCTGGGCTTGGAAGTGTGGTATCCGTATCACAAAACGCGAGTGTGTCCTGGGTGTTCGTTTGACGCATTGCAGGCCTTTATTCGCCGGTTCGACCGCTTGGCCGACATGTTGGGGTTGGCAAAGACCGGGGGGAGCGATTTTCACGGTCAACGGAAGGGTATTTCCCTGGGTGAACAAGGGCTCACATGGGCACAGTTCGCCTCCTTGCAGGCATTTTACCGTGAGGTTGGACAGATCAAGAGCACAGAAGGAGGAGGAAAATGACTCGTCTGACGTGTACGCGATGTGTTGTCCTTGTAGGACTGTTGTTCGTTTTGACGTTACTGGCCGCGTGCGCTTTCACTTCTGAGGAACCTCCTATGACGAGAATCGTGGTCTCCACCTCTGGAAAACAAGGGATGTCCACCGAATCCACACCCGTGTCCAAGGTGGCGTTGCCCCAAGTCGTTTCCTCCGGCGGGGGGCAGGAGCGAACTTCTGCGGCCGCCGTGAAGACGACCTCCGAAGGTGAAGTGTGGAAGCCCCGGGAAATTGCGGCTCGCGTCCAGGTGATTCTGGCGCAGACGTTAAATGTGGAGCCTACCGCGGTACCCTGGTTGCGATATGAAACCCAGGTGGACACGGAGAATCTGGTCTGTTTGGACCAACTGAGCGGTGATGTGCCCGCCATTGCAGACGGCGAGGCCTTGGTGTACGAACACGAGGGCCAGGAAGTGTACGTGGTGGGAAATCAAGGACAGTTGTGGGTATGTCGTAAGAAGGAGGAGTGAGAAAAGATAAGGGGGAGCACCGCAACGTGCTCCCCCCTCGTGTTTGTACCGATGTGTTGCTTACCGGTTCGGATGTCGGAAGGTGATCTCGAGGACAGGGTTCAGTCGCGGGAACTCACGGCTGACGAAGTACCACTCACCCGCGTTCTCCGCATCGTCACCTCGTAGGGCAATACCGTAAGCCTTGCCCTGGAACATGCATCGGGCGATGGCGGTGACATCGAACTCCACCCATCCCGTCTTGTCCACGACCTGGACATCGGTGGGAGTGGGGGTGCGGTCACTAGTGCCGTTGGCACCGGCCTGTTCCCACTTCACGCCGGTGGTGGCTTCCCACCAAGTGGCATCCATCTCCGACCACGGGCGACGCAGCGCGTAGGACCCGATCCACACTCGGCCTCGGCCGTTGGTCGCGTAGACCTTCAGTCTGGCGGAGAGGATTTCGCTTTCCTCTCCGAGACCTGCCAGGTCAAAGCCGAGGAGGGCGGTCTTGATGTTCTTGCCGCGGACGATGAAGTTGCCATCGTCGCCCACGTCCGGCTTCACCCAGGGCAGAGCCCACGCGTTGATGTAGGTGTCCGCCGTGGGCGCGAATTCCATCGTCTCGGTTACCCACTGGACCGGTTCCACCGGGTTCGGGTTGACCGTCACAGTGATGGAGGTCACCGCGGTGTGTCCCAGCGGATCCGTGCCCTCAACCCAGACCGTGTACGTGCCGGGTTCGTCATAGGTGTGCGCGGACATCTGGCTGCTTCCGCTGGAGATGATGCCCGAGCCGTCACCCCAATCCCAACGGAAGGTCACGGGTTGCGTGTACGGCATGCTGCTGGTGAGGGTGGCGGTGAGGACGATGGGTTCAGGGACGTTGGTTTCGGTGACACCGGTCACCGAGATGCTCACCTCATCGTCCAACCACTCGAAGGCCCGTTGCAGTACTTGAGCCCGTGTGGCGAATCCTTGTTCACTGTTGGCATCGTTGATGCCTTCCAGACCAAAGGCGAAGTAGATGCCTCGGCTGTCGGACGTGGTGGTGCCTTCTGCATCGCCCGCGAGGATCCATTCGAGTTTCGGATCGCCACCGCGCAGGGTTGCGATGTACGGCACCTGCTCTGTGGGTGTGTCCTTTGCTGGCAGCATGGTGTGGAAGCCGCCTTGGCCTGTCCACTCGGGTGCATAGGGCCCGTCAGGCATGAGCCCGTCCACGTAGCCCTGGTTGCCCGCGCCCGTTTCCAGGGTGGGCGTCATCACGCCGCCCAGGTCCAGTGTCAGACCGGAGAAGGGCCCTTCACCCACCGCGGCCAGGACCGGCGCAGGGTTGGCCGCAGGTGCGTATTGATCCTCGGCCCAAGTGCCCACGCCCATGCTGCAGAGCACACAGCCGCTACTCGCTCCGTTCTGGAAGTCCACAAAGTAGCCGCTCCAATCCTGACCGGTGATGATGAGTTTGCGGCCCGGTGTGTTGTGGAAGAAGTCCAACAGGGCGGTTCGCTCCGCGTCACTCGCGGTAACGCCGTAGTACGTGAGGAAGGAATCGCCCGTGAACCAGATGATCTTGTCGTATTTCTGGAGCGTGGCCACATCGGGCAAGCCCGGCCCACTCAGCCAGTGTCGCTCCGCATCCCAGACGTCGTAAGTGACGCCGAGTTTTTGTAGCATATCTTCATAGTATGGGCGATAGTCGGGTGTGTCCACACCGAAGAACGCCGGCTGTAAGAGCGAGCCGTCATCGTCGATGAGGAGGACTTCCGCGTTCGTTTCATCTGCCTGAACGCGGACCCAGAACGGGAAGTGGCCCCAGTAATCGCCACTGGTGAAGGAGACACATCCGTAGTAGTCACCCGGCTCCACATTTGTACCGGTCAGATCGAGGGTCAACTCTACCGTGGCCGTGCCGTTGGCCGGCACATCAACCGTGGTGGCGCTCAACGTGATGGGTAAGGTGAACGGGTTCTTCAAGGTGAGTGTCCATGTGGCATCGGTGTTCAGTGCGCTGTGGAATTCCACCGTCAGCGTCTTTGTTTGGCCCTTTTGCACGAGCCCGAACATCGCGGAGGGGTTCGCGGGGATCTTCCCATCCGGATCCACGATCTTGATGAAGACGCCCGGATCTACGGCCTTATCCACTTGCACGCGCCCGGCACCGGCTTCCATGGGGCCGGCCTTTGCCGTTTGAGTGAAGTCTACCCATACCGTGGGATTCGCCGTGGTCATCAGGGCGCTTTTAACTTGCCAGGGGGCCCAGTCGGGATGGACGGCTTTCACCAACGCGGCCGCTCCCGCAACCACCGGGCCGGAAGCACTCGTTCCTGCCCAGGGTTCCCACAGGCTGGGGGAGGGGATGGTGGTGATACCGTAACCACTGAGTACATTCTGCCCCTGGGCCACGATGTCCGGTGTAATTCGGTTTAGCGGGAACGCGGGGCCCCGACTGGAGAAGGAGGTGAGAACATCCGGCGGCACAATGTTGGTGAGACGTGCGGTTTGCGCACCGATCCACACGGTGGCCTCACCCGGATGTTCGTTTTCGAACTGGACCATGGCCAGACCCTGCAGGTTGCCCACCATGAATGCGGGGATGGTGATTTCGTTGGAAGAGCCCCCCATGGTAATGGGCGGAGCCGCAGGCACGTTGTTATAGATGATGGCCATAATCGCGCCCGCGTCCTGCGCGTGTTTCACCTTCTTGACAAAAGTACAGGATCCGCGGGAGATCAAGGCAATTTTGCCCTGCAGTTCTCCGTTTGGATCTTCAATGGGGTTACATGCCTTCTTGTTGCCCGGATGGATGCGTCCCACATCCACATAGATGCTTTCCGTGTCCTCTTGAAGTGTGCCGCCAAATGCAGCGGGCACGGCCAGCATGGACTGGAGGATTTCGGGCACCTCACCCGGTCCGGTGACCCGAGCTTCGTTGCCGAACGCGCGGGTGTTCACCGTCGCGCCTACGGAGATGCCCTTCACCGGTTGGTCGTTCCCACCGACGGTGGCACTACCCGGTCCCTCGTTCCCCGCGGATTTGACGACGATCACACCTGCGTCCACCGCCGCATCCAGTGCGTCAATGACCGGGTTAAATCCGCTTTTCAGCGGAATGAACGCGCTTTCACCCCAGGAGTTGTTCACCACATCCGCGCCATCGGCCACCATCAACTCGATGGCTTTGACCGTTTCCACATCCGAGGCGTAGCGCGCGGAGGATCCTCCGGCGCTGGGATAAAAGATCTGGTAGGACATGATGTACGCCTTGGGGGCAACACCGCTCAAGGTCACATCAACGCCCTTGTATGTGGCCACAGTGTTCGGGTTCGTCGCGATGATCGTGGCCACACCGGTACCATGAGGATGTGCAGGCAACGGGGCAGGGGCAACGGGTGGGTCATCCGGACGATAGACACCTCGAATGACGATAACTTTAGGGGTGGTGTATCGCGTGTCCCCGCGAGGGTACCCCACAGGATATCGATAGCCGGTGGGGTCCAGGCCGGGGTGATTGGGATCCACACCGGTGTCGATAACCGCGACCTTAATGCCTTTGCCCGCGTTTTCCACACCGCCTAGTTGATCCCACACAGCCGGGGCCCCAATAGTGGGGTTAATGACCTCCATATTCAGTTCTACTTGGTGCTCTACGGTGACGGCTTTGATGCCCGGGATGCGGGAGAGTTTGACAAGTGTTTCTCGATCCACCTTGGGCAGTTTAACGACAAAGCCGTTGAGCACGATCTGGTAGGAAAGGGGGTGCATGCGTCCTAATTCATCTCGGTACTGAGCCCATTCTGTGCCGGGAATGGCCTTTTGGATGGCGTTGAAGACTTCCACCTGCTTGGTGCGCAATTGGTTCAGGTAGTTTTGCGCTTCAGGGGAAGCGACATCCAGTTTACCGGCCGCGCGGCTCATGGTGGCAGGCGCGCCCATCTGCCGGTAATAGGTGGCCAAGGGGGGATCTTCCAGTTGGATGATGAAGCGGTTCGTACCGAGAGTTTGAGATTGTGTGATTAACGCATCCGTGTTTGGGTCGGTCTGGGCTGCCAGAGCCACCATGGGGATGACCAGGCTGAACACCAGAACGAGGGTCAAAATACGCCATGTACGGGTCCGCATAGGATACTCCTCCTTGCTTGGATATGACATCGTTCATTCATGGGGGATGAACCGCCGACGATGCGCGGAACATCCTGGTGAAATACAGTGTGTAAATCGCACTCCAAAGGTACAGAACGCTGTGGTTGGAGGCCTTATCCCGTTTTTTTCGGTTTCCCACCTCCTTTCTATAATGGGGAAAGCCCCCCTATGTGTTGGGGAGCATATCATGGAGCATTGCACATATTATACGCATGAGTCAGGTGTCCTCAAAATTTGAAAGGGGTGTACTCTATTCTGGAGTTCTAGCCGCAGAGACCATGTTGGTGGCCGGGGTAAATGATACCGACTTTTTACATGAGGGCGCTTCCCACTAGGAAGCGTGTTTCAGGTTGAGGTCACTTATCGTGGGAGGCGAGGGGGTTCGTGTGTGTTCGGAATGCAGATCCTCCCACACACGAACCCCTATCCCATAGGGCGGTCATCCGCATCCACCCCCGGAGGGGCCTTTCTTGCGCTGTAATTTGACTTTGGGGGTGAAGGTGATCTTGTCTTGATAATGGTGCCAGAACGGTTCCGCGGCCTTGTAGTGCTCTCCCAGGGCTGCCGGAATGCGATAGTGAAGTTGTTCGTCGGCAAAGGGCCCGGGCAGCGGTTCAAATCCATCCTCCTCGCCAAAATACTTAAGCCAGTTATTGATCCCTCCTTCCAGGATGTATACGTTGGGCACATTGCCGCCGACCATCAGTTTCCATGCCTCTGTGGCCCATGTCTCATCGTTGCTGACGAGGACGATCAGGGTCTTTGACGCGTCGGGATTTTTCTGCAGGGTCTCGATTACCGGCGTCAGTCGGTCCAAGGGCACATGGCGGGCCCAGCGCAGGTGGAAGAGGTTGTAGTCTGCTTCCGGTCGGACATCAATAATCTCCAAACGGATGGTGTCATCGGCCATGTATTTGGCCAATTCGCCCGGATGGATATACACCAGACGCTGCTGGAGAAGCGGTTCTTTTTGGGGAGCGATGTGGGCCCAGCCCCGTTGAGGTGTGGGCTCACCGATGAAGAGCACGGCCAGCGCGCCTACGAGGAGGGCGGCCGCGCCCACTTTGCGCCACGGGGAATGTTCGGCAGGTCGACCGCCGATGATCTGCTCCAGCTTCTCCGCGCCCCAGAACATGAACAACGCCATGAGGACGACCAACAGCACCACTACACCAATAGGGAGGTGGAATACGTCCATCAGCGTCAGGCGACCGTAATAACTGTCATTGTAAAAGTAATGGAACCACTGTTCGGTTTCGGAGAACACCAAGCACCCGACAATGCCCCCCAACACAAAGAAAATACCGTCCAGTTTACCGGTGACCGAGGCGACCAAGGAGGTGCCGGGGCAATACCCCCCGATGATGAACCCAACCCCCATGATCAAACCGCCCAAAATGCCCGGCCACAAGTAGGTCGGCGGGACCCAGATGAGGGAGTAATCCAGGATGAACAGTTCC